>JBCBYI010000033.1:0-24135 GCA_039815945.1 Actinomycetota bacterium | reverse complement strand
GATCACCCATGTCGGCTCGTCCAGCGAGGCGGATGCGACCGTTGCGTCCATCGTCGACGGCGGTGGCGTCGCGTCGGCGGTCCTCGCCGACGCTCGTGAACCGCTCGATGGCGCGGCTGCGGTCGCGGCCACCGTCGAGCGTCACGGCGGACTCGACATCGTCGTCAACAACGCCGGCGTGATGCTGCCGCGGATGCTGGGCGACACCGACGACGACGCCTACGCGACGACATTCGAGATCAACGTCCGGGGCGCGCTCCAGTTGGTACGGGCAGCCGAACCCCACCTGCGCGAGGGCGGTCGGGTCATCGTCGTCAGCGCAACGATCGCCAACGACTTCTTCTCGCCGGGCCTCGCACTCTACGGCGCCAGCAAGGCTGCGATCAACGCGTTCGTCCAGGGCTGGTCGCGCGATCTCGGGCCCCGGGGCATCACGGTGAACGCCGTCGTGCCCGGCCCCATCGACACGGCGATGAATCCGGCTGACAGTGCGCTGGCCGATCAGCTCCGCGCTCGCACCGCGGTCGGTCGGTACGGCGAGGTCGACGAGGTCGCGGCGCTGGTGGCCTTCCTCGCCGGCCCGGAGGCCGGCTTCATCACCGGCACCCGGATGGTGATCGACGGCGGTCTTACCGCCTAAGCCGGCTCGACCAGGCTCGGCTCGTAGTCGCCGGGCGCATCGAGCCCCATCAGGTTGAGCACCGTCGCGGCGACGTTGGCGATGCCGGCGTCGGGGAGTTCGTCGATCAGGCGGTAGTCGGCCGTGCCGGAACCGTCGTGGATCGCGAACGGTACCGGGCTCAGCGTGTGGCTTGTCTTCGGCGTGATCTCGCCGTCCTTGCCCTCGGTGTACATGATGTCGGCGTTGCCGTGGTCGGCGGTGACGATCATGATCCCGCCGATCTCGTCGATGACCTGCACGAGCTGTTCGAGGCAGTCGTCGAGCACCTGCATGGCGTCGATCGTGGCCTTGAGGTCGCCGGTGTGGCCGACCATGTCGCCGTTGGCGAAGTTGATGCGCCCCATCGCATGGTCGCCGGAGCGCAGCAGCTCGATAGTGGCCTCGGTGATCTCGCGGGCCTTCATCTGCGGCGCGGTGTTGAACTCGACGTTGTCGGAGGGGATCTCGATGTAGGTCTCGAGTTCCTCGTCGATGTACCCGCTTCGGTTGCCGTTCCAGAAGAAGGTGACGTGGCCGAACTTCTGGGTCTCGCTGACGGCAAAGCTCTTCAGGCCGGTCGCACAGAGGTACTCGCCCATCGTGCGGTCGATCGACGGCGGGGCGACCAGATGGTTGGTCGGCACGAGGAGATCGCCGTCGTACTGGAGCATGCCGGCGAAGAAGACGTCGGGGTGGTTGCCGCGGTCGAAGTGCCCGAAGTCCGGATCCTCGTACGCCTGGCTGATCTCGACCGCCCGGTCGCCGCGGAAGTTGTAGAGCACGACGGCATCGCCGTCGGTCATCGAACCGACCGGGTCGCCTTCGTGGTCGACGACGACGAAACGATCGAGGTACTGGTCGCCGTCGTCGGACTCGGCGTACATCGCTTCGACCGCCTTGCGGGCCGAGGCGAACGGGCGGCCTTCGCCGTGGGTGTGGCACCAGTAGCCCCGCTCGACCATCGGCCAGTCGGCCTCGTATCGATCCATGGTGATGGCCATGCGGCCACCACCGGAGGCGATGGCGACGTCGGCGCCCGCGGCGTTGAGTTCGGCGACGACCGCTTCGGTCTGGTCGATGTAGGTGAGCGCCGAGCGAGGGTCGACGTCGCGGCCGTCGTGGAGGATGTGGAGCCGGATCCGCTCGACGCCTTCGGTCACGGCCCGGCGCATCAGGGCGTAGAGGTGGTCGTTGTGGCTGTGTACGTTGCCGTCGGAATGGAGTCCGAGCAGGTGCAGCGTCGCCGGACGAGCCCGCTCGATCACCGACTGCCACACGTCGGACTCGAAGATCGCCCCCGACTCGATCGCCTGGTTGACGAGCTTGGCGCCCTGCGCGAAGACCCGCCCGGCGCCGAGCGCGTTGTGGCCGACCTCGCTGTTGCCCATGTCGTCCCACGACGGCAGACCAACGGCGGGCCCGTGGGCCTTGAGCGTGCGGTAGAGCCGGGTGTCGCAGAGGGAGTCGAGCGCCGGGGTCGCCGCCTCGGTCACCGCGTTCATGGGACCGGCGGGTGCTTCGCCGACACCGTCGGCGATCACGACCAGGACGGGTCGACGGGTGGGGAACGAGGCGGAGGGCGTCAGCTCGAGCGACATGGCTCCAGGCTACGGCCCGCGGTCGCCCACGGTCCTCGGGTCAGCCGCTGATGGCCCAGACGACGCCGATCGCGACGAGGATCACCCCGACCACCTGGTAGAAGCCGTGGACCCGGTCGCCCCACAGGATGCGAGACCGAGCGGCGAGCAGACGGTAGACGACGAACGTTGACTCGGTGCGGCCCCACACGACGAACAGCACGCCGATCGCCGCCATGATCAGACCCCAGAGAACACCCATGAGCGCAGTCTGGCAGACCCGGCCCGAGTCGTCACCGGTCGAAGCCGGCGGCGTGAGTGCTGAACTCGGCGGCGAGGCCCATGCCCTTGGCGTGCGCCTGCATCTCCTCGGGCACGTCGCCGAGGAAGAAGAACTGGCCCGGGGTGGCGACCTCGAGCAGGGCGGGGAAGTGGGCGGCGGCGGTCGTGCCGAGGTGGAACCCCATGGCCTCGGCGTCGATGAACTCGTCGCGGACGTAGATGGCGTTGTCGGCCGTCGACTCGTAGACGTGGACGTTGGTGGCGCCCGGCTCGTTGGCCCCCATGGCGTCGGTGACGTCACGGTAGATGTTGGTCAGCTCGTCGAGCTTCCCTTCCTTGGCGGTCCACTTGTAGATGACGGTGATGTTGGTGCTCATGGTGGTTCTCCTCGTTGTCGCCGTGCTTCGGCGGGATTGGCGCACCCCGTCGGGATGGGAATGTTTTGGGGTAATCGAGTGGTTACTTGCCATGAGGTAACCAAACAGTTACCTTAGCTGTCAAGGGAAACTCTGAGATTCATGAAGCAGTACGACCGCACCGACCTCCTCGACACCGCCATCGAGCTCTTTCGCATCAACGGCTACAACGGCACGAGCACGGCGCAGCTCGTCGATGCGCTCGGCGTCAATCGCAAGAGCATGTACGCCGAGTTCGGCTCCAAGCAGGGGCTCTTCGAGGCTGCACTCGAGCGCTACGACGAGGAGCACCTGTCGAACGTGTTGGCTCCGCTCGAGGCCCCCGGCGCTGCGGCCGACGCCATCCGAGGGGCGTTCGCGAGCTACGCCGGCGAAGCCGATGGGTGGGTGAAGGGCAAGGGCTGCCTCATGTGCAACACCGCGGTCGAGGCCGCCGCGCTCGACCCGGGTGCGGCGAAGTTCGTCGATGCCTACATCGCCCGGGTGACGGCCGCGTTCCGGCACGCCCTGGGCAACGCCGACGCCGCCGGCGACGTCCCCGAGGACGCCGATCTCGACGAGCTCGCGGCCTTCTTGATGATGTCGCTCATCGGCGTGGTCGCCCTGATCCGGGCGCAGGCCGATGCGTCGCTCGTGCACGCCGCCTGCCGAGTCGCCACCGACCGACTCGGGTGAACGAGCGACGCATCCTTGTGGCAGCCTCGGGCGGGGCGCCGATCGGCAGCCCGATGGACTACGGCACGACCTGGCTCACGGTGTTCCTCGGCTGGCTCGGCATCACGTCGGTGCAGACGATCGCGGCGTCGTCGATCATGTCGGATCCCGAGGGGATCATGGCGGCCGCCCACGCCCAGGTGCAGGAGCTGGTGGCCGGCTGAGCCGATCGATCAGGACGTGTAGCCCTGGCGGCGGTCGTGATCGGCCGCCGCCGGGTCGCGTTCGGCGGGATCACCGAAGCCGCCACCGCCCGGCAACTCCATGATCAGGCGACGCCCCTCTGGCACCGTCTCGACCCCCTTGGTCGGGAACGGCGTGCCGTCGTCGAGGTAGACCCTGCCCGGGGCGCCGTCTTCGCCGCCGTCGCGGCCTCGGGCCGGGTTGGCGACCCGGTCGAACATGGCGGAGAACTCGAAGCGGTACCCCTCGGTCGGCCCGACCTCCAGGACCTGGCCCATGCCGCCGCGGTGTTTGCCCGCGCCGCCCGAGTTCTCGCGGATCTCCTTGCGCCAGATGATGATCGGACCGATCTGCTCGGTTGCCTCCGCTGACATCGTGCGCACGCCGGACGGGAACGCCGTCGCGGTGAGTCCGTCGAGACGAGGGCGAGCACCCGTGCCGCCGCTGTTGAACATCAGCAGCTCGACGGGCGGCCGGGGATCCTCGGGCGAGGCCTGACGGGCGCTGGCCTGGAAGTTCCAGAGGGCGCCGGCTCCCTCGGCCGGAATCACGTCGGGCAGTGCGATGGCGACGGCCCCGAGGGTGAGGTCGGTGACGAAGTGGCCGATCACGTGGCGCACCGAGACCGGGTCTGGGTGTTCGGCGTTGAGGATCACGCCGGTCGGCGCGCTGACCGTGAACGGTGCCAGCGACGCGAAGTTGTTCGGTAGCTCGGGCGCGAGGGCGACGAGCATGGCGTAGGTGAAGTAGGCCTGGGAGTAGGTCAGCGGGACGTTGATGCCGTGCTTGCTGATGGGGGATGTACCCGAGAAGTCGGCGTGCATGCCCTCGTCGGTCACCGTGAGGGTGACGGCGAGCGTGAGCGGCTCGTCGTAGCCGTCGACCACCATCTCGTTCGTGTAGCTGCCCTTCGGGACGTCGGCTAGCGCGGCGATCGTCGCGGCGTGGGTGCGTTCGAACACGAACCTCGCGAGGTCGTCGATGTCGGGCAGGTCGAACTCGTCCATCATCGACAGCAGCCGGCGGCGGCCGGTCTCGTTGCACGCGGTGAGGCCGTGGATGTCACCGATGACCTGGTCGGCCTCCCGCACGTTCCAGCGCACCATGGTGACGAGGCTCTCCTGGAGCTCGCCCCGCTCGGCCCACTTCAGGATCGGGATCCGCAGCCCCTCCTCGTAGACCTCCCGCGCCTCGGGTCCGTAGCCCCGACCACCGACGTCGACGACATGGGCGGTCGACGCGAAGAAGCCGATGAGCGAACCGTCGTCGTCGGGGTCGCGGAAGACCGGCGTGGTGACGGTGATGTCGTGGAGATGGCCGGTGCCCTTCCACGGATCGTTGGTGATGTAGACGTCGCCCGGGTAGATCCGCTCGGGGCCGATGTCGTCGATGAAGTGGCCGACGGCCGCGGCCATGGTGTTGACGTGGCCGGGGGTGCCGGTGACCGCCTGGGCGACCATGCGGCCTTCGGTGTCGAACACGCCGGCCGACAGATCGCCGGCCTCGCGAACCGACGTCGAGAAGGCGGTGCGCACGAGGGTGAGGGCCTGCTCTTCGACGATCGAGATGAGCCGGTTCCACATCACCTGGTTGTTGAGTTCACGTGCGGCGTTCACGAGGCGCTCCCTTCGACGATGCGGTGGACCAGCACGGTGCCGTCCTCCTGCATGGTGGCGACGTGGTGCGAGGCGAGCACGGTGGTGGTCTGGTCCTCGACGATCACGGCCGGACCGAGAACCTGGTCGCCGGCGGCGAGCGACGAGCGTTCCACGACACCGGCGTCGGCGTCGGCGCCGGTGATCGGGTCGTACATCGGTCGCTGGTTGGGAGCGACGACCGGCGAACCGGCGGTGGAGAGTTCGACGGGAGTCGGCGTCTCGACGACCGATGCGACCCGCACCGACCAGCTCACCGCCTCGATCGCGAGATCGTCGATCGCTCGGCCGAAGAACTCCTCGTACGCCTTGGTGAACTGGGCGCCGAGGAGCTCGGCGGCCATCTCGTCGAACGGGGTCCCATGCTCGGGGATTGGGCCGAGCCGCACCGGGATCTCCCAGCCCTGGCCCTTGTAGCGCATCGCCACCTGGCGCTCGATCGTCACCTCGGCAGCCGTTCCCTCGCGAACGAAGGCCATGGCCTCGTCGGCCAACTCGGCCAGAACCCGGTTGGCGCCGTCGACGTCGAAGTCGCCGGTGGAGGTGTAGAAGCTGCGCACGGCCTCGTACGCGAACGGTGCCCGCAGGAAGCCGACCGCCGAACCGACGCCCGCATCGGGCGGCACGATCAGTTCGTCGAGACCGAGCTTGTCGAGCAGTCGGCTGGCGTGGAGTGGTCCGCCGCCACCGAAAGCGATCATCGTGTAGCCGGCGAGATCCTTGCCGTTCTCCACCGCGTGGACGCGGGCGGCGTTGGCCATGTTCTCGTCGACGACCTCGGCCACACCACGCGCGGCGTCCGCCGCCGAGAGGCCGAGCCGCTCGCCGACCGAGCGGGCGAGCGCCTCGCCGGCGAGGGTGGGGGAGAGGTCAATATCCGTCGCGCCGAACGTGTCGGGATGCAGGCGGCCGAGCTGCACGTTGGCGTCGGTGACCGTGGCGTGCTCGCCGCCGCGGCCGTACGACGCCGGACCCGGTTCGCTGCCGGCCGAGTGCGGACCGATGCGGATCTGGCCGAGCGCGTCGACCGAGGCGATCGAGCCGCCGCCCGCGCCGATCTCGATCATCTCGATCACCGGGATCGAGATGGGCATGCCCGAGCCCTTCTTGAAGCGGGCGGTGCGGTCGACCTCGAAGGTCTTCGCTGTCGCCGGCGTGAAGTCTTCGATCAGAGCGATCTTCGCGGTGGTGCCGCCCATGTCGTAGGAGAGCACCCGGTCGCGGCCATACCGGGCCGCGAGGTCGGCGGCGAAGATCGCGCCGCCGGCCGGCCCCGACTCGACGAGCCGGACCGGCAACGCGGCGGCCGACTCGACCGACATCAGGCCGCCTCCGGAGTGGATGAGATACAGCGGGCAGGTCGCGCCGCGTGCGGCGAGTTCGTCACGCAGCCGCACTAGGTAGCTCGCCATCAGCGGCTGAACGTAGGCGTTGGCGCAGACGGTGTTGAAGCGCTCGTACTCGCGCATCTGCGGTGAGACCTCGCTCGAGATCGACACGGCGATGTCGGGGAGCTCGGCGAGGAGCAAGTCGCGGAACCGGTGCTCGTTCGCGGGGTTGACGTAGGCGTGGATGAACCCGACCGCGACCGACTCGTAGCCCTCACCGGCGATCCGTTCGATCAGCGCCAGGGCACCATCCTCGTCGAACGGCACCAGGATTTGGCCCCGGGCATCGAGGCGCTCGCTGATCACGTGGCGGTCGGCCCGCTGGATGAGCGGGGTCGGCAACACGATGTCGAGGTCGTACTGCTCGAAGCGACTCTCGGTGCGCGTCTCGATGACATCCCGGAAGCCGTCGGTGGTGACGAGTGCGGTCTTTGCGCCGCGGCGCTCGATGAGCGCGTTCGTCGCGAGTGTCGTGCCGTGGATGATCTGGGTGACGTCGCGGAGGTCGATGCGCTCCTGCTCGGCGATGCGCCCGATGCCGTCGAGGATGCCCACCTCGGGGGCCTGGTGTGTCGTGAGGACCTTCGTCGACGCGTATCGGCCGTCGGCGAGTTCGATCACGATGTCGGTGAAGGTGCCGCCCACGTCGGCGCCGATGCGGATGCTCATGTCAGATCTCCCGCATCCGCTCGGCGACGGCGGCGAGGGCGTCCTCGTCGCGGCGGTAGTAGGTCCAGCCCTTCCGGCGGGTGGCGACCACGAGTCCCGCGTCGACGAGGACCTTCAGGTGGCGACTCCCCGTCGGCTGACTCACGCCGAGCTTCTCGACGATGAAGAGGTTGCATGCGCCCTCGGTGACCGGGTCGGCGTGCTCCTGGGGCGGGAAGTTCGCCTCGACGTCGCGGAGCCAGCGGAGGATCTTGAGCCGCTTGTCGCTGGCCAGCGCCTTGAGCGCGAGTTCGAGATCGCGTTCGGTGAGGGTGGATGTGGTCTCCGTCAGGGCCATAGCCATATAGCAAACACGCTATCCAGGCTGTCGGCAAGCTCAGGCCTGGAGGGCGGCGACGATGCGGTCGACCGTGCGTTCGAGGTCGAGGTCGCGGAGCTTCTCGGGGTAGAGCAGGGTCCGGACCATGAACGGGCCCTCGAGGAAGTCGAAGGCATCGGTGTAGTCGAGATCGTAGGGCAGTTCGCCGCGACGTCTCGCCCGATCGAAGATGGTGTGCATCGGGGTGATGCGTTCCTGGACCTTCGACCGGTGCAGTTGGTCGAGTTCGGGATCGCGGGCGGCGGCGGCCATCAGGTCGAGCGAGGCGGCTCGCAGACCCGGGTCGTCGAAGATCGGGAGGATCTCGCGGAAGAACTCGAGGAGATCCTGGCGCAGCGTGCCGGTGTCGGGGAGCTCGGGGTGGCTCGTCGCCTGGTCGAGCGCGTGGACGATCAGGTCGTTCTTGGTCGGGAAGTGGCGATAGATCGTCGTCTTCGCCACGCCGGATCGACGGGCGACCTCATCGAACGTGACCGCGTTCACGCCCCCGGTGAAGGCGATCTCACCGGTGGCGCGTAGCATCTTGTCGCGAGCCTCTTCGCTGCGGGGTCGGGCCATGGCTGGGTCGGCGTGTCCTACTCAGGGATGATTCTGCTCCGGTAGCGTAGCGAAACTCGTGTCCACCTGTTACAACGCTACGGCGGCGTAGCGAAAGTGCTGTTTCGTTCCGCCGACCTTCACTGAACGTCCTTCCCCCAAGGAGACCCCCATGTCCACCGCGTTGTACCGGCTCGGCCGGTTCGCCGCTCGACGACCCTGGCTCGTGGTCGGCACGTGGTTCGTGCTCGCTGCGGTCGTGGTCGTGTCGTCCGCCACCGCCGGCAAGGAATTCGAGGACACGTTCACCGTGCCCGGCCAAGACAGCGACGACGCTCTCGTCTTGCTCGAAGAGGCCCAGCTCGACGAGGCCGGTGCCAGTGCCCAGCTCGTCGTCGCCTCGGTCACGTCCGGCGAGTCGATCGTCGACGCCACCGCCGAACTCGACGAGATTCGTGACGAGTTCGCCGCCCTCGACAACGTCGTCGCGGTCAGCCCGCCGCAGTTCTCGCCCGACGGCACCGTCGCGCTGATTCGCGTGCAGTATCCGCCGAGTGATCAGATCACCGCCGTTGCGCTCGAGGAGCTCAAGGAGCTGCGTGTCGAGCTCGATGAGGCGAACGGTTTCCGCGTCGAAGCCGACGGTGAACTCTTCTTCCTCTTCGAAGAGCCCGGAGCGGGCTTCGCCGAACTCATCGGGATCGGCGCCGCGGTCGTCATCTTGCTGGTGGCGTTCGGTTCGGTCGTCGCCATGGGGCTGCCCATCGGCACGGCGTTGTTCGGCATCGCGCTCGGATTCAGCTCGCTCGGTCTGTTGAACCACCTGATCGACATCCCCTCGTGGGCACCGACCATGGTGTCGATGGTGGGTCTTGGCGTCAGGATCGACTACGCCCTCTTCCTCGTCACCCGCCACCGCGAGTATCTCGCCGACGGCATGACCGTCGTGGAGTCGGCCGGGCGCGCGACCGCAACCGCTGGCCAGGCCGTGATCTTCGCCGGTGGCACCGTGGTCATTGCCATCCTCGGCCTCGCGGTGGCCGGTGTGCCGTTCGTGACGGCGGCCGGTGTGGCGACGTCGCTCGTCGTGCTCGTGATGGTGCTCGCCGCCATCACCCTGCTGCCCGCCTTCCTCGGTCTCTCGGGTCATCGCGTCAACGGGCTGTTGGCCCGTACTCGGGCCAAGCGGGCGGAGGCCGCGACACTGTCGGCGCGCTGGGAGGCCTGGGGTTCGCACGTCTCGCGGCACGCGTGGAAGTACGCGATCGGCGTGACCGCCCTCCTGCTGGGGATGACCGCTCCGGTGCTGGCGCTCGAACTCGGTTTTCCCGACAACGGGAACCTGGCGGAGGACCGCACCGAGCGACAGGCCTTCGAACTCACGGCCGACGCGTTCGGCGAGGGCTTCACCGGTCCACTGCTGATCGCGCTCGACACCGCCGGCGAGCCGGCGCTCGTCGACGAGCTGGCGCTCGCGGTCGAAGCCGACGACAACATCGCAGCCGTCCAGGCCGTTCCCCTCGGCGAGGGCAGCGATGTGACCGCGCTGTACGCGTTCCCCGCGACCTCGCCCCAGGCCCCGGAGACCTACGACACGGTCGAGCGCATCCGCGCCGACGTCTTCCCCGCCGTGTTCGAGGGGACCGACGCGGTCGCCCACGTCGGTGGCCAGACGGCCGCCTTCGGCGACGTCGGCAATCAGGTGTCGGAGCGACTGCCGCTCTTCATCGCCGCAGTCATCTTCCTGTCCTTCTTCCTGCTCACGGGGGTGTTCCGTTCCCCGCTCGTCGCGTTGAAGGCCGCCATCCTCAACCTGCTCTCCATCGGTGCCGCCTACGGCGTGTTGGTGATGGTGTTCCAGTGGGGATGGGGCAACGAACTCATCGGTGTCCCGGAGACGATCCCGATCGTCGCCTTCATGCCGATGTTCATGTTCGCCATCCTCTTCGGACTGTCGATGGACTACGAGGTCTTCCTGCTCAGCCGAGTTCGGGAGGAGTACCTGGTCTCGCGCGACAACGACCGCTCGGTGATCCAGGGCATCGCCTCCACTGCCCGGGTGATCACCTCCGCCGCGTTGATCATGATCTCGGTCTTCGGCGGGTTCGTCCTCGGCGACGATCCGTTCATCAAGATGTTCGGCCTCGGTCTGGCGACGGCGATCTTCGTCGACGCCACGATCGTCCGCATCATCCTCGTGCCCGCGACGATGAAGCTGCTCGGTGACAACAACTGGTGGATCCCGGCCTGGCTCGACCGCCTGATCCCCCAGATCGACATCGAGGGCGACTCGGCCCTGCCGGCACCAGAGTTCGAGGTGACCGGCGACGAGGGCGAGGCGCCGACCGCCAAGGAGCCCGTGCTCGTCTGAGCGGCTCGCAGGCGGCTGATCAGCCGAGCAGCACCCGCACCCGGCTCCGCACCGCGGGGATCGCCTCGGTCTCGAACCACGGGTTCTTCGTGAGCCAGTGCCGGTTCCGAGGCGACGGGTGCGGCATGACGATTCGATCGGGCAGATAGTCGGCCCACCGAGCGACGGTCTCGGTGAGGGTCGGCTCCCGTTCATCGAGATATCGGGCCTGGGCGTACTGCCCGATGATCACCGTGAGGCGATCGTCGGGCAGATGGCCGAGCAGCGGCTCGTGCCACAGGGGCGCGCACTCCGGGCGGGGCGGCAGATCGCCCGACTTCCCTTTCCCCGGGTAGCAGAACCCCATCGGCACGAGCGCCACGTGGGCCGGATCGTAGAACTCCTCGTCGGTGACACCGAGCCACGAGCGAAGCGTGCGGCCGCTCGGGTCGTCCCACGGCACGCCCGACTCGTGGACCTTGCGACCGGGCGCCTGGCCGATAATCACCAGCCGAGCGGTCGGGCTCGCCTGCACGATCGGCCGCGGACCGGCCTCGAGCGATTCGGCACAGACGGTGCACGCTCGGATCTCGCCGAGCAGGTCGTTCAGGCTCGTCCCCACGCCCCGGACGGTAGCCCTTGCCGTTCTCTCAGGGGTCGGTCGGTAGCGTCGCAGCCATGACCGATTCGACGACACCTGCGCGCCGGTGCCCGGCGCCGAGGTCGAGATCTGGCACACCGACGCCACCGGCGACTACTCGTCGTACGAGGACGGCGGCAGCGGCAAGGACGAAGGCGAGGGCTCGACCCACTGCCGTGGCTTCCAGACCACCGACGCCGACGGCGTCACCGAGTTTCAAACGATCTATCCCGGTTGGTACGAGGGCCGTGCGGTGCACATCCACGTGCGCGCCCGCGTCGACGGGGACCTCGTCCTCACGAGCCAGCTGTACTTCGACGAGGCCTACACCGAGCAGGTCTACCTCGAGGCCCCGTACGCCGAGTTCGGCCCGCCCGACACGACCTGGTCGAGCGACGGCATCGCGGAGGATCCGGCGATCGACGGCTCCGGCATCACGCTCGCCGCCGGCCCGACCAGCCTCGGCGACGGCACCCTCGGCCTCGTCAACCTCGGCGTCCCGGTCTAGCAGGCGGTACTTCCCTAGAACGCGGTGCGGGCTAGAAGGCTTTGCCGTAGTCGACCGTGTACCAGCGCTCGGGCGTGAGGCGGTAGAGGTTGCTCGTGCCCTCCGACTCGGCGTTGGCTTCGAGGTACATCTGGCCGAACTCGGGGCCGAGGTACCGGAACGCCATGTGCTTCGAAGCCTCGGGCGAACTTATCTCGACCGCGCTCAGTCGGCCGGCGACGGTGACGTACTTGTACGGCGGCGTCTCGGTCTGCGCACACAACGAGAACAGGCCGCTGCCCTCGAGGGCCCGCCCCTTGATCGACTCGGGGCTGGTCAGCACCCACACGTCGCCGCCGGGCTCGTAGTCGTACCAGATGGGTACGGCGAGCGGGACGTCGCCGTGGTTGATGCCGAGCACGCCCACGTGCAGGTCGGCGAGGAAGGCCTCTCGTTCGTCCTTGGTCATCTTCATCGACATGGACGCAGTCTTGCCGATCGAGGCGATGGTGGCGGAGGGAGGGGGATTCGAACCCCCGGGACCCGTGAAGGCCCGCTGGTTTTCAAGACCAGTGCAATCGTCCGCTCTGCCATCCCTCCGGCGACGAGGCTACGGCCTGCGCAGTGAGAGCACCACGCGCCGCATGCCTCGTCGAGAAGCGAGCCGTCGGCGCTCGTCGCGAGATGGTCGAACGGGATGCAGCCATCGAGGCATTCGCCCGAGCGTACGCGGACCGGGTTGCACGTAGAACGACGAGCTGAGCTCGTCTCCGCTCACTCGGCGGTGGCGACCTCGATGCGGTCCTGGTGCCAATCCTGCGCGGCGGTGAGGGCGGCGTCGGCTCGGTCGATGAGCGCACCGACGTCGAACGCATGCGCCGGGTAGCACGCCACGCCGGCCCAGAGGGTCAGGTTCTGGTGGCTCTCGGCGAGGCATCGACGCACCCGCTCCATGGTCCAGATTGCGCCGTTCTCCGGCGTGTCCTCGAGAACGACGCCGAAGCGGCCGTCCTGCAGGCGGGTGGCGGTGTCGGATTCGCGGAGCGTCTCGCGGAGGGCCTCGGCGACCAGGATGGGGTTGGCGTCGGGCCGGTTGTCGCCCTCCCGGCCGTCGACGACCTGGATCAGGGCGACGGCGACGGGACGCAGGTGGCGCCGAGCCGCGGAGATGCGACTGTCGAGCGCGACCAGGAAGTACTCGTGGTTGAACAGGCCGGTGACGGGATCGGTCAGGCCTTCGCCCCCCACGCCGGAGTCGGAGATCACGATCGGGGCCGACACGTCGCCGGCCCGCTTCTCGGCGGCCGACAGCTGTTCGGACAGGCTCTTGACCGCTTCCTCGGCCGCCATCCGGCTCTGGACCTGCGCGGCGATCGCGCTCTCGAGCTGACGGACCTGCTCGTTCATCGAGGTGACTCGATCGTCGAGGGCGTCGGCCTCGCGCCGTTGCTTCTGGGCCAGCACTGCGCCGGCACCGGCCACCGCCGAGCCGAGAAGGGCGAACTTGGCGCGGCCGGTCGCGGCAGCGAGCAGACCGGCGGCGGCGGCGGCACCCATGCCGGTTGCGAGATCGGGTCGAGCATCACTCATCGGGACTCCATCGGCGCCAGCATCATCGAATTCAAGCCAGGGGATGGGTGATGGTACGGGTTTTGTCAGCGAACAGGGGGGCATCGGGGCTCGGCAACACGGTGCGTAGCCGATCGAGGTACGCGGCACGCGAGATCTCGGTGACGCCGAGCGTTGCGAGATGCTCCGTCCGCCACTGAACGTCGATCACCCGCGGGTGGCCGTCGGCCAGCCCCGTCGCCAGGGCGACGACGGCGGCCTTCGACGCGTCCGTTCGCCGATGGAACTTCGACTCGGCCGCGAACAGGCCACCGATCCCCAGGCCGTAGAGGCCGCCGACGAGCTCATCGTCGCACCAGGTCTCGATGCTGTGGGCCCAGCCGAGTTCGTGGAGGCGGCGGTAGGTGCGATGGATGCGGTCGTCGATCCAGCCATGGGGCCGCGCCGGGTCGGCACATCCCATCACCACGTCGTCGAAGGCGGTGTCGACCCGGAACTCGAAGTGGCGCATCGATCGCCGCAACGAACGGCTGACATGGAGCGCGTCGAGCTCGAGCACGCCCCGGGGATCTGGCGACCACCAGCCGCGCGGACCGTTGGTCTCGATCGGCATGGGAAACAAGCCCGAGCGATAGGCGGCCAGGATCGTGCCCGGTTCTTCGTCGGCGCCGACCCCGACGAGGCCCGCTTCGTCGATGCGGACATCGACGGGGAAGTCCCACCGGCTGGCGGGCGGCTCGATCGGCATACCGCAGCCTAGGTTCGCCTAGGTTGCCGCCCATGGCCGGTCGTGTTCCGCCCGAGGTTTCCGCGGCGCTCGCCGACCGCGCTGCGACGTTGCGAGGGCGAGCGTCGGGGCGGACCCTCGATCTCGACGTCGACCGACTCGACGACGCCGATGGCGTCTACGACACGATCTTCGCGTTCCTGCAGGCGCCGCAGCATCGCGACCTCGACGCCTTCTATCGGCGACTGCACGACGTGTTGGCCCCCGACGGGTTGCTCTACGTCCTCGAGCCGACGATCCGAACCGGACCTCTGGGTCGCGCCCTCGGTATCGGGGGTCGACTCGTCCGGCCGATCACCGGCCTCCATCTCGACCGCGACGTTCCGCAGGCGATCCGGCGGGCCGGCCTGTTCGTCAGCGACGTGCACCGGTTCGAGATCGCCTCGGTCGCGGCGCCGTTGCGGCCGTTCGTGGAGGCGTGGGCCCGGTTCCCGACGCCGGCCCCCGGGCCGGATCCGGTCAGCTGACCTCGATCGTCACCGAGTTGATCGTGACCGTGCGCGACGGCGAGCCGCCGAGCGCCCCACCGGGCTCGTGCAAGCCGATGATCGTCTGCAGCACCTCGAGGCCGGCGGCGTCGGTCTCGCCGAAGACGACATAGACACCCTGGCCGTCGAGCAGGGCGGCGTTCTCGCCGGTGGTGAAGAAGTACTGCGCGCTCGAGGAATTCGGCAGCGCGGTGCGAGCCATCACCAACTGGCCGGGGACGTACCGGTACGGGCCGACGAGGCCCGCGCCGGTCTGTTCGAACTGGGGCTCGTCGGGGATCGTGTATCCCGGACCCGGATCCGACGGCGATTCCGTGCGAGGGGCACCGCCCTGGATGATGTCGATCGAGGGGTCGCTCCGGAAGATCGTCGTGCCGTCGTAGTAGCCCCACCGGGCGAGGGTCACGAAGTTGTTGACGGTGATCGGTGTCGCGGCGGCGTCGAGCATCACCCGGATCTCGCCCTCGGACGTGTCGAAGACGGCGAGGTGATCCTGGCTCGCGTCGATGCACATGGGGTGGGGTTCGGCGAACGTGATCGTCCGCGGCGACGACCCGTCTTCGGCCGGGCACACGGGTGCGCCGGTGATGTCCGACGTCGCCTCGCCCTCGGCCGCGGCGGGGGTGGTGTCGGTGACGCTGGTGCCGTCGTCGGCGACCGTGTCGGTCGTGTCGTCGTCCCCGCCGACCGAGATGGCGACGACGATCACCACGGCGAGCACGGCGGCCGCGCCAGCCAGGATCAGGTTCCGCTGGCGGCGCTGGGCCGCGTCAACCGCTGCGGCGGCGATGCGGGCGTTCTCGCGGTTGGCCTTTTGACGGTCACGCTTGTCGTTCACGTCGGTGAACGCTAGCGAGGATCAGCCCGCTGCCTCGGTCACGGTCGAACCGATCGAACGGAACGTCGTCGGCGCAGCGGCCTCGAAGTCGGGGATCACGTCGAGGCCACTGGTGACGGTGCCGATGATCGGCGAGGTGCCGTCAGTGGCCAGCGCCTCGGCGCCGACTTCGTCGGCGACGATCGCGACCTGTCCGGTCATGCCGCCGCCGAGCTCGGTGAGCATCACGACCGAGCCGATCGGGTAGACGCCGTCGGCGGGCGCCTCGATCGGTTCGACCTGGAAGCCGGCATCGCCGAAGCCGCCGACGACGATCAGCCCGATCTCCTCGAACGTGAAGATCTCGGCGTTCTCGTAGACGCCGTAGCGCGAGAACGACACGAACAGGTTGCTCGCGAGCGGTGCCGCAGCGGCATCGAGATCGAAGGCGATCTCGCCGAGCGGGGTCTGGATCTCGGCTGAGTAGGCGAGCGCAGGGTCGATGCAGCCCTCGGGGGCGGTCTCGAACGAGGTGGTGCGTTCCTGGGTGCCGTCGGTGGCGGGACACGGGGTCGGGCCGGTGAGGCTCGCGCCCGCGAACGCCTCGTCGATCAGCGCCGGCGGCGTGGTGTCGAGCGGGATCTCAGGGGCAGTCGACTCGACCGGCAGCACCTCGTCCTCACCCGCGAGGAAGATGCCACCGACCAGCGGCGCGATCAGTGCGAGCCCGAGCAGCCCGACGAACCCTCCGACGAGCAGGCGTCGGCGACGATCGCGGCGGTCGATCACGACCTCCTGGCGGATCTGCTCCTTGCCGGCCTTGACCCGGCGCTTCTTGAGTTCGGCTTGCGAGGGCACGTGACGACGCTAGCGGCCCGGCCTCACCTTCCGTGGGCGACCTCAACCCGGACGCCGGGGCGGCCGACGGGCGAGGGTAAGACATGGCTCTCGACTCCGACGCCGTTCCGGACGAACCGGACCGACCGACCGAGGCGCATCTGCGGCGCGTCGTCGATCGCCACGCCGCGTCCGTGTACCGGGTGGCGCTCACCGTCGTGCACGACCCGGCCCTGGCCGACGACGTCGTGCAGGAGACGATGCTCAAGGCCTGGCGCCACGCACCGGTCGGCCCCGACCAGGAGATCCCCAAGGCGTGGCTGCTCAAGGTCGCCCGCAACACCGCGATCTCGCTGTTGCGCACGCGACGCGAGGATCTCCACGGGCCCGACACGCTGCCCGAAGCGGGCGGCAACGAAGACGAGACCACCCGCACGATCGAAGGCCGGGCTCAACTCGATGAGCTGTGGGAGGTGATGCGGCACCTCGACGAGGACGCCCGCACCCTCATCGTGCTCAAGGAGGTCGACGGCCTCTCCTATGAGGAGATCGCCGCGACGCTCGACCTCCCGCTCCCGACCGTCAAAACCCGACTCTTCCGTGCCCGCAAGGCACTCAAGGACGCCCTGAAGGAGTGGCGATGAAGCGACATCCATCCCGCCGGCAGCTGCAGCGCTGGCTCGAAACCGGAAAACCGAAGCGGGTCGAGGCCCACGTCGCCGAGTGTGAACTCTGCCAGGCGATCCTCGAAGAACTCAGTGAGCTCGACGACACCGTGGTGGCCGAACTGCAGACGGCCGTCTCCGCGCCCGACGACCTCACCGTCCGCACCAACACCGGCGTGGACGAACGCCTCCGGGATGAAGCCGCGGCGGGCGCCTTCCTCGATCTCTTCACGATCGGGTGGGAGGTCATGCGAGCGGTGATCGACCCGGTCACCGAACGTGAGACCCCTCACCCCGACACGATCCCGGCCGATGAGCCGGGTGGAGGACAGCGATGATCGATCCATGGATCTATGCGACCGGCGCCATCATCGTCGGCCTGCTCTCGGGGCTGGTCGGCGGTCAACTCGTGCGCCGCATCATCCTCCACGACCGTGAGGACCGGCCGGAGGCGCACGACGCCGCCCGGGCCACCGCCACGTTCCTGTTCTTGTTCTTCACCTCGCTCGGCGTCGTCGTCGCCATCGGCTTCACCAATCCCGACACGCTCGAGCCGATCCCGGCCGAAGTCCTTCGGAAGTCCCCACGGATCCTCGCAGCCGGCCTGATCCTCATCGCCGCTCGGGCGATCGCCTTCGCCATCAACGGCATGGTGAACACCGCGTTCGTCGGCTCGAGTGGCCGGGTTCGTTCTCAGGTGTCGGCGATCGGTCGAGCGATCGTCTACGTCATCGCGACCGTGCTCGCGCTCAGCCAGCTCGGCGTCGAGACGACGATCCTCACGATCCTGGTCGCCGCCGTCGCATTCGGTGGCACCGCCTCGTTCGCCCTGCTCGTCGGTTTCGGCGGCCGTGAGATGGGCGGCGAGATCGCCGCCGGCCGATCGTTGCATCGGTTGGTGCGGGTCGGCGACGACATCACGATCGACGGAACCTCGGGGCGGGTCGTCGCCATGCACCCGGCGTCGGTCGAACTGGCGCTCGCCGACGGCTCGTCACTGCACCTGGCCAACACCCGCCTCAGTCGGGGCGAGCTGATCGTGCATCACCCGGCGTCGAAGCCGACCGGCAACTCGGCCTCGTAGGAGCGGCACTCGACCACGACGGTCCCGACGCCGGCGTCGGTGCCCTCGCCGGTCGTCAGGTCGAGATCGGTGACCAACGCGACGTCGTCGACGCGGACCACGTCGTCGAGCAGGGTGATGTCGAGAGGACGATCGACCGCGGGCTCGTAGCGCACCGATGCGATCTCGTCGACGACGGTGATCCCGACGTAGGGCCGACCGACGAATGCCTGCACGAAGACCTCGATGCGGGCGCCGCCGGCGGTCGTCGCAGTGCCGGTCACGACGAGCTCGCCCGCACCCGGCGCGTAGCAGTCCGCGTCGAGCTCGTGGACCTCGCCGGCGACCTCCACGATGCCGATCGAGCCCGGGGGCCGGGTGTCGGTGGTGGTCGGGGCGTCGATCGTCGTCGTCGTTTCGTTGACGTCGGCCCGACCCTCGCCCCCGCCGTCCTCGATCGAACAGGCGGCGCTGCCGGCGATCACGGCGAGGAGGAGCAAGAGGAGTCGGCGGCGCATCCACCCAGGAAACCAGAACGGACCGCCCCGGTTGAGGCGGTCCGTTCTGGTGTGTTTCGACGTCTCTCCGGGAGTCCAGTCCGATGAAGCGTTCGTGGTTGTGTCCATACAACGCACGAGACGGACCCGAGTCGCGCGATTTCTTGGAAATTCGGCCGAATGAGCCATTCGGCCCAGAAACCCGGCTCAGCCTGCGCAGGGATCCTGCACGGTGACCTGGGGGACCCGGCCGCTACGGAAGGTCTCGACGACGCCGTCGCGGATCGTGAAGATGACCCGGAACTCGGCGTCGGACTCGTCCTGGGGCACGAAGATCAGGTCGACGCTGCTGTCGTCGTTCACGAGGATCTCGATCTGATCGCCGAAGAGGTTGATGATGTCGTCCTCGGGCGAACCGATGCCGATGCCGGAGCGGGTGGTGAGGGGGCCCGACACGATGTCGACCCGCTCGATGGTGCTCTCGGTGACGAGGAAGCTGATGCCCTCGGGGCCGCGAGCCGGCGTGACGCGGTAGCAGGCGCTGGTCGGCGCGCAGTTGATCAGGTCGGTACCGGCGGCGACCTCGGCCTGGGCGACCGTCATGCCGAAGGTGACCTCGCCGAGGCCGACGGTCGAGATCGAGTCGTTGGTGCCGAGGTTGAGCACGGTCGTGGTCGGCGCGGCGGGCTCATCGTCAACGTCGTCGCCGGTTTCTGCCGTGGTGGTCGTCGTGGTCGACGTCGAGGTCGTCGACTCGGTGGTCTCCGGAACGGTGTCGGTCTCGGTGTCGGCCGGATCGGTCGAGCACTCGACGGGGATCGTGGTGGTCGTCGTCGACGTGGTGGTGGTCGACGTGGTCGAGGTGGTGCTCGACGTGCTGGGCGCAAGCGTGGTGGTCGGCGCGGCGGTGTCCTCGTCGTCGCCACCGGTCCAGGTGACGACGAACAGGGCGGCACCGACGATCACGATGAGCGTGACCAACATGATGACGATCTGACGGGGCTGCACGTGGCGATCGTAGGACGATCGCCACGCGCGGTCGGGTCACGTGTCGATCTCGAGTGTCACGAGTCCGTGGCGCCGGCAGTCGTCGAGATGGCGAGCCCGGTCCTGTTGGCGCTGGGCGTCGCGTGGCGCCGGTGGTGCCGGTCGCCGGATCGGCGGGTCCGGTGGACCGCCTCGCCGAGTGTAGACCTGAACGGCCGGTACTGAGATCCCGAGTTCGGTGAGCCGATCGCGCCGTTCCGCGATGTGTGCGATGCGTCGTCGCTCGCCGCGCCGCCGACAGGCAGCCGACCGGAACCAGCGCCGCTCGATCCCACTCCAGAACCACGCGCGCATGGTCCAGTACACCCACCGGGACCAAAAGGACGTGAACCGAGGCCACGTCGACGGCTTCACCCACGACCACGAGGGAGACACGAGCGTGAGCGTGGCAGCGCGCTGCGTGGCAACCGCGGCAATCTCCGACTGTTCACCCGAGGTTGGATTGGGTTCGAACGGGCGCCCCTACCGGTTGGGGAACGGCCGCGAAATCGTGTCGACCTTCAGATGTCAGTCGGCGGTGGCCCACTCCGTGGCCTCGTCGAGATCGCGGAACTGGGCGAAGCGCAGATCGGTGGTCTCGAAGGCGCTCGGCGCGAGTTCGGCTGCGGTCCCGGTCAGACGGACCAGCGCCGACGTGAACTCGTCGCGGATCACGACCGCGAGACGGAGCCGGCTCGTGCGCGCCTCGCTCACGTGATGGGCGAGCCGAAGGACGATCTCCAGCTGTCCCACCTCCTCGCCGTTGTTCATGGGTGGGTCGACCCACGCCTCCGCCATGTCCAGCACGGCCCACCGAAGGGTGCCGTCGCCGAAGTGGTCGACGGCCGCCGCGTGGATCGCTTCCACGTCGGCGAGCTGCAACGCGCCGGTGAAGGTCGCGACGTACCCATCGGGTCGTGGGTCGAACGTGGTCGGCACGTGACGGTCTCCGGGATCGGCTGGGTCGGCCCGCGTCGGCGGTGACCCAACCACACCCTCGACACGCCGTGGACCCTAGCCCCGATAACGCCGCTCGTGCCCCCGGTGGGACTCGAACCCACGATCTTCGGATTAAAAGTCCGCTGCCGTGACCAACTTGGCTACGGGGGCACGGGCGAGCCTAACGACCTACCGTGGCGCAATGGACTTCTCGATCCCGGCCGACATCCAGGCGCTGCTCGACGAATGCGACACCTTCATCGACGACGTGATCGCACCGATCGAGGCCGAGGACGACAACATCCGGTTCTTCGATCACCGCCGTGAGGACGCCCGCACCGACTGGGACCGCGACGGCCTCCCGAACGCCGAGTGGGAAGCGTTGCTCGGGCGCATGCGGCGTGAGGCCGATACCGCCGGTCTCCTGCGCTACCAACTGCCGGCTCGCTTCGGTGGCCGCGACGGCTCCAACCTGGCGATGGCGATCGTGCGCGAGCACCTCGCCCGGCGGGGTCTCGGCCTGCACAACGACCTGCAGAACGAGTCGTCGATCATCGGCAACTTCCCGACCGTGCTGATGATGGAGCGGTACGGCTCCGAAGCGCAGCAGCAGGAGTGGATCCCGAAGATGCTGGCCGGGGAGGCTCGCATCGGCTTCGGCCTCACCGAACCGCTCCACGGCTCCGACGCCACCTGGATGGAGACCACCGCGGTCCGCGACGGCGACGAGTGGGTCATCAACGGCGAGAAGTACTGGAACACAGGGCTGCACCACGCCACCCACGACTTCATCTTCGCCCGCACGTCAGGCAACCCCGGCGAAGGTCACGGCATCACCTGCTTCATCGTCCCGGTCGACACGCCCGGGTTCGGCGTCGAGGAATTCATGTGGACGTTCAACATGCCGACCGACCACGCCCACGTGAAGCTCACCGACGTCCGCGTCAGCGACGCCGACATCCTCGGCGAGGAGGGTCGCGGTCTGCAGACCGCCCAGCTCTTCGTGCACGAGAACCGCATCCGGCAGGCCGCCTCGTCGCTCGGTGCCGGCTTGCATTGCATCGACGTCGCCGTCGAGCACGTCACCAACCGCACCGTGTTTGGCAAGCCGCTCGCGTCGAACCAGGCGATCCAGTTCCCGCTCGCCGAGCTCGCCACCGACGCCGAGATGATCCGAGCGCTGATCTGGAAGACCGCGTGGGAGATGGATGAAGGCGTCGACCATCTCGAGATCACCGACAAGGTCGCAATGTGCAACTACCGGGGTAACCGCTTCTGCTGTGACGCAGCCGACCAGGCGATGCAGGCGTGCGGCGGGTACGGCTACGGCCGGAAGTACCCCTTCGAGCACATCTACCGTCACCACCGGCGCTACCGCATCACCGAGGGCACCGAGGAGATCCAGATACGCAAGGTCGCCGGAAAGCTCTTCGGATTCGCCGGACGCGCCAAGACCGGCTGAACCCAACCCCGTGTCGGTGCTGCAACGCGTGCCCGTCTTCGATCGCCGCGACGACGTCGCGGTCGCGCTGCGGCCGGGGGTCGGCGTCGGGCTGGCCCGCGGGGCCGAGACCTGGTCGATTCCCACGGTCGATCCCGTGGCTGTCGTGGTCGAACTCCACGATGCGGGCGGACCCCGGTGGGTCTGGTGGGGACGCGAGACGTCGGATCTCCTCGCGGGCGTGGCGATCGATCGATGTTGGGACGTGGCGACCGTGCACCGGTTCCTCCACGGCACCTGGAAGGCGCCGCTCGGCCTGGTGTGGGCGAGCCTCCACGGTCTCGACCCCGACACCCTTCCCACGATGGGGCAGCTCGGCCTGCTCGACGCACCCGTCGACGAGGGCGACCGCGATCAGCCCCGCCGTCCCGACGGTCATCTCCGACCCGAATGGATCGACGGCGGCTTCGGGGAGACACCGCAGCGGCTGGCCGAGTGGGCGGCGCTTGCCCTGGATGCGATGGCGAGGCAGCGCGACGCGCTCGACGCGCTGCCCGATCCGGCCCGCGCATACTCGACCGCCCGCTCGGAGTCCGCCGCCGATCTTCTCTGTGCGGAGATGACCGCCTCGGGTCTTCCCATCGACGTACCGGAGGCCGAACGGCTGATCCTCGCCGCGGCCGGTCGCCGGCCGCGCACGATGGCCGACGAGGACGACATCCGAGCCGCCCGCGACGAGCAGGTCCTGTCGAAGCTCGAATCCCGCCAGCCGGTCAATCTACGCAACCCGGGTGAGGTGAAGGCCATGCTGCGGCGGCAGGGGCACGATCTCCCCGACACGCGTGCGTGGCGGCTCGAGCAGCTCCGCGACACCGACCCACTCGTCGATGCGTTGCTCACCTGGCGCAAGGACGAGCGCATCGCCACCACGTATGGCTGGCACTGGCTCGACGAGCACGTCCACGAGGGTCGGCTCCGGGGTGGCTGGGCCAGCTCCGACGGCGCAGCCGGCCGCATGACCGCGTCGGCTGGTCTGCACAACCTGCCATCGATGATGCGCCCGATCGTCGCCGCCAAGCCCGGACACCGGATCGTGCGAGCCGATCTCGGCCAGATCGAGCCGCGGGTGCTGGCCGCGGTGTCCGGCGATCGGCGCCTGATCGACGCGACCCGTCAGGATGATCTCTACGCCCCGATCGCTCGCACGCTCGGTGTCGAGCGCGACATCGCCAAGGTGGCGGTGCTGGGCGCCATGTACGGCGCGACGACCGGTGAGTCGGCCGGCGCCCTCGCAGGTCTGCAGAAGAGCTATCCGGTGGCGATGGAGCTCCTCGAGGCGGCAGCCGCGGCGGGCAAGGCCGGCCGCGACGTGTTCACCCGCGGTGGTCGCCGGGTACGGATGTGGACCGATGCCTCGACCGGCGGGGATCTCGACCGTGCGGTCTCGGTCGCAGCCGCGCGGGGCCGCTACGCGCGCAACGCGATGATCCAGGGTGCGGCCGCCGAGCTCTTCAAGGTGTGGGCGATCACGGTTCGCCGACGGGGCCGGGCGCTCGGCGCCGAGGTCGTGTTGTGCCTGCACGACGAGTTGCTCGTGCACGTTCCCGTCGATCGCGCGGAGGAGGCCGCGGTCCTCGTGACGACGGCGGTCGACGAGGCGGCGCACTACTGGTCGCCCGAACCCGATGTCCGGTTCGTGGCCGACACGAGCGTCGTCGACCGCTGGTCGGAGGCGAAGTAGGCGTCAGCGCCGGTAGGGGATGCCCTCTCGGGTGGCCGCCACGCCGCCGTGCACATGGCAGCCGGTGGCGCAGTTGTAGCAACCGTTCGCCGTTGTGAAGAACTGCCGGGCCGCCTTCACCGCGGTCTCACAGCTCTCGTGGTCGCCGAGCAGGATCTGGTTCGCGTAGCTCGGCAGGTAGGGGCACGCCGAGTCGAGGTTGTGCACCTCGTGATCGCCGTTGCTCATCTGTCGCCGGCTGACGATGTAGCGCGGCATCGATCAGTTCATTCCCGCCAACCGCAGCACGTGAGGTGGCACCCCGACCGACGCATGGCTGTCGGTCGG
>JBCBYI010000339.1:0-658 GCA_039815945.1 Actinomycetota bacterium | reverse complement strand
ACCTCGGCGATCTTTTCGACGAGGGTGGCCTTGTTGACGCCGTAGGGGATGGCGGTGATGTGGACGGTCTGTGCCGAGCGTGTGGCGGGGCCGAGCTCCCACGAGCCACGGAGGCGGACGGTGCCGTGGCCGGTCTTGTAGATCTCGCGGAGCTCGTCGCGGGAGTTGAGCACCTGGCCGCCGGTGGGGAAGTCGGGGCCTTGCACGGCGTCGTTGGCGACGAGCTGGTAGTCCTTAACCTCGGGGTTGTCGACGAGCTTGAGGCAGGCTTTGCAGAGCTCGGCGAGGTTGTGCGGCGGGATGTTGGTCGCCATGCCGACGGCGATGCCGCTCGCGCCGTTGAGCAGGAGGTTGGGCACCTTGGAGGGCAGGACGACCGGCTCGGACGACGTGCCGTCGTAGCTGGGGCGGAAGGCGACGGTGCGCGAGCCGAGGTCGTCGAGGATGGGCGTGGCGAGCTCGGTGAGCCTGCACTCGGTGTAGCGCATGGCGGCGGCGGGGTCGCCGTCCATCGAGCCGAAGTTGCCCGAGCCGTCGACGAGGCGGTGGCGCATGACCCACGACTGAGCCATGCGGACGAGCGCGTCGTAGATGGCCTGGTCGCCGTGGGGGTGGAGCTGGCCCATGACGTCGCCGCAGACCTTGGCGCACTTGCGGT
>JBCBYI010000338.1:0-674 GCA_039815945.1 Actinomycetota bacterium | reverse complement strand
CTGCAGCATTACGCCCGGGGCCCGGTTGTAGATGTTGGCGATGCCGGTGGCGAGACCCAGTGTCGAGGTCGTCGCCCCGATCATCGAGAGCTGGGCGAAGGGGTCACGACCGAAGGTCTCCCCCACCCACAGCGTCTCGTAGCCGAGCGCCTCGACCCGCTGCCCGAAGGCAACGACGTCGGCTCCGGAGAGCCCTTCCGGCGAGAACCAAACACCACGTGTCGTCATGGCTGCCGACGTTAGCCCAGCCAACTCGATCCGCTGATCTCGTCCCAGCCCTCGGTCGCGTCGAGCAGCTCACGGTTCCAGTCGTCGCTGTCGAGGGGCGGGTTCCCCCGCCGCCACCGGGACCGGATGTCGAAGTTGTAGGACGCGGACGATGCACCGAGCCGCAACCGATGGTCGCCCCGCCATCGGTACACGAACGCGGCGCTGACGACGTCGGCGAAGGAGCCGTCGACCTCCTCGAGCAGCCCCTCGGACCCGCTGTCGCAGGCGTCGCAGCCGCAGTCGGGGTGGATCCCGAGTCGGGCGGTCGGTTCGCCGGCGCCGATCTCCAGTCCGTTGTCGTCGAGACCGGCGAAGCCGGTGGTGACCAGCACGATCGGGATCGCGCCGGCGCGGTTCGACACCCTGGTTGATGATCTGAAAGCCATTGCGATCCTGACCCGGTT
>JBCBYI010000337.1:0-822 GCA_039815945.1 Actinomycetota bacterium | reverse complement strand
GAAGGGCACGCCTTCGCAGGCCTTGCGGATCGCGGGCTCGGGGAGGACGTCGGTGGCGTAGAGGTTCATGCCCAGCGTGTGGGCGACGGCGGCGAGGCGGGTTCCGATGCGGCCCATGCCGACGATGCCCAGCGAGAGGTCGGCGAGCTGGCGGCCGACCTCGGTCTTGCGCATCTCATGGAAGACATCGGCCGGGGCGGCGTCGGGCAGTGGCGTGCGGGGGCGGTAGCGGTCGAGCGCGAGGCCGAGGACGTACTCGACGACGGCCTGGGTGTTGGCGTCGGGCGTGTGGACGACGCGGACGTCGCGGGCGCGGCAGGCGTCGAGGTCGAAGTTGTCGAGGCCGACGCCGGCTCGGCCGACGACTTTGAGGTTCGGGGCGCGGTCGAGCAGGTCGGCGTTGACCTGCGTGTAGGTGCGGACGACCAGGGCGCGGGCGTCGGCGAGCCGCCCGCCGAAGGAGGGGTCGTCGAAGCGGACGCGCTCGACGGTGGCGCGCTCGGCGAGCCAGGCGGCGCAGGCGCAGGCGGGGCAGGCGGTGTCGGGTGGGTCGTTGCAGACGACGACCACGCCGTCGGCGAACAACCAGTCGGTGGTGATGAAGGTGACGACGTTCCCGGACGGCAGCCAGATGACCGAGCTGGAGACGGTGGACGCGTCGGGGACGGTGCTGTCGCGGACGGTGTCGACGACGCCGGCGAGCGGGGCGGGCGGGACGATCGGTGGGTCGCTTTGGACGTGGGATCGGGTGTTGGTGCTTGGTTTCGTGGTGGCGTCGGCGGTGGGTCTGGCGGGGTATTCGATCTGGGCGCTGGTGCTGTC
>JBCBYI010000336.1:0-1031 GCA_039815945.1 Actinomycetota bacterium | reverse complement strand
CGTCTTCACGAGCCTCACCACGTTGTTCGGCTGGACGCAGCTCGACCCGGCGGGGACCACCGGGAACCCGCTGACCGTGCACTTCGACTACCGGATCGCCTCGGGCTCCTACACGACCCCGACCAGCAAGCAAGCCGCCGCGGCGTTCCGCGTCGGAGGCGCCTCGAGCTTCTACGAGTTCGAGCTGCGGTTCCTCAACGACCAGACCGTGCTCTGGGACACGACCCGAGGCGGCTCGGTGGGCGCGATCCCCATCGACAACACCGTCTGGCACGACTGGCTCGTCTCGGTCTCGTCGGCCGGAGCCGTGACGGTGGCCTACCGAACGCCGCTCGCGACGCGGTGGACCTTCGTGGAGACGGCGGTCGAGGAGAACGACGCGGCAGGCGCGACGAACCGCTTCCAGTTCGGGATCTTCGGGTCGGGCGTCGTCGGCACGACCCGCTCTCGCCACTGGTTCATCGCCGACGAGCTCCTCGACACCTGGACGACCCGAGGTCGGGCCGACCCGATCGGCGGCAACGTGACCACCGCGCGGCGCCCGCTCCCCGGCGTCGGATCGAGCCTCCGCGCCACCTTCTTGTCCGCGACCCGCGGCCCCGGCGTGCGCAACGAGGTGCTCACCGTCGATCCGTTCTACAGCTACGGCGTCGAAAACCTGTTCCCGCGCCTGTCGCCGTCACCGGCGCGGCCGTGGCGTTCCACCGACACCGCCGAGCAGATCCTCGCTTGGGATCTGCGCTCGAGCACCGGCGCGCTCGACCGACTCGGCTCGGTCTGGCACCACGGCGTGGCGTTGATCGGCTGCAACTTCCGCCAGGCCGTCGTCGAGTACACCCGCGACGGCACGACCTGGCTCACCGCCAACGCACCGGGCACGCAGGGCACCTGGGACGCCGCCGACGGCTTCACGGGCCTGACCTATGACCGCCGAGGCCAGGCCGGCAACGTCGATACCGCCTGGCTCCGACCGTCGTCGACCACGATCGCCGGCGCCCGGGTGCTCGCTCGGAACGAGCTCGCCGGAGGGC
>JBCBYI010000335.1:0-1351 GCA_039815945.1 Actinomycetota bacterium | reverse complement strand
ACCGTGGGGGCCGGCGAGGCCGACAGGTGTGCCCATGTGGTCGAGAACCATCGTGGCCATCGCGACGTCGTCGGCGAGGCGGGCGAGCTCGTCGAGCTGGTTCGAGTAGCACCACGCCTCGAACGTGAGGCCTCGCTCGGCGAGCGTGCCGAGTCCGACACGGAGTGCGTCGCTGCCGATCCGACTCGAGTCGGTCCACGTGTGAACCCGCTTGTCGGGATGGGCGGCGAGGATGTCGCGTACACCGCGGAGCCGACCGCTGGCGATCGAGTGGGCGTCGAGCTGCGCCTCGAGCGCGTCGGGGTCGTCGACGATCGCATGGGCGACGATGCCGAGCGGCGGTTCGTCGAGGCGATCGAGCCACTGGGTCTCCCCGACCGGGCCGAGGGTGCCGCGGGCGGTCCAGCCCGCCTCGACGTGCACGATCCCCTCGACGTCGTGATGACCGACGGCGGCCCGGAAGTCGGGCGGCAGGTGGGCGTTCATGACGTACTGCGTGTCGCCGACGAACTCGACCAGCGGGGTCGGGGTCAGCGCCCGACCGACCCACTCGAGCACGTTGGGGAAGCGGCCGAGCAGCTTCACCAGCGGTGTGATCTGGCGCGGCGTGGTCCGGGGATCCCAGAGATGGACGTGGGGATCGATGATGCGCTGCGAGGTCACGCCCAGCGACCGTATCGGCGCAGCCGCGGTCAGGAAAGTGCCGAGGGCAGCCCGAGGATGCGCCGGGCGTTGCCGGCGAGAAACGGCTCCCAGACGTGCGTGCGCAGGGGCACGTCGTCGAGTTCGGCGACGATACGTTCGAGGCTCAGCGCCATCGGGAAATACCCCCCGTACAGCACCTTCTCGACCCCCCGGGTGTTGGCGTAGTCGAGGATCTCGGTCGGATAGTGCCGGGGCGCGAACGCCGACGTCGAGTAGTGCAGTCCCGGCCACTTCACCATCAGCTTGACGGCGAGATCGGTCCAGGGTTCCGCGCCGTGGCGCATGACGATCGTGAGCTCGGGGAAGTCGTAGCAGACCCGATCGAAGCCCTCGACCCGTTGGGCCGCCATCGGCACGCGGGGCCCGGGCACGCCGGCGTTGACGAACACGGGCAGCCCGAGCTCCACGCAGGTCGCATAGATCGGGTACCACGTCGCCGAATCGACGGGCGCCTGTGGCACCGGCCCGACCGGGAAGAACGACACCGCCCGGGTGCCGTGCTCGGCGTGCTCGGAGCGGATGCGGCGGACCTCACCCATGATGTCGACGGGCCGGCCCATCTGCCCGACGTGGGTCTCGAGCACGAAGCGGTCCGGATGGCGGCGAGCGGCCTCGATCGCCTCCGGTCGACCGGTGTTGACGAGGC
>JBCBYI010000334.1:0-1672 GCA_039815945.1 Actinomycetota bacterium | reverse complement strand
GCGCCACCATCGACCGCTCCCAAGCGCATCACCTCCAGGAATGGCTCGAACACGGCCCGACCGGCATCGAGAACCTGCAGCTGCTCTGCCACACCTGCCACGGCCACGCCCACCGAGGCAGCCGAGGCGACCCGAAACGCCACCGAAGAACCCAGCCCCACCGGGCCACCCTCGACCACGAGCAGCACGAACTCACGGCGTAAGCGGCGCGAGGAAGGCCGTCCGCAAACGGCCGGGCACACGAGGAGATCGGCTCAGGCCGGCGCGGCGGCGATCGAGCGACCGAGGGTGGCGAGGTGTTCTTCGCCGTTGCCGAGGGTGAGCTCCAGTTGGCGGGCCAGCAGGAAGTGCCGGTGCAACGGATAGTCGCGGTCGACGCCGACACCACCGTGGACGTGCACGGCGGCGTGCACGACCCGATAGCCACCGACGGCGGCCCAGTAGGCGGCGATCGAGATCTGATCGTCGGCGGGCTGGCCGGCGTCGAGACGCCAGGCGGCCTGCCACGCGGTGAGGGTGATCGCCTCGGAATCGATGTACGAATCGCCGGCGCGGTTCGACACGGTCTGGAACGTCGCGATCGGGCGGTCGAACTGCTGGCGTTCCTTGGTGTACTCGGCGGCCAACTCGATCGAGGCCCGAGCGGCACCCGACATCAACATGCACATCGCGACCGTGGCCCGTTGCTCGATCCAGCGAATGATCGCCGCTCCGTCGGCGTCGGGGCCACCGAGCAGGGCATCCGCGCCGACCGAGACGCCAGCGAGGGTGACGTGGGCCTGGGGACGACCGGTGGTGACTTCGACCCGCTCCCGGGTCACGCCGGTCGCGTCAGCCGGCACGAGGAACACGCCGAGGGACCCGTCGTCGAGCCGGGCGGGCACAACGAGGAGCCCGGCCTCGAGGCCGTGATCGACCATCGGCTTCACGCCGTCGAGCACGAAGCCGGCGCCGTCGGCGCGCGCGGTGGTGAGCGGCGCTCCCGGCGTGGTGCCCTGCTCGTAGAGCGCGGCAGCCGACAGGAGCGAGCCGTCGGCGATGCGAGGCAGCCAGGCCGCCTGCTGGGCGTCGGTACTGAACTCGGCGATTGGCATGGCGCCCATGACGATCGTTGAGAGCAGTGGGATCGGTGAGGCGTGGTAGCCCGCGGCCTCCACCGCCATCGCAGTGGCGAGGAAGCCGAGGCCGGCGCCGCCGTGCGCTTCGGGGATCGAGGCGCCGACCACGCCGGATTCGGCGAGCGTGGACCAGGCGTCACAGTCGACGTAGTCGTCGGCGGCGGCGAGATCCTTCAAGCGGCTGTGGGTCGACAGATCGCCGAGCACCTGCTCGGTGATGTCGCGGATCGCCTGCTGTTCGTCGTCGAGGGTGAAGTCCATCAGCGATCCGCCTTCGGATAGCCGAGACCGAATTGCGAGATGAGATCACGCTGCATCTCGTTCGTGCCACCGCCGAAGGTGAGGATGATCGTCGAGCGGTACTGCATCTCGAGGCGGGTGAGGTGCCCGATCGAGCCCTTGGCGATCGTCGCCTGAGGGCCGTAGATCTCCATGAGCTTGCGGTACGAGCGGTGGAAGAACTCCGTGCCGAAGACCTTCACGCTCGACGAGTCGGCGATGAAGGCCTTCATGTGTTCGAAGTCGAGTTCGGCCAACTCCTTGCCGTCGATGTT
>JBCBYI010000333.1:0-1853 GCA_039815945.1 Actinomycetota bacterium | reverse complement strand
CACGAGAAGGCAACCGACGACCGCGAAGTTCAATCGCCGGTAGCGGTCGACGCCGGCCCACGCCTCCGAGAGACGCCCGAAGCGGCGGGTCATGCGTCCGCTCCGTCGGTGGCGGCGGCCATCGCCTCGTCGACACCGGCCACGACCGGCCCGACGAGCACCCGGTCCCGACCCTGGGTCTTGGCGGCGAGCAGCGCCTCGTCCGCGAGCCGCACGAGCTCGTCGCCGATGGTCGATTGCTCGCTGTCGACGACACCCATCGACACGGTCACGGCTGGCGCCTCGGCCCGAGAGCATGCGTCGGCGAGGTGGTCGCGGACTCGATCGAGGGCCTTCTTGGCCTGACCGGCAGACATGCCGGGGAGCACGATGACGAACTCCTCGCCCCCCCAGCGACCGATCACGTCTTCGTCGCGCAGCGCCGACCGAACGGCGTCGGTGAAGATCCGCAGCGCCCGATCGCCGGCTTCGTGTCCGTACTTGTCGTTGAGTTGCTTGAACCGGTCGAGGTCGGCCATCGCGATCGAGACGACCTCGTGATCGACGAGCAGCCGCTGCATGCGGTCCTCGGTCGCCCGGCGGTTCGGCAGGCCGGTCAAGGTGTCGGTCGACGCCTGGAGTTCGACCTGGGCGAACGACCGCAGGGTGCCGATCCGCACCGCGACCTGGCTGGCGACGAGACCGAGCACGTCGATCCGAGCGGCGTCGACGGACTCGTTGACCGCACCCGTCGTGTGCATGACCCCCATGGATTCACCCATGAACGACAGCGGCACACAGGCGGCCGAGCACGGCCCGTCGGACCGTTCGGCGAGGTGCGGGCAGGCGTTGATCGACCGGGAGTCTTCGTAGGTCATCGTGCGGCCGCGCCGCACAGCCGGGCACGCCCAGGGCGACTCGACGCCACAGCCGGGACCGCCGTTGACCGGGTGGGTCACGGCGCTGGCGAGATCGCCCTTCACGCCCTCGGCGAGCAGCAGCTCGATCGACGCATCGGGCATCAGCCGGCTGAAGGCCCGCTCGACCACCCGATGGGTCTCCTCTTCGGACTCGGCTGCTTCGAGACCATCGGCGAGATGGCTGGCGAGCTCCTGGCGCTCGGATTCCTCGCGGTGCACCGCGTTGGCGTTCGACAGCATTTTGCTCTCGGTCTCCATGAGCCGGCGCAGGGGTCGCAACAGCACGACGACGAGCAACAGCAAGAAGACCAGCGAGATCGAGACGGTCAACAGGTTGTTCGAGCGCATGGCGGCGATCACCGTGTCGGCCTCGGCCTCGAAGACGCCGATCACGGTCGTCATCTGCGCCGCCGACTCGATCGAACGCGCCTGGAGACGGGCCGCTTCGGACCGGTCGAAGGCCGGATCGAGCGCACTCGATCCGTCGGCACCCATCGCACCGAGGGCGGCCGTGTCGGTGATCAGACTGTTGATCACGTCAGCACTGCCCAGCCGCCCGAACAGCTGAGCGTCGACCGACTCGGGCAGATCGTGCCCGAGCACCGTCTGCCAGGTCTGGCCGAGACGCTCGGACTGGCGGACGACATCCGAACGCAGCGAGAGCGACATGGGGTCGGCCTCGACCTCGTCCATCAGGGCACCGGTCCGGTGCAGTTCGAGCACAAGCGTCGTGACGTCGCGGGCCGCATCCTCGCTCGCAGCAACCTCGTCGAGGCCCTGCTCCACGGAGTTCCAGACGAGCACCGAGACCACGAGGGCGACGACGAGGCCCGCCTGGTAGCCGCGGGCGAAGCGGACGTGGAGGGGCATACGTCGGCGTTGACGGAGCGTCTTCATGTGGCTGTCTCCAGATCGACGGTCGGAGCGGGGCTGGTGATCGGACCGACGACCACC
>JBCBYI010000332.1:0-1970 GCA_039815945.1 Actinomycetota bacterium | reverse complement strand
CGCCGTCACGGCCGGCCCGCTTCACCGCCTACCCACCACGACCCGCCCATGAGCCGCATCCTCGTCGTCGACGACGAAGAACCGATCCGCCGCCTCGTGCACTCGTACCTGACCGACGAGGGTTTCGAGGTGGAGGAACTCCCCGACGGCCAGGCCGCCGTCGACCGGATGACTCGCGGCCCGGAGATCGATCTGATCGTGATGGACGTGCGGATGCCGAAGCTGAACGGCGTCGACGCGCTGCGGGAGATCCGCCGCACCTCCGACACCTACGTGATCATGCTGACGGCCGCGACCGAGGAGACCGATCGGCTGATCGGCCTGTCGGTCGGCGCCGACGACTACATCACCAAGCCGTTCTCACCGCGTGAGGTCGTCGCCCGGGTCAAGGCTGTGCTCCGGCGCTCACGCTGCGCCGCCGCCCCGGCCGAACGTTCGGTGCTCGAGTTCGAAGGCCTGACGATCGACGTCGATCAGCACACCGTCGAACGCGACGGCGGCGCGATGGAACTCACCGCGCTGCAGTTCCAGCTCCTGCTCGCCCTGGCCGAATCCCCCAAGCGGGTCTTCGCCCGACACCAGCTCATCGAGCGGGTCTGGGGCCAGGACTTCTTCGGCGAGGAGCGCATCGTCGACGTCCACATCGGCAATCTCCGCAAGGCGCTCGGCGACGATCCATCCGACCCGCAGATCATCGGCACCGTCCGCGGCGTCGGCTATCGCTTCGTCGCCGAGCCGCTCGACCGATGACCTCCCGCACGCTGCGCCGGCAGCTCTTCCGCTCCCACCTGCAGGTGATGTTCGTCGCCATCGGCGTCATCGTCGCGATGTCGATCATCGGCTTCGTGCTCTACACGAGCTTCGGTGGCGAGGTCTGGTCCGGCGGCCGCGATCGCGACAACGGCCGAGATGACGAGGGATGGCGACCCTTCGTCTCGCTGCTCATCCTCGGTGCAGCCGTCGGAGCGGCGTCGTTCGTCGGCTGGCGGGTGGCCCGCCGGCTGTCATCTCCCCTCGAATCACTGGGCTCGACGGCCCGCTCGATGGCCGAGGGCAACTACGACGTGTCGGTGGAACCGACCGGCATCGAGGAGATCGATCAGCTCGGCGACGACGTGCAGTCGCTCGCGGATGCGCTCGCCGAGACCGAAGCCCGACGCCTCCGTCTGATCGGCGACATCGCCCACGAACTCCGCACGCCATTATCGACCATCGAGGGATCGATGGAGGCCTTGATGGACGGCGTCGTCCCCGCCGACGACGAGACGTTCGCCGGGATCGCCCGCGAGGCCGCCCGCCTCCGCCGCCTGGCGAACGATCTGTCCGAGCTGTCGTCCTCGGCCGAACAGGATCCGCTCGCGGGCGCAGGCCCGGTCGACGTCGCCGAGATCGCTCGTGGCGTCGCGGACCTGCTCGTCGCGCAGGCCGAGGCCAAGGGGCTCGAGCTCGACATCGCCGCCGAGACGGCGGCGATCGTCACCGGCAATCCCGATCGGCTCGCCCAGGTGCTCACCAACATCGTCGGCAATGCCATCCAGTACACCGAGACGGGTCGGGTCGACGTGACCGTGACCGCCACGGCCGAGCAGGTCGTGGTCACCGTCGCCGACACGGGCCGGGGTCTGCGCCGCGACGATCTCGCGCAGGTCTTCGATCGCTTTTTCCGTACCGATGAGCACTACGCCGACGGCACCGGGGTCGGGCTCACGATCGCGCAGCAGATCGTGTGGGCCCACGGTGGCACGCTGACCGCCGAGTCCCCGGGCCTCGACCGGGGCACCACCTTCACGGCGACCCTGCCGACCGCGTCGGCCCGTTCCGGGGGCTAGGCGAACCAGAGCCGCCCTGCCGCGTCAACCTGGGTTGACGGATGGGGGCGGATGTCAACCCGGGTTGACGGGTAGTGGACGCCATGCTGGGGGTGGTCGCTGCCCCAGCTGAGCCGGGAGCGCCCGAACCGGCCGATGGCG
>JBCBYI010000331.1:0-2124 GCA_039815945.1 Actinomycetota bacterium | reverse complement strand
ATCTCCGATGGGTCGTGGGCGAGGACGTAGCCGCCGCCGACCCCCCGCTTGGAGCGGACCAACCCTGCGCCTTTCAAGGCGAGAAGGATCTGCTCGAGGTAGGGCTGGGGGAGCACGGTGCGCTCCGCGATCTCTCGCACCGAGGTCGGTGAGGACTCGCTGTGGAGCGCGAGCGAGAGCAGGGCCCGGGCTGCATAGTCTCCACGGGTCGACACTCGCATGCGTCGACTCTACGCCGAACGGCCTCGCCCCGGTGGCCCCGGTCGCTAGCCTCGACCTTGATGAGCGCCTCCCCCGTGCTGCCCGACTGGAACGACGGCTGTGTCACCCAGATCGTGCCGGGCCTGCTCGAACCGGGTCCCGAACCGTCGCCGCTGTTCGACGACGACATCCTCGACGCCCCCTCGATCGTGTTGCTCGTCATCGACGGTCTCGGCTGGCATCAACTCCAGGCGCGGGCCCACGTCGCGCCGGCCCTCACCGGGCTCGCCGGTCGGTCGATCACGACCGTCGCGCCGTCGACCACCAGCGCCGCCCTCACCTCCATCACGACGGGACTCCATCCTGGCGAGCACGGGGTGGTGGGCTACCGCATCGCCGTCGACGACGAGGTCATGAACGTGTTGTCGTGGCGCACCAAACGCGGCGACGCACGCGACCACATCGTGCCCGAGGACTTCCAGCCGACCGCCGCCTTCTGCGGCCAGCGTCCCGTCGTGGTGCAGAACGCACCGTTCGCCACCACCGGCTTCACCCGGGCCCATCAGGGCGGAGGCCGCCAGCAGGGTTGGCGCACGCTGCCGACGCTTCCGGTCGAGATCCGTCGCGCCGTCGCGGCCGGCGAACCCTTCGTCTACGCCTACTACGACGGCATCGACAAGATCGCCCACGAGTTCGGGTTCGGCGAGCACTACGACGCCGAACTGGCGGCCGTCGATCGTATGGTCGCCGACCTGCTCCCGATGCTGCCGCGGGGCACCGCCCTGGTCGTCACCGCCGACCACGGCCTCATGTCGTGTCCCGACGGCGAGCTCGACCTCGCGCCCGAGGCGATGGCGCTGTGTCGCCAGGTGTCGGGCGAGGGGCGGTTCCGTTGGCTCCACGCCGAGCCGGGCCACCACCGCGACGTCCTCGACGCGGCCGCCGACGCCCACGGCGAACACGCCTGGGTCCTGACGCAGGACCAGATCCTCGACGATGGCTGGTTCGGCCCGACGGTGAGCGACCGGGCCCGCCGGCGGCTCGGCGATGTCGCCGTCGTCGCCCGCGATCACTGGAGCTTCGCCGACCCTGCCGACCGCACCCCGTCGTGGTTGGTCGCCCGGCATGGTTCACTCAGCCCTGAGGAGATGCACGTCCCACTCCTCACCTTCGCCTCCTGACCCCCGAGACCGAGACGAGAGCCCGTGACCGAGCAATCCCCCGAACCGAGTGAGAGCACCGACCTCGTCGAGCGTGCCGAGGTCGAACTCGTCGAGCACGATCTCGTCGACGCCGGCGACGACACGATCGACGAGACGGTCGATCACCCGGCCAAGGTCATGCGCATCGGCGCGATGATGAAGCAGCTGCTCGAGGAATTGCGCACGATGGATCTCGACGAGCCGAGCCGTCATCGCCTGCGCGACATCTATGACACGTCGGTCGAGGAGCTCGGTGGTGCGTTGAGCCCCGATCTGCGAGAGGAACTCGACCGCCTCGCGTTGCCGTTCTCGGCCGACGAAACACCGACCGCGGCGGAGTTGCAAATCGCCAAGGCCCAGCTGGTCGGCTGGCTCGAGGGGCTCGTGCAGGGCATGCAGGCGATGCTCTTCGCCCAGCAGATGGCCGCCCAGCAACAGCTGCAGGGGTTGCGCGGTCAGATCGGTCCCGGCGCGGGAGACGCACCCTCGGGCGAGGCGCCCGACGCCCGCCCCGGTACCTATCTGTAGGGTCGCGATCGCCGCTCTTGTGAGCCTCGGTTTCGCCGGGTAGGTTCGAAATCACACCCGTGTGATTCGTCCACAGGACGTCCACACGGTGTCCACAGGCCGGCCGTGAAGGGGACCGAGGTGGCGGATTCGTTCGCTCATCTGCACGTGCACGACGCGCCGTCCAGCATCGAGTACTCGGTGTGCACGTGCA
>JBCBYI010000330.1:0-2176 GCA_039815945.1 Actinomycetota bacterium | reverse complement strand
GCGATGGCGGCGCCGATGCCGCGGGCGCCGCCCGTCACGAGTGCGGTCCGCTGGTCGAGGGGGCGAGTCATCAGGTGTCTTTCGGTCGGGGGATCCGGTGGTGGTTCAGTCGCCGGCGTGGGCGGTGTCGTAGTCGTCTCGGGTGGTCTTGACCTCGTCGAGGTGCTCGTTGGCCCAGAGGATCACCGGTCGGTAGGTCTCGACGAACGACGTGCCGAGATCGGTGAGTTCGTAGTACACCGCCACCGGCGGACCCGGTTCGACGGTGCGAGAGACCAGTCCGTCTCGTTCGAGGCTGCGCAGGTTCTCGGTGAGCACGCGCTGGGTGATGTCGCCAAGGGTCCGCTTCACCTGACCGAACCGCAGCGCGCCGTCCTCGAGCGCGAACAGGATCAGGATCTGCCACTTGCCCGTCATCTTGGCCAGGACGGAGCGGATCGGACAGCGGGTCGCCTCGATCTTGTCGGGAACGGTGAGCGGGAACACCTGCGAACTCCTCGGTGCGTGACGGGTACCTGGTAACCATCCCACACCGAGGAGTCGACGGCGCCGAGTGGCTCAGAACTTGCCGTTTCCGTGCACCATGTCGGCCGGGATCGATTCGATGACGTCCCAGTGCTCGACGATCTTGCCGTCGGCGACCCGCCACAGATCGAAGAACGCGGTCGGCACCTCACCCATGTGGCCTTCGGTCATGGTGAACACGAGGTCGCCCTGGGCCACGGTCTGGTGGCGGGTGTGGAAGGTGAAACCCTGCCCGGCTTCGGCCAATGCGGCGAAGGCGGCCCCGACGGCGTCGAGTCCGTCGGGAACGAGCGGGTTGTGCTGGTGGTAGGCGCCGGGCTCGGCCGTGATGTAGTCGGCCGCGACCTCGAGTCGCCCACCGATGAAGACCTCGTCGATGAAGCCGGCGACGAGCGCCTTGTTCTCGGCGGTCCGATCGAGGTCGGTGGGCGTCGTCGGACCATCGGTCATCGAACGGCCCGACGCGGTCGTGGCCGGCGGAGCCTGCAGGTTGTCCCAGTGCTCGACCGCCTTGCCGTCGCGCACTCGGAACACGTCGAAGGAGACGAGCGTCTCGGCGCCGAACAGGTGGGCATTGCGGAACGTGTTGTGGAGGACGACGAGCTCGCCCTCGGCGATGACACGATGCGTCTCGACCGTGAGGCCGCTCTCCTCGGCGGCCGGGAGGAGCGACAGCAGCCCCTCGGCCCGGTCAGGGATGGCGGGGTTGTGCTGGATGTAGTCCGGCGCCAGGTAGGGAGCGGCGGCATCGACGTCGAAGCCGCGGAAGAGGGCCGTCACGAGGGCGTTGACGGTGTCGGTCGGGGTGGTGGTGCTCATGGTCGGGGGGTCCAATCGATGGGGTCCCCTGACGGTATTCATTTCGCACCAGGTGTCAATTACGCACCTTGAAGTGCGCAGGTATGGTCCAGGATCCTTGGTCCCGGCACCGAACCATCCGGCTCGCATCGGCGCGTCCCGCCAGCGAGATGACGTTCGTTGAAACGATCAGCCGGCGCGGTCTGCGTGGGCCGCCCCCCGTCGGAGCCGCTCGAGGTTCATCAACAACACGTTGCGCATGATCCGGGTGTAGATCTCGGGCCGATCGGCTTCGATGCGGGCCAGCGACTCCGCCGACAGCGTGAGCACCGTCGATCGTTCTGTCGCGACGACGTCGGCCGACCGGCTGCCGCCGTCGATCACGGCGATCTCGCCGACGCACGCACCGGGGCTGATCGAGGCGATACGGGCCGACCCGGTCACCCCGGGTACCGCGGGTGCGACCACGTCCAGGCTTCCGCCGGTCACCACGAAGAGGGCGTCGCCCGGCTCTCCGGCGCGACACAGCACGACGGACGGCTCGACCGTTCGCTCCTCGAGGAAGGACGCCAGCACGTCGAGTTCCCCAGGCTCGAGACCCCGGAACAGATCACACTCGGCGAGGTCCGCGGTTCGCCCTTCCGGTTCGAACCCGGCGGCGCGGAGAATCGAGAACTCGACCCCTTCCAGTGCCACATCCAACTCGGCGGCGAACTCGACCAGATCGTTGTCGGCGAGTCGGGTCAGCTCGAACCGCCCGTTCGGATCGACCATGACGACCCGCTGTCCACGATGGTGAAGGTCGGAGACCAGTTCCTCGAACAGCTCCGGCACCAGCGGATCGACGACCCCG
>JBCBYI010000032.1:0-24138 GCA_039815945.1 Actinomycetota bacterium | reverse complement strand
GGGCTCATCTCGATCGCCGGCGGCAAGTACACGACCTACCGAGTCATGGCGGCCGACGCGGTCGACATGGCCGCAGAGGGGCTCGGCCGTCGGGTCGAATCGTCCAACACCGACGAGATTCCGCTGATCGGCGCCGACGCCTGGGAAGACACCTGGGCCGATGCCGCCCCGCGGCTCGCCCGCGAGCACGGCCTGCCTGAACACCTCGTCGAGCGGCTCCTGTGGCGTCACGGTTCGCGCGTCACCGCGGTGCTCGACATCGCCGACGACGAGTCCGGGCACGACGAGATCCTCCCCGGGGGCGGCTACCTCGCTGCCGAAGCGATCTACGCCGTCCGCCATGAAGGGGCCCTCCATCTCGAGGACGTCCTGGCCCGCCGCATGCGCATCTCCATCGAGACGGTCGATCGGGGAACCGAGATCGCCGAGCGGGTCGCGGCGCTGATCGCCCCCGAGTTGGGGTGGAGCGACGACGCCGTGGCCGATGAGATCCAGGCGTGGAACGACCGGGTCGACGCCGAACTGCTCGCCAACGAAGCGCTCGACGACCGTACCGCCGACACCGAACGCCGCAAGGCCGTCGACGGCCGCGGGCTCATCGACGCCGAGGCCTGAAACATCGGCCGACGGGCCCACCCCGGCCCGTACACTGCGCTCCATGTCCAGCTCGTTCGGCACGCTCTTTCGCGTCTCCACCTTCGGTGAGTCCCACGGTGGTGGTGTCGGGGTCGTCGTCGACGGCTGCCCGCCCCGCCTGCCGATCGACCTGAGCGAGATCCAGTTCGACCTCGACCGGCGCCGCCCCGGCCAGTCGCGGCTGGTCACCCAGCGAGACGAAGCCGATCAGGCCGAGATCCTCTCGGGTGTCTTCGAGGGCTACACGACCGGCACGCCGATCGCGATCCTCGTCCGCAACAAGGACCACAACAGCGGCGCCTACGACCATCTGCGCGACGTCTACCGGCCGTCGCACGCCGACTTCACCTACGACGCCAAGTACGGCTTCCGCAACTGGGCCGGCGGCGGCCGGGCCTCGGCTCGCGAGACCATCGGTCGGGTCGCGGCGTCGGCGATCGCCCGCAAGCTCCTGGCTCAGGTCGCCGGCATCGACGTGCTCGCGTGGGTCGACCAGGTCGCCGACATCGACGCGGCCGTCGACGGCACGACCGTGACCCTCGACCAGGTCGAGGCCGACGCCACCCGCTGTCCTGATCCGGCGGCGGCGGCCCGGATGACCACGGCGATCGAGCAGGCCCGCCGCGACGGCGATTCGCTTGGCGGGGTGGTGCAGGCTGTCGCCCGCAACGTGCCGCCCGGGCTCGGGGAGCCGGTCTTCGACAAGCTCGACGCCGTGCTCGCCGGTGCGCTCATGTCGCTTCCGGCCACGAAGGGCGTCGAGATCGGGAGCGGCTTCGCCGGTACCCGCCTGAGCGGTCTCGCCCACAACGATCCCTTCGTCGCCGGTGACGACGGCCGGATCCGAACCGTCACCAACAACAGTGGCGGGATCCAGGGCGGCATCAGCAACGGTGAGGACATCACGGCTCGCATCGCTTTCAAGCCGACCGGCACGATCTCCAGCGAACAGCAGACCGTCACCCGCGACGGCGAGGACACCACCCTGGCCGCCCGCGGGCGCCACGACCCGTGCGTGTTGCCCCGCGCCGTGCCGATGGTCGAGTCGATGATGCTGCTCGTCCTCGCCGACCACTGGCTCCGCCAGCAGGCGATCGACGTGTTGCCGCCGCTGCCCGAGCGGCCCTGAGCCTCAGCCGACGAACGGCGGTCGCTGCACGGTCGCACCGACCTCGGTGCCACGAACGTCGATCGTGACCGCGGTGCCGTCGGCCAGATCGCGGTCGAGGAAGGCGAGGGCGATGCCCTGGCCGCGGACCGGGGAGAAGTTGCCGCTCGAGATCTCACCGATCACGTCACCGTCGAGGAGCACCGTCTGGCCGCCTCGGGGTGGACGGCGGCCGTCGACGACGAGGCCGTGGAGTCGGCGAGGCACGCCGGCGGCGATCTCGGCCTCGAGTGCGGACTTGCCCCGGAAGTCGCCCTTGTCGGGGCGCACGACCCACATGAGTCCCGCCTGTGCAGTCGTGATGCCGGGACCGAGTTCGTTGCCGTGCAGCGGCAGGCCCGCCTCGAGGCGAAGCGTGTCGCGCGCGCCGAGGCCGGCCGGCGAGATCCCGGCCCCGACCACGGCCTCCCACACGGTGGCCGCGTCGGCTGCGGGGACGGCGATCTCCACCCCGTCCTCGCCGGTGTACCCGGTGCCGGCGACGAGGCATGTCACGCCGGCGATCTCGGCCTCGCCGACCCGAAAGCGGCCGACCGCGGCCGCAGCGGCGGAGACGGCCGCCAGCTTGGTGCGAGCCTGGGGTCCCTGCACGGCGAACACCGCCCGCGAGGCGGTCACGTCCTCCATCGCCGGTCGCCGTGCACCCTCCGACAGCGCCGCCGCGACTCGGTCGGTGTTGGAGGCGTTGGGCATGACGTCGAAGCGCTCGGCGTCGACCCACCACACGATGATGTCGTCGAGTACCGAGGCGTCGGCGGGGTCGAGCAGGTGGGTGTACTGCGCCCGGCCTGGTTCGATGCGGTTGAGATCGTTGGTGAACGCCGCCTGCAACGCCTCGAACGCCTCGGGTCCGGTGACCCGCAGGGTGCCGAGGTGCGACACGTCGAACACGACGGCGTCGTCGCGGCACGCCTGGTGCTCGGCGAGCGTTCCCCCGGCGTAGTTGAGCGGCATGTCCCAGCCGCCGAAGGGCACGAGCTTCGCCTCCAGGGCGACGTGCACGTCGTGGAGGGGTGAGCGGCGGATCTCAGGCGGCATCGGCGAGACGATACTTCGCCTCGAGCCGTTCGATGTCCTTGCGGTACAGGAGCTTGATCGACACCTCCGGGTGGGTCTCGACCAGGCGACGGACCTTGCGGTTCTTCTTGGTGACGAGGGGCTGACGCATGGTGGTCAGCTCGACGTAGGTGTCGAAGTCGGGGAGGTAGAAATCGGGCGTGAACGCCTCGACGGTGTTGCCGGCGTCGTCACGTTCGAGCACGAAGGTGGTGGGTTCGTAGTCCCAACGGATGCCGTAGCCGTCCAGGAGTTGGGCGAACTGCAGCTCGGACTCGTGGGCGAAATCGGCCATGGGAAGTGTCTAGTTCTCGCCGACCGCTCGCTGGGTGATGATCTCCTCGGCGATCTCCGGGTACAGCGAGACGATGCGGGCATCGACCTCTTCTTTGACCCCGGCCAGCGGCAACACGTTGAGCACGCCCTGGCCGTTCTGGAGCAGATCGATCAGCTCCTCACCGGTGTTGACGAGCACCGAGTTGGACCCGTCGATCACGAGATTGGCGCTGGCGACGTCCTCGCCGAGCTGCTCCTTCATGAAGGTGAAGACCTTGCGCACCTGCTCGAGGCGGATGCCGGCATCGAGCAGGCTCTTGATGACCTTGAGCTCGAGAAGATCACGGTAGGAGTACTCGCGGCGGCTGCCGCTGCCCTTGGCCTGCGCGAGCGACGGCTTCACCAAATCGGTGCGAGCCCAGTAGTCGAGCTGGCGATAGGTGATGTCGACGATCTCTGCGGTCCGCTTTCCGCTGAAACCCTGTTCGGCCATGGTGGTGACTCCCTCGTCCCTCCGGCGAGTCTACGCCGGTAACCGACACCGACGAAATTACGCCGGTGTGACGAAACGGAACTGTACGGTGACCGGCGCGCGGGGTCAACGACCCTCCGCGCGAATCCTCGCGCGGACCGCGCGAGCGTCAGTCCTCGAAGTCTTCGGGGGAGATCGTGTCGAGGAACTCCTTGAACTCCTCGACCACCTCTTCGGGCTGATCGTCACCGTCGGGTTCGGCCCCGTCGACGAAGCCGACCTCGGCGATCACAGTGTCGCTGACGTAGATCGGCGTGCCGGTGCGCACCGCCAGCGCCAGCCCATCGGACGGACGACACGACACCACCGTCGGGCTGCCGTCGGTGACGAGGTGGAGCTCGGCATAGAAGGTCTTGTCGTGCAGTTCGGTGACGACGATGCGGTCGACGTCCACCGAGAGCGACTCGAGCATGTCTCGGATGAGGTCGTGGGTCATGGGCCGAGGGGTGTCGACCTCGTCGAGGGCGAGGGCGATTGCGGTCGCCTCGGGCGCACCGATGAAGATCGGCACCGTGCGGGCGTTGTCACCCCCGTCGCGCTCTCGCAGCAACACCATGGGTGCGTTGGCGGGCATCTCCACCCGGACGCCGAGAAGGTCCATCTCCTGCATGGACCCACCCTACGCCCCGTAGAGCGCCTCCACGTAGGCGTCCGGATCCTCGTTCAGAACCGCCGGGTCAGCGACGGCGAGCACCTGGAGATTGCGGTACCGACCCTCGTGGTCGAGGCCGTAGCCGATCACGAAACGATCCTCGATCTGCACGCCGGTGTGATCGATCGGCACCGGCACGACGCGGCGGGCCGGGCGGTCGACGAGGGTGCACAGCGACACCGATGCGGGGTTGCGGCGTCGCAGTTCCCCGAGGAGAAAGGCCGAGGTGAGGCCGGTGTCGACGATGTCCTCGACGATCACGACGTGCTTGCTTTCGATGTTGGTGGCGACGTCCATCACGAGCCGCACCCGACCGGTGCCGGGCGTGTACGGGCTCAGCGCGACGAAGTCGACGGCGGTGCGGATCGTCATCGCCCGGACCAGGTCGGCGAGGAACGGCACGCTGCCTCGCAGCACGGCGACGAGGACGACGCCGTCGTCATGGCGAGCCGACAGCTCGGCGGCGAGACGCTCGACGACGGCGGTCAACTCGTCTCGATCGAGGAGGATCTCCGGGGTCTCGGGCACGGGTCAGCCGTCGAGTGGCAGCCCGAGCCCGCGACGCAGCAGCGACCGGCGGATCACGTCGCCCTGGCCGGTGAGCTCGGCGAGATCGTCGCGGGCGGCTGCTGCGGTCGCGCCGCCCTTGGCGAGTGCCGCGCCTCGCAACTGGGCGAGCAGCCCCGCTTCGCGATCGGCGGCCACCTTGTACATGCGGAGGTGGCGGACCTCCATGCCGCGGGCGACGAAGGCCGCGGCGGCCTTGGCGACGAGGAGCGCCTCGTGGTCGAACACCGTGCGGTCGGCCGCGCTCACCGCCACGATCAAGCCGATCTTCTCGAGGTCGCCCACGAAGCCGAGGTCGGTGCCGCTCGCCTCGGCGAGTTCTCCGGCCGTGAGGCTGACCGATCCGACCGCCGACGCGACGGGAGCGGCGGCAGGGGCGGGCTCGGGTGGCGGCGCGGCCACGGGCTCCTCGGCGACGGCGGTCGCCACCGGCTCGGGCTCGGGCTCCGGCTCGGCGAGGTCGATGACCGGTTCGCGTTCGACGACGAGGCGTTCAGCCTCGGCGGCCTCCAGTGATTCGGTGACCTCGCGCTCGGAGAAGAGCGAGGGCTCGGGCAGGATCTCGGCGACGGGCCGCTCCCCCATCTCCGCCGCCGGGTCGAAGCCCTCCTCGGCGAGACGTCGCTTGATCACCTTGAGCGGCAAGAAGTTGTCGCGCTGCTGCGACAGGATCCAGCGCAACCGGTCGATGTCGGTGTCGTAGAACTTGCGGTAGCCCGACGGGGTGCGTTCGGGGTCGATCAGGCCCTGGCTCTCGAGGAACCGGATTTTGGAGATCGTGACGTCCTCGTGCTCCTCCTTGAGCAGCGAGAGCACCTCGCCGATCGAGTGGTGGGGTCCGTCGGGCATGGTCGTTCCTCTCCGATCCCGGCGTCAGATGTCGCCGGTGCCGTGCACGAACACGAGCTTGAACTTGCCGACCTGGAGTTCGTCGCCCTCGGTCAGTTCCCGCTCGTCGACCCGATCTCGGTTGACGTAGGTGCCGTTGAGCGACCCGACGTCGTGGACCCAGTAGCGGGCGCCGTCGCGGCGGACCTCAGCGTGGCGGCGCGACACCGTGATGTCGTCGAGGAAGATGTCGGACTCGGGATGGCGGCCCAGCGTGACCGGGTCGGAGTCGAGTGCGTACCGGGCCCCCGACTTCGATCCCTGGATGACGACGAACAGACCCTCGTGAGGTCCGAAGGCGGAGCGATCGATGCCGTCGAGATCGTTCTCGACCGAGATCGCCGGCGTCTCGGTGGTGATGTCGTCATGGCGGAGGTCGGTGCCGCACGACGAACAGAAGTTGGATCCGATCTGGTTCTCGAGCCCGCAGCTCGGGCAGATGATCCCGGGCACCGATCAGCCCGCGATGAAGGCCTGGTAGGCCTCGGCGTCCATCAGCGAGTCGAGCTCACCCGAATCGGTCATCGTGACGGTGCAGATCCAGCCCTCGCCGTAGGGATCGGCGTTGAGCTTCTCGGGCTCACTCTCGAGTTCGTCGTTGGCGGACGCGACCGTGCCGCTGATCGGGGCGTAGAGCTCCGACACCGACTTGGTGGACTCGACCTCGCCGAAGGAGTCGCCGGCCGCCAGCGCACTGCCGACGGCGGGCGGATCGACGTAGACGACGTCGCCGAGGGCGTCCTGGGCGTAGTCGGTGATGCCGACCGTGGCGACATCACCCTCGACACGGACCCACTCGTGGTCCTTGGAGTAGCGGAGACCGTCAGGAACGTTCATGGCGCGAACCTAACGCACGCGCGGGGCGCGATGGTGCCCGCTCAGCGCCGCACGAGCTGTTCGATCCGACGGACGTACTCGGCGGCGAGGCCCGCGGCCCGTTCGGCGGAGTCGGCCTCGGCGATCACGCGGGTCAGCGGCTCCTCGGGGTCGGGCAGCACCAGCACCCACTCCCCCTCCTCGTGATGGATCCGGACCCCGTCGACCAGGTCGATCTGGCGGTCGGTCGACTGCTCGACGAGCGAGCGCATCACCGCGCCCTTCTGCTCCCACGGCGTGACCACGATCTCGACCGCCATGTGCACCGCCGGGAGGGTGTCGACGACCTCGGAGAGGCGCCGTCGCGATCCCGACAGCAGGTCGAGCAGGTGCACGAACGTCGCGGTGGCGTCGAAGGCGGGCATGAACCCGGTGATGATGTAGCGACCCGACGGATCGCCGGCGAAGGAGACGAAGGGATCCGACGCCGCGGCCATGATGGCGGCCGGCGCCGTCGGGGTGAGCACGACCGAGCCGTTGCGGGCCTCGGCCAGGTCGACGGCGTGGTTGGTGGCCGACACCGGTACCGCGATCCGGGAACCGTCGAGCGAATCGCCCTGGAGCACGATCAGCGCGAGGAGCAGCTGATCGTCGGTGAGCACCCGACCGGTGTCGTCGACCACGGTGAGCTGTTCGCCGCCGGGGGTGAACACCACGCCGACAGACGCACCCGATGCCACTGCGAGTTTGGAGGCCGCGTCGGCGTGGGCGACCCGGTCGAAGGCGGCCGCGCCCGAGGTCGAGGCGTAGGGATTGACCGCCATGACCTCCGCGCCGAGTTTGGCGAGCAGGTTGGGCATGATGAACGAGACGCCGCTGTAGCCGTAGTCGGCGATCACCTTGAGCTTGGCGGCCCGGATACGTCCGAGGTCCACACCGGATTCGATCGCGGTGGCGTAGTGCTCGAGCGCCCGTGGTGCGAAGTCGATGTCGCCGATCTCGGTCGGCACGACCCGGCGGTAGTCCTCCCGGTTGAAGACGCGCTCGATCTTGCGGTGCCCGTTCTCGCTCATGTCGGCCCCGTTGGCATCCATGAAGCCGACGATGACCGTCTGGGGGTCGTTCTCGTCGAGCCGGATGGCGACGGCACCGGCGATCGCCGGGCGACGGGTGATGAATCGAGTGACCGGCAGCGGGGTGACCTCGAGATCCTGGACCGACACGCCGGCGGCGTTGAGGCCGGCATGGACCGCCCGCTTGAGCATGCGCGCCGACCGGCTGGAATCACGGCTCGTGATCACGACGTCGCCAGGCTTCAGCGTGGTGCCGTAGGCCATGGCCAACCGGGTGACGAGCTCCGGGGTGATGTCGACGTTGGCGAGGCCGCTGACGCCCCGCTTGCCGAACAGGCTCCGTGCGCCGCGGCTCTCCCAGACGATCGAGGAGTTGACGGTGGCGCCGGCCTCGATCGTCTTGAACGGATAGATCTTCACCCCGGCGCCGATCTCGGCGTCCTCGCCGATGAAGCACTCGTCGCCGACCACGGCGTCCTCGTGGATCTGTACGCCGCGCCGCAGATCACACGATCGGCCGATCGACGCGCCCCGGAGACCGACGCCTTCGGCCAGATAGGTGTTGTCGGCGACGACCACCCGTTCGGTGTGGACGTCGCCTCGCACGCGCACGTTGGCGCCGAGCACGCTGTAGGGCCCGACGTGAGCCCCGGCCTCGATCCGGCAGTTGTCACCGATCACACCGGGCGCTTCGACCGTTGCGGCGGGATCGATCGTGACGTTCTCACCGATGAAGAGCGAGCCGCCCCGGTCGAAGCCGTCGATGTGGGCGCCGACCTTGCCGTCGAGGATGTCCTTGTGGGCCGAGACGTAGGACTCGAGCGTGCCGACGTCCTCCCAGTACCCCTCGCCGATCGCCCCGAAGAGCCGCTTCTCGTCGCGCAACAGGGCGGGGAAGACCTCGCTGGAGAAGTCGACGGGGACGTCGGGCTCGATGTAGTCGAAGATCTCGGGTTCGAGCACGAAGATGCCGGTGTTGATCGTGTCGGAGAAGACCTGACCCCATCCGGGCTTTTCGAGGAAGCGCTCGATCGAGCCGTCCTCCTTGGTGATGACGATGCCGAACTCGAGCGGGTTCTCGACCCGGATCAGCCCGATCGTGGCGATGGCGTTCTTCTCGTCGTGGGCCTCGACGATCTTGGTGAGGTCGAGGTCGGTGAGCACGTCGCCGGAGATCACGAGGAACCGCTCGGTGAGCTCGTCCATCGCATTGCGCACCGACCCCGCGGTGCCGAGCGGTGTGTCCTCGGTGGCGTAGACCATGCGCACGCCGAACTCGGAGCCGTCGCCGAACCAGTTGCGAATGTGGTTGGCCTTGAACGCGACGGTGACGACGATCTCGTCGAAGCCATGCTGTTTCAACAGATCGACGATGTGCTCCATCATCGGCCGATTCGCCAGCGGCATCATCGGCTTGGGCACGTTGGACGTCAGGGGCCGGAGGCGGGTCCCCTCCCCACCGGCCATGATCACCGCCTTCATGCGGCAAAGAGTACTCCTCGCCTGCCCCGTACCCAGGGAGGCTCAGTCCATCTCGCGGTCGAGACGTCCCTCTCGGAGGGCCTCTCGGGCGAGTGGCACGTAGTGCGCGGCCGAGAGGTAGCTGTAGACCAGGGAGGGTACGACGACCACCCAGCCGGCGATCTCGAAGCCACCCGCAGTGCTGTGATCGCTCGCCCCGGCGAGCAGGAACGGGAAGGCGAAGTAGAGCCCGAACGTGGCGACCTTGCCCCACCACGTGACGTCGATCCGGCGAGCCCCGAGCACTCCGAGCACGACCCCGGCGACGGCCACCAGGCCCTCGCGGGCGAGCGTGATGACCACCAGCCACCACGGGACCGCGCCGTCGATCGCAATGGCGAGGATCGGCACGATGAGGGCGACCCGGTCGGTGAGCGGATCGATGAACTTGCCGAACTCGCTGACGACGTCGTACTTGCGGGCCCACCACCCGTCGACCCAGTCGGTCGCCCCGATGCCACCCCACAGCCAGGCGGCGGCCCACCGATCGTCCTGGGAGAACAGCAGCCACAAGAAGACGGGCACACACGCGAGGCGGGCCAGCGAGATGACGTTGGGGACGGTGAGGATCTTGTCCTCGAAGATCCCGAGCTGACGTTCTCGTTCCGGTGGCGCGCCGGCGGCTTCCTCGCTCACGAGCCGCAGCCTACGATCCCGACGTGCCTTCCATCTTCACCCGCATCATCGACGGCGAGATCCCCGGCCGCTTCGTGTGGCGAGACGACGTCTGCGTCGCCTTCCTCGACGTCCGCCCGCTCGCCCACGGCCACGTGCTCGTCGTGCCCCGCACCGAGGTCGACCAGTGGACCGATCTCGACGCCGACACCGTCACCCACCTGATGGGCGTCGCTCACGAAGTCGGTCAGGCCCAGAAAGCGCTGCTCTCCCCCGCCCGCGTCGGTCTGATGATCGCCGGGTTCGAGGTGCCCCACGTGCACGTCCACGTCGTGCCGATGAACGGCATGGGCGACCTCGACTTCGCCAACGCCGACACCAACCCCGATCCGGCCGCCCTTGACGCGTTGCGTGACCAGCTCGAGGCTGCGCTCGAGAGCTGACCTTCCTCGACGCGGCTCGAGCGATCAGACCGTCGACCACCCGGGCGAGTTCGCTCATGACTCGTCGGTGACCGGCTCGGCCTCATCGACGAGGTGAGGGCCGTTGTTGCGGACGTTGTTGACGTCGGTCGAGACCGGGCGCAGCTGGATCAGCGCGGATGGCGCCGGCACGAAGAGTTCCTGCAGCGCCTCGATGTCGTGGTTGTCGCGGTCGAGCCAGACGCCCCAGGTGTCGGGCGGCAACATCACCGGCATGCGGTCGTGGACGTCCGCGACCTTCTCGTTCGGTGAGCCGGTGATGATGGTGCAGCTGTAGAGCTCGAGCGGCTCGCCGTCGTCGTCGAGGTTGTTCTTGTCCTTCCAGACCTCCCAGAGGCCGGCGAACGCGAACGGCGAGTCGTCGATGGTGGTCATGTACATCGGCTGCTTGCGCTTTTGGCCCTCGACCTTCTTCCACTCGTAGAAGCCGTCGGCGGGGATGATGCAGCGCTTCTTGGCGAAGGGCCGCTTGAAGGAGTTCTTCTCCGCGAGCGTCTCGGCCCGGGCGTTGATCATCTTCGAACCGATCTTCGGATCCTTCGCCCAGAACGGCACGAGCCCCCAGTGGAACCGGTCGAGCAGGCGCTCGCCGCGTGATTCGTAGACCGTGAAGACGCCCTGTGTGGGTGCCACGTTGAAGTTGCCGCGGAACTCCTCGGACTCGTCGGGCGGCTCGACGAGCGACTCGGCGCCGAAGTACTGGGCCAGCTGATCGGGCGGCGTGGCGGAGACGTAGCGACCGCACATGGTTCTAGGACCCCCTGGGGAACTCGCCGGTGAGCGTGCACGACCCCGACCGACCGGCGCCGGTGTCGAAGGTGATCGTCTCACCGATCTCACCACCGAAGCGAGGGATCACGACATCGCTGTCGGGGTCGACCTCGATCGTTCCCCGTACCGTCAGCACCTCGTAGTCGGGCGCGCCGTCGGCGACGAGCTGGAGCCGCACCGCGTCGGCGAACCCCGTGCCGCCCTCGGGAAGCTCGACCGCACCCGGCGGGATGTCGAGGGCCAGGAGGATCGCGGTGTCGCCGATGCAGCCAACGGTCGCATCGCGACCGATCAGCTCCACGCACGGCCCATGGGTGACCGTGTCGAGCGGGCGGAGGTCCTCGGTCACGACGCTGACTCGCAGGCAGGCGTCGGCGGTGAAACCGCTGGGCCCCACGAGGGCGACATGGCCGGAGTTCGCGTACTGGAGGATCGTGGCCCCGATCGATCCCGGCGGGTAGGGGAACCGCACGAAGGGAGCCGAGGTGACCCGATCGGCGACCGGCCCGTCACCGGCGAACACCGACACCGGGTCGCTGAGGGCGGTGCTGAGGGCCGGTTCGGCCACCGGCGGGCCGCCCTCGACCGCGGCGACGTCGGCCGCCTCGTCGGTGTCGGCGAACTGCAACGCTCCCCGGGTTCGGTCTTCGCCGGGACCGAAGGTCTGCCAACCCCACCACGCGCCAGCACCGACACCGGCGATGACGAGGAGGCTCACGATGACGTTGACGAGCCGCTGGCGACGCCCGGCGACGAGTGCCGATTCGACCTGACGTTCGTCGAGCCGTTCCTGGAGCGTGAGCGGACCGAACGCCTCGGAACGGGCGCCACCAGCGATCAGATCGCGCCAGCGAGCCTCGATGTCGGGCGGCATGCGCTCGAGATGGGTCTCGAACACGGCCCCGACGCCCTCGCTGAAGAGCATCATCAAGCCGTTGGCCCGGGCGAACTCGATCGGGTCGTCGTGATCGTGTTCGAGATCACGCCCGGAGGCGAGGGCATCGAAGAACTGGCGGGCCGCGACCACGGCCTCCTCGGGGGTGTAGGTGGGCCCCTCGACCGCTCGCGGCAGGCGGATCGGATCGGTGCCGGCTCGGAAGAATCCGGTCGTCACGACGAAGCTGTCCGGCCGGATCTCCTCCGCGGTGGGCGGCGGCAGCTCCTCGGGCAGCTCTCGGACCTCGTCGTCCGGAGTGGGGACGGTCGGGTCGGACGGGGGTGTGTCCGGCGTGTCGATGGGGAGAGGCTAGGCGCACTCGCCCGAAGGCTGGTGGCGCGTCCGGCGGCCCGTGCGAGACTCCCCCGGTGGCCGACCTCGAACTGATCCTGGCGTCCGGATCCCCTCGGCGGCGAGCGCTGCTCGGCCGCATCGGCGTGCACCCGCGAGTCGAGCCCGCGGCGGTCGACGAGACGCCTCAGCCCGACGAATCCTGCGGTGCGTACGTCGAACGGCTGGCTCGGGCCAAGGCCGAGGCGGCGCTGTCCCCCGGGCGGGTCGTGCTCGCAGCCGACACGACGGTCGCCGTCGACGGGGCGATCATCGGCAAGCCCGACGACCGCGAACACGCCCGGGCGATGTTGCGTTCGCTCGCCGATCGGACCCACCAGGTGATGACCGGCATCGCGGTGGCCGTCACCGGTCCCGACGGTGCCGCCGTCGTGCACAGCGACGTCGACGTCGCCGACGTGATCGTGGGCGAGATCACCGAGTCCCGCCTCTCGTGGTACGTCGACTCGGGCGACGCCGACGACAAGGCCGGGGCCTACGGACTCCAGGGCGCGGCCGGACTCTTCGCCGACCGGATCGAAGGCAGCCCGAACGGCGTCATCGGCCTCTCGCTCGCCCTCGTCGACCGCCTCTTCGCCGCGCACGGTCTCGACCTCCTCGAGTTTCGCTCGCCGGCCCCGATCGATCCGGTCGAGGCCATCGCTGCACGCGCCCTCCGGCACGTGATCCGGCCGCCCGGCCGCGACGAGCCCGTGATCCGCTGGGCGGGTCCCGACGAGTTGGCGGCCGACTTCGCCCGGACGGTCGGTCTGGCGTTCGCCGCCGACGAGCCACCGGCCGAGCCGGGCGCACTCGTCGAGGCGGCCAACACCGTCGTCCGGCGTTCGGTGCAGACCAACCATCCGTACTTCCTCAACCAGAACTACGCCGGCGCCGATCCGCTCGCCGTCGTCGGCGACTGGCTGGGCGCCGCGCTCAACACCACCAACGCGACCTACGAGGTCGCGCCGGTGTTCACGATGATCGAGCGGTCGCTGCTGGCGAAGATGGCTCGGCTGGTCGGCTTCCCCGACGCCGGCGAGCACCCCGCCGGGCTCATGTGCGCCGGTGCATCGATCGCCCAGCTGCACGCCCTCCAACTCGCCCGGCATCGCCTGCAACCCGATCTCGTCACCGCCGGCGCCGACGGTCGCCCGCTGCGGATCCTGGTCAGCGGCTCGGGTCACTACTCGGCCGGGAAGATCGCCGCGGTCATGGGGCTCGGCCGCGACGCCGTGGTGTCGGTGCCGACCGACGACTCCGGGGTCATGGATCTCGATGCGCTCGACGAGCTCCTCGACGACGGACCCGAGGTGCTGGCGGTGATCGCCACGGCGGGCACGACCGTGACCGCCGCCTTCGACCCGATCGACGCGATCGCCGACCGGTGCGAGGCACGCGGCGTCTGGCTTCACGTCGACGCGGCCTACGGCGGCGCCGCGCTCTTCTCCACGTCGCAGCGCCATCGGCTGGTCGGCGGCGAGCGGGCCGACTCGGTCGTGTGGAACCTCCACAAGATGGCCGGCCTCACCCAGCAGTGCACCGCGTTGCTCGTGCGCGAACCCCAACGGTTGCTCGCCACCTTCGCCACCGGCGCCGACTATCTCTTCCAGCCCGACAAGGCGAACGCCGATCTCGACGCCGGTGACCGGACCCTGCAGTGCGGCCGTCGGGTCGACGCGCTCAAGGCGTGGCTGACGTGGAAGGCCCGGGGCGACGTCGGCATGGCGGCTCGGATCGATCACGCCGTCTCGGTCGCCGATCTGGTTCGAGCCCGGGTCGCCGAGCGTGACGATCTCGCCCCGATCGTCGCCGGCGATTTCACCAACGTCTGTCTGACCTGGGTCCCGCCCGAGCTCCGCCCGTTCGACCCCGGTTCGCTCAGCGACGACCAGCACGCCGCGCTCCACGCCATCGCACCGGCCGCGAAGGTGGCGATGCAAGCGGAGGGGTCGGCGCTGATCGGCTACCAACCGGTCCACGGCCTCAATTGCTTCCGACTGATCTTCATGAATCCGGCGGTCACCCACGACGACGTCGACGTGCTGCTCGACCTGATCGCTCGCCACAGCGAAGCGGTGTGGCGATCGGCCTAGCGGTCGAATCCCAACTCTCCCTCGACGTCGATGAACTGGAGCTGCTCGGCGATCTGGTCGGTGAGGTCGCCGACCATCGAGGCGTCGACGACGATCTGGGGTTGGTTCAGCGTCGGGTGGGTGAGCGGCGTGTCCCCGATCTCGACGATCTCCCACTCGGTTCCCTCGATCTCGACCACGAGGACATCGCCGTCGAGGAAGGTCGGTCCTGACGACCCGCAGTAGGCCTCGGTTCCCGGCACGCCGAACGCAGCGCCGTCGACCCGAACACGGTCGACGGGGGTGATGTCCGGCCCGGTCGGAACCGCACCACCGGGAGCGCATCCGCCGGCGAAGCCCGTGTCGATCGCGACGGTGATCGCTTCGACGGTCGCGACGCACGTGCCCGACACGTCGCCCGCCCAGACCCGATACACGAAGTTCCCGCTCCCGCCGGGAGCGTCGGTCGCAACCCCGGCGTTCAGGTCGACGCTGTTCGGGGCCTGCCGCCGCCCCCAGTCGCGAAGGACGGCGGTGATCGGCGCCTCCGGGTCCCAGGTGATGACCACTCGGTCACCATCGACCTTCGCCGAGCACGTCGGCGTGACCGCAAGGCGAGCATCGTCGAGTTCGTTCTGCGTCTGGTCGAGGGCATCCTGCAACGCGTCCTGTACGCCCTCGTCAGCGCCCGAGGCGGCGGCCGCGGCCACCGCAGCGGCGGCTTTCGCCACCTCGTGCTCCGCTTGCTCGACGGCGTGATTCGCCGCGGCCTGCTCAGCCTCGCTCGCTGCGACCGCGTTCTCGGTCACCTCCGAAGCCACGTCGACCGCCGCGGCCGTCGCGCCGGCGGCCTCCTCGATCGCCGCCGAGTTCCCCGCTGCGAGCGCTTCGTTCAGGTCGGCCAAGCGCTCGCCCGCCGCTTGCGCGGCCGCGATCGCGTCGGGATCTCCGCTCATGACCGCAGCGCGGATCAAGTGAGTGATCGCATCGCTGAGCACCTGCGTCGCCTGCGCGGCCGTGCTGTTGTCGGGATCCTCCGCGATCACATCGAAGGCCCCGCTCATGGCCTCTTCGCTCACCTCCGCCGGAGCAGCCTCGATGAGCGGCACGCAGGGGCTGACACCGCCCTCGAGGGCGGCACCGCTCGTGAACCGCATACGTTCGATCGAGTCCGACTCGATGATCGCGACCTCGCTGAGCGCTCCTTCCTGCCCGCCCCACGCGAAGCATGACGAGACGACGACGACCCTTCCGTCGCTCTCGAGGAGCACGAAGACGTCGGAGAGTTCGGCGCGTACCGACTCCCCATCACCGGAAACGGTCATCGCGGATGCACCGTGAAGGGCGGGCGCGGTGGCTGTCATCGCCAACGTCGCAACCGGCTCGTCGCCGGCCAGGATGCGTTCGCGGAGTGCGACGATCGACGCTTCGCCGTCGCGGGTCGCCTCCGACCGGACCACGGTGAACAAACCGAAGAGCACGGTGAGTCCGAGAACGATGTGGCTGACCGTCCGCAACCCGTCTCGGTAGCGAGCGCCGGCCCCCCGCGGGCCACTGACCGTCCCGTTCGCACCGAGCCAGATCAAGATCCCGGCGCCGGCGACCCAGATCCCCTGACGCCGCAGGCTCTCGACCGTCGGCGCCTCGCTCACGAGGGCCCACGTGTTGCTCACGAGGACGATGAGCCCGACGAGGAGCATGCACATGCGCGCCCGCCGGCCTCGGAGCCACAGCCGGCTCTCGAGGAGCCAATAGACGAAGACGGCGGCGACCCCCGCGCCGAGGGCCAGCCCGAGAATCGTGATGACCGGAGCTGCCCCACGCAAGACGTAGTCGGTCACCGAGAGGCCGAAGAGGGTCTGTGGGACGCCAGCGACGGTGGCGGCGCGCTCGGTTCGAACCCAACCGAAGTAGTACATGATCGCGACGGTGAGGGCCGGAGCCCCGATCGCCGTGGCGAGCTTCTGTGCGGAATCGAGGATCTCGCTCATGCGTGTGCTCATGCCAGAACAGAGCGCGCCACCGAGCACGAGATACATCGAATTCTCGAATCATCTCTAGCCTGGAGGGTCATGACCGACGTCGACGCCGCTCCCCTGCCGGCTCCCGAGCCGGAGCCACCCGCCCGTCCGGGTGAGTTCGCCGCGCCCAGCATCGGGCCGATCGAGGTCTGGCCGCCGGTCGTGCTCGCTCCGATGGCGGGGGTCACCAACGCGCCATTCCGCACGCTGTGTCGCCGCTACGGCGCCGGCATCTACGTCAACCAGATGATCACCGCTCGGGCGTTGGTCGAGGGCCACCGCAAGAGCCTCGAGCTCGCGGCGTTCGCCCCCGACGAATCGCCCCGGTCGATCCAGCTCTACGGCACCGATCCCTACTCGATCGGTGAGGCCACCCGCCTGCTGGTCGACGGTCTCGTCGACGGCATCCCGGTCGACCACATCGACATGAACTTCGGCTGCCCGATGAAGAAGGTCACCCGTCACGGTGGCGGCGCCGCCCTTCCGTGGAAGCGCGAGCACTACCGCAAGATCGTGCAGGCCGCCGTGAAGAACGCCGGCGACGTGCCGGTAACGGTGAAGTTCCGCGTCGGCATCGACGACGACGCCATCACCTTCCTCGACGCCGGCCGCATCGCCGAAGACGAGGGCGTCAAGGCGGTCGCCCTCCACGCCCGCACCGCCAACCAGCTCTACTCCGGGCACGCCGACTGGCGTCGCATCACCGAACTCAAGGAAGCCGTCACCTCCATCCCGGTCTTCGGCAACGGCGACATCTGGGAAGCCGACGACGCGCTCCGCATGATGCGCACCACCGGCTGCGACGGTGTCGTCGTCGGCCGTGGCTGCCTCGGCCGTCCCTGGCTGTTCGGCGATCTCGCCGCCGTGTTCGACGGTCGGCCGGTGCCGCCCCGTCCCAACCTCGGTCAGGTCCTCGACGGCATGGTCGAACACGCCGAGCTGCTCTGCGAGTGGATGGGCGAAGACCACGGCATCCGCGACTTCCGCAAGCACACCGGCTGGTACCTCAAGGGCTTCCCGGCCGGCGGCGAGATGCGTTCGCGTCTCAACCGGGTCGGCTCGCTCGACGAGATGCGGGAGCTGATCGGCTCGCTCGATCGAGAGACGCCGTTCCCCGAGGGCGGCATGCGCATGGTGCGCGGCCACTCGGGCTCGCCCAAGGACGTCCACCTCCCCGAGGGCTGGCTCGACGCCCGCGATGACGAGGTGGCGATGCCGAAGGGCGCCGAGCAGCTGGTCAGCGGCGGCTGAAGCCGCCCGACCGATGGGTCAGCCGGCCGCCTCGGCGCGTTCGAGACCTTCGACGAGATGCTCGGCGACCGACTGCACCTCGGGCTCCATCAGCAACCGGGCGTGCGTCGAGGACACGACCTCGAAGGTCGGCTCGCCCGGCTCGGCCAAGACGTCGTACCAGCCGCGCATGACCGGCTGGGCCACGCCCTCGGTGCTCTGGATGAAGTGGGAGGGGCCCTCGTAGTCGTACGCGAAGTCGTAGGACTTGAACGCGGCCTCCGCGGCGGAACGCACCTCGGCGACCCGGCGCTGTTCGCCGCCGCCGACACTGGCCCAGAAGCGACGTTCCCAGCGCTTGCGGATCTGCCATGCGACCGCCGGGAGGAGGCGTCGGTCCTTCAGGAAGTACCAGGCTCGACGGAGGCGGTAGGCGATGCCCTCGCGTCGACCACGCAGCTCGTAGGGCGGCGGCACCTCGACCATGCCGAGGTAGTCGACCTGCTCACCGTCGGCGACGAGCTGGCGGGCCATCTCGTACGCGATCCAGCCCCCGTCGCAGTGACCGCCCAGCGCATAGGGACCGCTCGGCTGCACCGAACGCAGACGCTCGACGTAGTGCTCGGCCATCGTCTCGACCGTCTCGTGGATCTCCTCGCCGGCCGCGAGCCCCGACGGTTGGATGCCGTAGAAGGGCCGATCCTCGGGGAAGTGGCGAGCGAGCTTGTCGAGTTCGAGCACGCTGATGTCGTAGGGCGCCACGTAGAAGAAGGGGCGCTGGTCGCCGCCGTCGCGGATGGTCACGAGCGCCGACGACGTCGCCGTGTCGGCATCGGCTCCGGCCTGCATCCGGGCGGCGAGACGGCGCACGGTCGGTGCCTCGAACAGCACCGACAGCGGCAGATCGCCTCCGGGCATCGACGACAGCTCTGCGAAGAGCCGGAGGCCGGCGAGGCTGTGACCACCGAGATCGAAGAAGTCGTCGTCGATGCCGATGTCATCGACGCGCAGGATCTTCGACCAGACCGCGACGAGCCGATGCTCGAGGTCGGAACGGGCGGCGACGTGCTCGGCGCTCTCGGCCGGCTCGACGTCGGGCAGCGCCGCGCGGTCGAGCTTTCCCGTGCCGGTGAGCGGCAGCTCGACGAGGGTGACGATCTGCGCGGGCACGGCGGCGCTGGTGAGACGCTGCGCCGCTTCGGCGCGAAGGCCGTCGGTGTCGACGACGGTGTCGGAGGCGGCGACGACATAGCCGACGAGCCGTTCTCGACGCCCACCGGCGTCGACCACACGTGCGCCGGCGCCCACGATGCCATCGAGCGAGGCGAGGACCGTCTCGACCTCTTCCAACTCGACCCGTTGGCCGCGGACCTTCACCTGGTTGTCGACTCGACCCAGGAACGTGAGGTCGCCGGCCGTGTCCATCTCGACCAGGTCGCCCGTGCGGTACCAGGGGCCGAGATCGCCGCCGAGCCGATCGGCGAACGCCGCCGCAGTGAGCTCCGGCGCCGCGAGATAGCCGGCGACCACGCCGGGGCCACGAAGCGCGAGTTCACCGGGCACACCGACGGGAAGGCGGGCGCCATGCTGGTCGACGACCGCGCCGGTGGTGTCGACGATCGGTCGGCCGATGGGCACTCGATCGTCGCCACGATCGTCGAGGCGAGCGACATGGCTCCAGACCGTGCCCTCCGATGGTCCGTACTCGTTGTGCAGCGAGGCCGCCGGCATGCGGTCGCGATGGGCGGCGACGAGTTCCGGTCCGCAGGCCTCCCCGGCGACGATGACCCGCTGCAGCGAGCGCAGGGCCGCATCGTCCGCAGTCTCCAGCAGGGCGGCGTAGAGGCTCGGCAGGGCCAAGAGGTCGGTCACCGCCGCCTCGGCGATGCGCCTCGCCGTGTGGCGCAGATCGCCCTGCTCGGCCGGGTCGCGCACGACGATCGTGGCCCCGGTCGTGAGCGTCCACCACAAGCCGACCATCGACGAGTCGAACGCGAGCGACGACACGAGCAGGAATCGATCAGGGCCCGCCCCATAGGTCTCAGCGCGAGCCGCGGTGGAGCGGACGATCTGCTCGTGGCGCACCGGGACACCCTTGGGGGTGCCGGTCGAACCGGAGGTGAAGATGACGTAGGCGTGGTCGGTCGGCGAGATGGCCGGCCACGAGACCTCGACCGGCTCGGCGGCCAGGTCGACGGGAATGCGTTCGAGGCGCTGCGACCCGGTCGGGGTGTCGCCGACGACCGTCGTCACGCCGGCGGCGGCGACGATCGCGTCGGTTCGGGCTGCGGGGACATCGGCGTCGAGGGCGACGTAGGCGGCCCCGGATCGCACCACGGCGACCGTGGCGACGATCGAGTCGACGGAAACGGCGGCGGGCACTCCGACGACCGTGCCCGGCCCGACGCCCGAGGCGAGGAGGCGCTCGGCGATCGCTGACGACGCCGCGTCGAGCTGTGACCACGTGAGGCCGCCGTCGTGGCCATCGACCGCGATGGCGTCGGGCGTCGCTTCCATCCACGCCTCGATCTGGGCGGCCAGGGTCGAGGCCGGAGCAGGCGTCGAGGCCGGAGCAGGCGACGAAGCAGGCCCGGTCGACAGCGCCCGGACGTCGGCCTCGGTCTCGGCATCGAGGAGCCGAACGCCGGCGGGTGTGAGCATCTGATCGTCGACGAGCTGTCGGAGCACCGCTGCGGTCGCCCGCAGCATCGGGGTCACGGACTCGCGATCGAGGCGAGCGGTGTTGACGACCGCACGGAGTTCGATCTCGTCGTCGGGGAACACGAGCAGGGCGAGCGGGAAGTTGCTCTGCTCCCGGTATTCCGCATGGTCGAACAGCGCCGGAACGGTCTCGTCGCGGCCGGGCACCGACTCGAACACGACCAGGGAGTCGAAGAGGCCGTCACGAGCGCCGACCGCCTGCTGGATGGCGGCGAGCGACGTGTCGCTGAAGTCGCGGGCGTCGATCTCCTCGCTCTGGAGCCGGCGCAGGGTGGTGAGCAACGGCTCGTCGGCGGCGAACCGCACGCGGCTCGGAAGCGTGTTGATGAACATGCCGACGATCTGGTCGGCGCCGTCGAGATCTTCGGGGCGACCGGCGACGGTCGAACCGAAGACCACGTCGTCGGTTCGCAGCCATCGACTCAGCACGACACCCCACGCCCCCTGGACGAGGGTGTTGACGGTCAGGCGTTCGGCGGCGGCGAGTTCGTGCAACTCGGTGACGAGGTCGGCGGGGATCCAGTGGCGTTCCCACTCGCCGCGATGCTCGATCGATTCGGGTCCGAGCCCCGGCAAGGCGGGGCTGGCCGGAAGCTCGGCGAGGCGGCTCGCGTAGTGGTCGACGCCCCGCTGGGGATCGCGATCGCGGCGCCAGGCCGCATGGGCGCGAAGCTGCGGCGGGCGGTGGTCCGACACGAGCCGGCCGGTTCGGAGCCGTTCGTGATCGATCTCGACCTCGCGGAGGATCTGCTGGCTCGACCACCCGTCGAGGGTGACGTGGTGCGACCGGATCACCATCGTCGGCGCCTCGCCGCCGGTGTGGATCTCGACGACGAATGGCGTGGCGGTGTCGAGCTCCGCCGGCGAGATCCGCATCGGTTCGACGGGGTCGACCACGAAGCGGAGATCGTCCGCCCCCGGGCGCAGGACGGCCTGTACCGGCGTCTCCAGCCCACGCCAGACGAAGCGGGACCGGAGCGCATCGTGGCGGTGCACCGCGCCGGCGAACGCCTGCTCCAGGAACGTGAGATCGACGTCGGCGGGCAGCTCCGCGCTGACCTGTTGCTGGTAGACGGCGCCGTCGGGATCGCGGAGGCTGTGGTAGAGCATGCCGACCTGCGTCGAGTTGGCCTCGATCGCGTAGTCGAGGCGCTCCCCTGCCCCACCGAGACCGCGACGCACGGTGTCGAGCACGACGGGATCGTCGATCGCACCGTCGAGCGTCTCGGCGGGATCCGAGGCGACGTCGAGCCGGGGTGCCAGCTCGGCGATCGTCTGGCGCTGGAAGACGTCGCGGGCCGACAGCTGCATGCCCTCTCGACGGGCGAGTGCGACCAGGCGCACGGCCGAGATCGAGTCGCCGCCCAGCTCGAAGAAGTTGTCGTGCCGACCGACGGTGTCGAGATCGAACACGGCCGACCACAGGCGGGCCAGCAGGTCCTCGACCGCGCCCTCGGGCGCCTCGTACTCGGCGGTGACCGTCGCCGCGCCGGTCTCCGGGTCGGGCAGGGCGTCGCGATCGACCTTGCCGTTGCGCGTCAGCGGGAGTTCCTCGATCGCCACGACGTGGGTCGGCACCATGGCGGCGGGCAGCCGTTCGGCCAGCTCCGCTCGAACCGACGCAGGGTCCGCGGCGACCACGAACGCCGCCAGCTTCGGCTCGCGCGGGCGCTGTTCGATGTCCTCGTCGTACCCGATCTCATCGAGGATCTGCCGGACGCGTGCCTCGTCGAGGTCGTCGTCGAGCTCCCACATGGCGGCGTCTCGGGTCTTGTGCCCCAGGCGCACGTCCCAGCTGTAGGGAAGGGCGTAGTTGTGGTAGCCCTCCTTGCGCTTGTGCACGAAGATGCCGGCGTCGTTGATGAGGCAGTTGGTCGAGCGGCCGGTGTCGGAGGGCCGCTGCCAGACGGTCTCGCGCTCGAGGTAGTCGTAGACCTCCGAGAGCGGCACGTCGACGTAGCGGTAGAAGTCGACGTAGCGGATGTGGTCGAAGGCGTGCTCGTCGGTCGAGAGGCTCGTGTCGAGCAACTGGTACACCGCGTCGTCGATGTGGTGGTAGGCCTTGCGCGCCTCCATGATCCAGTCGTCGATGCGATCGGGATCGAACTCGCGGGCCTTGAAGGTGTCGGCGAGGCGGGTCTCGAAGAGCTGACCGCGGGCGAGACCGGTGACGATCGTGTCGATGCCGTGCTCGTGGGCGAGATCCATCGACAGCGTGTAGATCGTCTTGAAACAGCCGTTGCACACGTTCGAGTGACGCTCGAGGCTGTCGACGAAGATCGCGTTCATGTGCGGCGTGCTCGCCATGTGCAGATCGACGCCGAGGTCGGCGCACGCACGCCGACAGTTCTCGAGCGCGTCCTCGGAGATGTAGCCGTTGTCGAGCGTGAACACGAGCGGGTTCAGGCCGTACTCGCGGACCACCTGGTACAGCATGTAGGTGCTGTCCTTGCCGCCGCTGAGCATGACGATGCAGTCGTACTGTCGCTCGGCGCCTCGCTCCCGCAGCACGCCGGCGACCCGACGGAGATCGTCAGGCGTCGACCAGTAGCGCTCGACGTCGAGGCGGTGTCGTTCGTAGGCGCGGCAGTCGCCGCAGACGCCGTGCTCGTCGAAGTCGGCCGTCGGATAGTTCGACGGGAGACCGCACACGACACAGTGGCCGACCTCGGCCGGCGCCGGCGGTGCGATGACGTCGACGACGACCGACTCGACCCCGTCGATCGACAAGATGGCGGCCTCGACCTCGCCGAGTTCGATGCGGGTTCCGCCGATCTTCACCTGATCGTCGGCGCGTCCGAGGAAGACCATCCGGTCGTCGGCGTCCCAGTACGCGAGGTCGCCGGTGCGGTACACGCGACCGGCGGGGTCGAACGGGTCCGGGGTGAACTTCTGTGCCGAGAGCTCGGGGCGGGCGTGGTAGCCCAGGCCGACACCGGCACCGGCGATCACCATCTCCCCGACGACACCGCGCGGGGTGGGTCGGTCGTGGGCGTCGACGAGATGGATCCGGGCGTTCGCCGCAGGCGTACCGATCGGCACCGACGCCCCGGTGTCGGTCGCCGGGTCGAACCGGTGGATCATGCATCCGACCACGGCCTCCGTGGGGCCGTACTCGTTGAAGACGGCGGCATCGTCGCCGACGACCTCGAGGGCACGGCGGGCGACGTCGGTGCGGAAGTTCTCACCGCCGACGATCAGCGTCGAGATGCGGTCGCTCGTGATCCCCGCCTCGGCGACGAGGGCGAGGTGAGCGGGCGTCAGCTTGACGACGTCGACCTCGTCGTCGGTGAACACGTCGAGGATCTCGAGACCGGCTCGATCGGCGACCGGCGGGTACACCCGGATGGCGCCGCCGGTGACCAAGGGGACGAAGACCGACGTGATGGTCAGGTCGAACGCCAGCGACGAGTGCAGCGCGAAGTCGCTCGGCTGGTCGCCGACGTACTGCTCGGCGGCCCAGTGCACATAGTTCTGCAGGCCGCCGTGGGTGAGCAGCGTGCCCTTGGGTCGCCCGGTCGAGCCCGAGGTGAAGATCAGGTAGGCGACGTCGTCGGGCGACGGCGGGGCGACTCGGAGCGGCGATGCGGTGCGAGCGGTGAGATCGACCGACATCACCTCGGTGCCGGTGGGTGCGACGTGGCGCGCATCGCCCACCACCACGACCGGTGCGGCGTCCTCGAGCAGTGAGCGGAGGCGCGCATCGGGATCGCCGACCTCGACGGTGACGTACGGCGCCCCGGCGATCATCGATGCGAGCATGGCCACCAC
>JBCBYI010000329.1:0-2181 GCA_039815945.1 Actinomycetota bacterium | reverse complement strand
CGCATCACCACCGGCGCGCCGGCCCCGTCGAACCTCATCGGCGACGAGGGCGCCGACGTCATCATCGCCTTCGACCTCCTCGGCGCCGCCAGCCCGGCCTCGTTGGCGGCCGGCGACCCGACCCGCACGGTGCTGATCGGCTCGGCGAGCGAGACCCCCACCGGTTCGATGATCGGCAAGCCCGAGCTCGCCTATCCCGAGCTCGACGAGCTGCGCACCCAGGTCGCCGCGGCGACGGTGGCCGACCGCAACCGCTACGTCGACGCCGCCGGCATCACCGAGCAGCTGCTCGGTTCGGCGGCATCGGCCAACATCTTCCTGCTCGGCTTCGCCTACCAGCACGGCGTGCTGCCGATCGCCGGCACGGCGATCGAGGAGGCGATCCGTCTCAACGGTGTCGCCGTCGACGCCAACCTGACCGCCTTCGCCGCCGGCCGTAGCGAGGCGGTCTCGGCCGGCACCGTGGTCGAGCGTGAGGAGGGCCCGACCGTCGAGGTGCCCAAGCTCCCGAAGGCGCTCGCCGCCCGCGCCGAGGCGCTCGGCGAGGGTGTCGCCCTCCGCGCCGCCGACCTCGTCGGCTATCAGAACGCCGCCTACGCCGGCCGCTACCTCGGCCTGGTCGAACGAGCTGCGCAACTCGGCGACGCCGCCTTCACCGAAGCGGTGGCTGTCAGCCATCACCAGCTGCTCGCTTACAAGGACGAGTACGAGGTCGCCCGACTGCTCACCGGCGCCGAGGCCAAGGCGACCGTCGAGGCGGTCGGGGGCAAGGGCGCCAAGGCGTCGTGGAAGCTCCACCCGCCGATCCTCAAATCGCTCGGCATGGATGGCAAGATCGCCATCCGCACCACCGTCGGCTCGCCGATCATGAAGGCACTCGCCAAGGGCAAGCGGCTCCGCGGCACGGCGATGGATCCGTTCGGCCGCACGCACATGCGCCAGCTCGAGCGGGAACTGATCGAGGTCTTCGAGTCCTCGATCGACACCGTGATCGGACGCATCGCCGACGGTTCCATGACGATGGAGCAGGCGATGCACGTCGCCGAACTCCCGCAGGCCGTGCGGGGCTACGAGGACCTCAAGCTCGAGCGGGCCGCGATCTATCGCTCCGCGCTGGCCGCCGCCCTCGGCTGACGCACGACAGAGACGGCGACGGCCGACGCGACGATCGCGACAGCCGGACCGAGCCAACGAACCGAACCGTCGCTCGCAAACGCCACCGCCGTCGGGCCGAGCGCCATCGCGAAACCGAAGACGAGGGTGATCGTGCCCATGCCCTGGCCGAGTCGATCGGGCGGGAAGATCGAGCCGGCGTGAATGCCCTGGATCGGCGAAAGGGCTCCGATGCCAACCCCGCCGATCAGCACGTAGCCGAAGCCGATGATCGGATTGCCGCTGAACGCCAGGAAGCACAATCCGATGCCGATCGCAGCGTAGGAGATCTGCAGTCCTCGGGCGGAACCGACTCGCTCGACGAGCCAGATCACCGGCAGCCGACCGAGAAACTGGGTGGTGCCCCGAGCGCCCGCAAGCCACGCGGCCGTGGTGAGCGAAAGACCGGCGGCCGTCATGATCGTGACCTGGTAGACGAGCACGATGCCGATCGCGATGCCGATCGCGAAGCTCGCCACCGCGTGACGGCGGACGACGGGATCGTTCAAGAACGCGAGCCCACGGGTGGGCACGATGTCGGTGTCGAGCCGCGGCGGCTTGGGCAACGCGACGGCAGCCGTCACCAAGAACACGCCCGCAATGACCGCGAGCACCCGCATCGCCGAGCGCCAGTCACCGACCTCGACCAGGAACGCCGTGAGCGGGAGATAGATCGTCGAAGCGAACGCGCCCCACAGGGTGAGGATCCCGACCGAACGAGACGACGCACCCGGCGCGTACCGGACCGCCAGCGTCTGGGTCACGTGGTAGAACGCGAACGCCGCCAGCGCTGCGCCGCCGACGCCGGTGCACAGCACGAAGACGACCAAGGAGTCGGTGGTCGACGCTGCGGCAAGTCCGCCACCCGAGACCACACCGGTCACGCCGAGCACGGGTCGGAACCGCTGCCGGTCGATCAACTTGCCGGCGATGGGCGCGGCGAAGGCTCCGATCAGCCCGGTCGCCGAGAACGACGTGACCAACCACTCCTCGAACCCATCCTCGACGACACCGGCTGGTCCGAGGAGT
>JBCBYI010000328.1:0-2192 GCA_039815945.1 Actinomycetota bacterium | reverse complement strand
GACGAGTTGGTAGGTGACCGCACCGAAATGCCGGGCCTCGTGCTCGGGATCGCGCTCGCCCTGCCGAGCGCGATCCTGGCCGTCACCGAAGACGAACTCTGATCGCGCCGCTCACGGGCGGAGATGTTCGAGAAGGAAGGCGTAGATGTCCGCCGCCTCCTCGATGACCTTGGCGGTGGGTTTGCCCATACCGTGACCGGCGCGGGTCTCGACCCGTTCGAGTAGCGGCTGCTCGGAACTGCCGCCGGCCTGGTGCTGGACCTCGGCGGCGAACTTGTGGGCGTGCATCGGCACGACCCGGTCATCGGACTCGGCCGTCATGATCAGCAGCGGCGGGTAGCCGACCCCCGGCTCGACGTTGTGGAGTGGCGAGTACTCGATCAGCCACTCGAACGCATCGGCGTCGGCGGCATCGCCGTACTCGACGGTCCAGAACCGGCCGGCGGTGAAGTGCTGGAATCGCAGCATGTCGATCACCGGCACCTGGCTGATCACGGCACCGAAGAGGTCGGGCCGCTGCAACATCACGGCGGCGGTGAGCAGACCGCCGTTGGAGCCACCTCGGATGCCGAGCGTCTCGGCGGTCGCGATGCCCTCGGCGATCAGGTGCTCACCGCAGGCGATCAGGTCGTCGAACACCTGCTGCTTGTTGCCGAGCGCGCCCTGCTCGTGCCACGGCTCGCCCTGTTCGGAGCCGCCGCGGAGGTTGGCGACGGCGACGATGCCGCCGGCCTCGAGGAAGGCGAGCCGGGACGGGCTGTACGTCGGCGTGAGGTTGATCGTGAAGCCGCCGTAGCCGTACAGCTCGACCGGTCCCGGGAGGGCGCCGCCGGCTCGACGGATCACGAACATGCCGACTCGGGCGCCGTCGCTCGACACGGCGTGCATGCGCTCGACGATCAGCTTGGCCGGATCGATGGGCGGCTCGCTGCCGGCCCACACGGTGGTCGACCCGGCCTCGGCCCGCAGCACCGTCGGCGGTTCGACGAAGGATTGGTAGCCGAGGAAGAAGGTCGGCTCGGCGAACCGGCCGGCGAGGCCGGTGATCGTGCCGAGCCCCGGGAGGGCGAGCGCCCCGAGTTCGGTGCCATCGATCTCGTAGCGGGTGAGGCGGGTGGAGGCCTCGACGAGGTGGTTGACCAACAGTTCGCCCGCGAGCGCCGCCGACCATTCGAGCGCATGCTCGGTCTCCGCGACCACGGTGATCCACGAGCCCGGTTCGGGTGACGCGAGATCGATGCCGACGATGCGGCCGTTGGGGGCGTCGCGGTCGGTCTGCACGACGAAGCGGCTGCCGCCATCGTCGGCGACGTGCAACACCACATCGTGGGACGCGATGCCGCGGTCGACGAGCCGGACCCACGCAGCCGGGTCGACGGTGCCACCCGAGGTGATCGTCTCCCCGTGCTCGGCGAGGTCGAGATACAGCAGGCCGTTTCGCCGGTCGGTGCCGAGCACCTCCGAGAGCACCAGATAGCGAAGATCCTCGGTGAGCCCGGCCATGTAGATCGGTTCGGGATCGTCGTGGTTGTGGAAGACGACCGGGTCGTCGTCTTGATCGGTGCCGATGCGGTGGTAGTGCACCGAGGGGTCCATCACCGGCGCGGTCGACCCGGGTTCGACCTCGGGCCAGCGCACGTAGAAGAAGCCGTCGCCCAGCCACGCAATGCTGGTGAACCGCAGATGATCGAGACGGTCGGTGAGGTCTTCGCACGTGTCGGTGCGCCGGACGGCGAGCTGTTGGCGGTCGCTGCCCGCTTCGGCGATCAGGTAGGCGAAGAGCCGCCCGTCGTCCGAGAGTGCCGAACCGACGACCGCGACCGCGCCGTCGTCGGACAACGTGTTCGGATCGAGCAGGACCTGCGGCTCGGCGGGATCGCCTTCGGGGCCGCGCTGCACCCAGTACGTCGGCTGATCGGCGAGGCCGTCGTTGTGGCTCCACACCATCACCCGGCCGGCACCCTCGCCGCGGACCCGCGGTGGCTCGGTGCGGGGGATGTCCCACAGCTCGGTCATGCGTTCGATCAGGCCGGCCCGCTCTGCGAGCCCTGCGAGGTACGGCCCGGTGATGGCGTTCTGGGCGGCGACGAACTCCGCGGTCTCGTCGGACTCGAGATCCTCGAGCCAGCGATACGGGTCGGCGATCTCGCGGCCGTGGTGGAGATCGACGACGTCACCTCGACGAGCGGGGG
>JBCBYI010000327.1:0-2205 GCA_039815945.1 Actinomycetota bacterium | reverse complement strand
GAGCCGCTGCCCGAAGCCCTGCGATCCGACGCCAACGACCACCGCATCCTCACCGTCGCCCACAACCTGGCGCTGGAGGGGCTCGCGGTCACCCTGGTCACCAAGGATCTGCCGCTGCGGCTCAAGGCCGGCGTGGTCGGCCTCGACGCGGCCGAGTACCGCGACACCGAAGTCGCCGACGGCAGCTGGACGGGCTTCACCGACCTCGCCGTCGAGAGCGCCGTCGTCGACGAGTTCTACGACGAGGGTGTCGTCGACCTCTACGAGGCCCGCGATCTGCCGGTCAACACCGGCATCACCCTGATCGCCGGCTCACAGTCGGGTCTCGGGCGAGTGCGTGAGGACAAGCAGATCCATCGCATCGCCGACCGTTCGGTCTTCGACGTGCGGCCCCGCTCGCGCGAACAGCACATCGCGCTCGATCTCCTCACCGACGATTCGGTCGGCATCGTGTCGCTCGGCGGCCGAGCCGGCACCGGCAAGAGCGTGCTGGCGCTCGCGGCCGCCCTCGAAGCGGTGCTCGAGCATCGCACCCACTCCAAGGTCATCGTCTTCCGTCCGCTCTACGCCGTCGGCGGCCAAGACATCGGCTATCTCCCGGGCTCCGAAGCCGAGAAGATGTCGCCCTGGGCGGCGGCGGTCACCGACGCACTGGAGGCGATCGCCGGGCCGGAGGTCGTCGACGAGATCATCCACCGCGACCTGCTCGAGATCCTGCCGCTCACCCACATCCGGGGACGCTCGATCACCGACGCCTTCATCATCGTCGACGAGGCCCAGAACCTCGAGCGCAACGTCTTGCTCACCGCCCTCACCCGCATCGGGGAGAACTCCAAGGTCGTGCTCACACACGACGTCGCCCAGCGCGACAACCTCCGGGTCGGGCGCTTCGACGGCATCGGTGCCGTGGTCGACCATCTGCGGGGCCATCCGCTCTTTGGCCACATCACCCTGACGCGAAGCGAGCGCAGCCCGGTGGCCGCGCTCGTCGCAGGATTGCTCGACGGACACGGCTGAGCCGCATCCGCCAGAAACGCTGATCGCACGCCCCGGCACTCGCCGGGGCGTGCGACGTTTTCGTCAGCGGTTGCGGATGCTGACCTGCGTGCTGAGCGCGGCCTCGACCACGGCGTCGATCGACGTGGTCGCGGCATCGCTGGAGACCTGCAACTGGTAGATCACGCCACCCTCGTCGATGAGCGCGACGTGCGCGATGCCCGTTGGGTCCTCGATGAGGAGGATCGAGTCCGTGGCCCCCGTGGTGACGATGGTGCCGTCGAAGCCCTCGGCTGCGGTCTGGAGATCGGGCTCGAGCGCCGGGATGAGCGACAGCGAGACGTAGCCGACCGACGTCGACTCGATCGCACAGTCGTTGCCGAGCACCGCGCCGGGTTCGTCGACGTACTCGATGATCCCGGCGTAGGCGGTGAGCTGGACGACGTTGCCGAAGATGATGTCGCAGAGCTCTTCACGGGTCGGGCGCACCGGCTCGCTGGTCGCCTCGTCCGCCAGTTCGTCGTCACCGCTGTCGTCGTCACCGCTGTCGTCGTCACCGCTGTCGTCGTCACCGCTGTCGTCGCCACTGCTGTCGTCAGCCATGTCGTCGCTGTCGGCCGATGACTCGTCGGTGGTGGCAGCGGCGTCATCGGTGACGGCGTTGGCTGTCGACTCGTTGTCGTTGTCACCCCCACTGCAGGCGGCGGCGAACATCGAGAGCGCAGCGACCAGGACGAGGGCGAAACGGCGGACCGGGGTGTTGTGCATCGCCGGATGATGGCGGATTCGGATCCCGGATGCGATGACCACCGGGTGTGAAATGTGCCATGCGTCAGGAGCCTGACTTTCCCGCGGAAGCGGTGCTGACGGATGGGTGCGGTCAGTCGTTGCGGAGGCCGTCGACCCGGCGTTGGCGGTACCACCCTGGCCCCCACGAATACCGGGCGGCGGCGAGCAACGACCCGGTCCCGAGGATCGCCGCAGTCCAGCCGACGAGGGCGCGGCGGTAGACCTCGAGGTAGCAATCGGAGCCGTCGGGCCAGCCCGGATTGCTCAGCGCCGAGCCGCAGTTCTGGCCCCCGTTCCAGACCCCACCGGCGAGCAGGATGCCGGCGATCACGAACAGCCCGACCGCCAGCCACGCGAACGACACGCCGAACCGGGCCCGATGGGCGTCGATCGCCGCCTGCACGTCGTACGTCTCGTCGT
>JBCBYI010000326.1:0-2227 GCA_039815945.1 Actinomycetota bacterium | reverse complement strand
GTCGAGGGTCCGGCCCTCGGTGGCGACACGCTCTTCTCCGACAGCCACGCCGCGCTGCTGGGTCTGCCGGCCCACCTTCGCGATCGAGTGCCGGGACTGCACGGCGTGAACGACTACGGCATCTTCGTCGGCGGCGGGCACGGGGAGGACGTCTACGACGCCGAGATCGTCGAACAGGTGAAGGCCGCCATCCCGTTCGGGGTCACGCACCCGATCGTGCGCACCCATCCCGAGACCGGCAAACAGGCGCTGTACCTGCACGGAGGCTTCCTGCGTCACGACTCGCTGCACGACCCCGCAACCGGCGAATACCTCAAGCCCGAGGAGTCGCGTCGCCTCGTGCGCGAGTTGCTCGAACAGCACACCCGACCCGAGTACCAGTGCCGATTCCGGTGGGAGATCGGGTCGGTGGCGTTCTGGGACAACCGGGCGGTGCAGCACTACGCCGCGAGCGACTACTACCCCGAGCAGCGCGTGCTCCGGCGGGTGACGGTGCGCGGCGATCGGCCGGTCCACCGCCCCGACGCCGACTGACTCAGCGGCGCAGCAGGGTCCGGGCGGCGAGCTGCAGATCGAGCACCATCGGCCGAACGAGCCGGAGCGTGCGGCGCACCATCACCCGCGCCGCACCGAGCTTTTGACGGGCCGACAACGGCCCGGTGACGACCGAGGTCCAGTGCTCGCGAACCATGCGCCAGTGCGCGAAACCGAGCTTGCCGCGACGGGACTCGTCGAACCACTCGACGTAGGCCTGGTAGTCGGGCGAGCCACCGCCGAAGACGCCGAAGCGAGCCATCGACTGCTCGGCGTGCTTGCGGTTGTGCCAGAGCACCCCGTCGGCGGTGCCGATCGGTCCCTCCATGGCGATGCGTTCGAGCAGCACGCCGTCGCTGTGTCCGAAGCTGCCGAGTCCGCCGTACTTCAGCATGAGGTCCCGACGGAACACTCCGAAGATGTGACCGCACAGATGCCAATCGAGCACGATCGAGCGAACCCGCTCGACCGGGTCGGGGTCGCGGTAGGCGATCTCGATTTCGTAGGGCTCGACGCTGACCCCGCGCTCGTCGATGAAGTCCATGCCCGAGTGAGCGGCGACGAGGCTCGGGTCGTCGTCGATCAGCGCCATGACGGCCTCGAGGTAGCCGGGCTCGACCGTGTCGTCGTGGGCGTGCCAGCGGAACCACTCTCCGGTCGACAGTTCGAGACATCGATTGAAGTTGGGCGCCGCTCCGACGTTGACGTCGGACCGGTGCAGCTTGACCCGATCGTCCTCGGCGGCGAACCGCTCGACGATCTCGACGGTGCGGTCGGTGCTCGCATTGTCGGTGACGACCACCTCGAAGTCGGTGAAGGTCTGGGCGAGCAGGGAGGTCAGCGCCGCCTCGACGTAGTTCTCGCCGTTGTAGACGGGCATTCCGACAGACACACGCGGCATGTCCTCACTGTAGGTTCCTCACGACCGGGGACCGATGGGCCGAAAGGAGGATCGTGAAAGTCGGAATCCTTGCAGGTGGGAAGGGCTCACGCCTTTCCGAAGAAACCGTCGTGAAGCCCAAGCCCATGGTCGAGATCGGCGACAAGCCGATCCTCTGGCACATCATGGCGATCTACGCTCATCACGGGTTCGACGAGTTCGCCGTCGCGCTCGGCTACAAAGGCGATGTCATCAAGCGGTACATGCTCGACGTGGCCCAGCTCGGCGGTGACGTGCTCTCGGTCGACCTCGGTTCGGGCCAGGCGGAGGTCCGCTCACCGATCTCGCTCGACTGGAAGGTCGATCTCGTCGAGACCGGCGCGGAGAACGGCACCGCCAGCCGGATGAAGCAGCTGCGCTCGCACCTGGGCGACGACACGTGCATGGTCACGTGGGGCGACGGCGTCAGCGACGTCGATCTCACCGCCCTGGTCGACTTCCACCGCAGTCATGGTCGGCTCGCGACGATGACCGCGGTGCGGCCGCCGGCCCGATACGGCCACCTCGAACTCGACGGCGACACGATCGCCGCGTTCAGCGAGAAGCCGCAGATCGGCGAGGGCTGGATCAACGGCGCCTTCTTCGTGCTCGAGCCGGAGGCCTTCGAGTACATCGACGACGAACCCTCGACGATGTGGGAGGGCGAACCGCTCGAACGTCTCGCCAAAGACGGCCAGCTGATGGCCTATCGCCACCACGGCTTCTGGCAGTGCATGGACACCCTCCGCGAGAAGTTCCTGCTCGAGCGGCTCT
>JBCBYI010000325.1:0-2252 GCA_039815945.1 Actinomycetota bacterium | reverse complement strand
GACGAGATCGTGACGGCCAACCGGCTGATCACCGATGCGATGCGTACCCACCGACCCGGCCCCTTCCAGTTCGAGGCCCTGATCGCCGCCCACCACGCCAATGCACCCGACGCCGGATCGGTCGACTGGGCGATGATCGCCGCGCTCTACGACCAGTACGTCGCCTTCGACCCGTCGCCTGTGGTAGGCCTCAACCGAGCGGCGGCGATCGGGCAGGCCGACGGTCCGCAGGCCGGGTACGCCGCCGTGGCTGCGATCGAGACCCTCGACAGGTACCACCTCTACTGGGCGACGCTCGCCGAATTCGCGGGCCGGACCGGTCGCGTCGGCGAGGCAGTTGACGCCTACGACCGAGCGATCCAACTCACCGCGAACCCGGCCGAACGGTCGCACCTCCAAGAGCGCCGAGCGGCGCTCACGGCGACCGATCCGGGATGACGCGAGCGGAGTCGGAGGTGCCAGACTGCGGAGGTGATCGATCTCCGCTCTGACACCGTCACCCGCCCGACCGCCGCCATGAAGCAGGCGATGTTCGACGCACCGCTCGGCGACGACGTGTTCGGCGACGACCCGACCGTGCAGCGTCTCGAAGCGATGGTCGCCGACCGACTCGGCAAGGAGGCGGCCGTCTTCGTCACGAGCGGCACCCAGTCGAATCTCCTCGCCCTGATGGCCCATTGCGGCCGCGGCGACGAGTACATCGTCGGCGATCAGGCGCACTGCTATCGATGGGAGGCCGGCGGCGCGGCCGTGCTCGGCAGCATCCAGCCCCAGGTCGTGCCGATGCTGGCCGACGGTCTTCCCGATCCGGTTGCGATCGCCGCCGCCGTCAAGCCCGACGATCCCCACTTCGCGCGCACCACGGTCGTCTGTGTCGAGAACACCAAGGACGGCATCGTGCAGTCGGTCGCCCGCATGGAGGAAGCGACCGACGTGGCCCGGGCTCACGGCCTCGCGACCCACCTCGACGGCGCACGCATGTGGAACGCAGCGGTCGCCCTCGGGATCGACGGCGCCACCCTCACCGCCCCGTTCGACACGGTGTCGCTGTGTCTCTCCAAGGGTCTCGGCACGCCGATGGGCTCGGTGCTGAGCGGCCCGACCGACCTGATCGCCGAGGCTCGCAAGTACCGCAAGATGGTCGGTGGCGGCCTCCGTCAGGTCGGCATCGTCGCCGCTGCCGGCATCCACGCACTCGACCATCACGTCGACCGCCTCGCCGAGGATCACGCCAACGCCGCCGCGCTCGCCGAGGCGCTGGGCGCGATCGACGGCGTCGAGATCACCGGCCAGAACACGAACATGGTCTTCGCGTCCGCGGGTTCGGCAGATCCCGAAGCCCTCACCGCGGCCATGGCCGACGACGGCATCCTCGGCCGCTGGTATCGCACCGCCGAGGGCATCACCGAGACGCGCATGGTCACCCATCTCGACGTGTCGGCCGATGATGTCGTGCTGGTGGCGAAGGCGGTCGAGCGGGCGCTGACCGCTTGATCAGGTCAGACCGGCGACCCGGTAGGCACCCTCGAGATCCTCGTGGTTGGTGTAGCAGCCGACGAAGTGGCGCTCGCCCGAGAATCCGGTGCGACCGTGGAAGCATCGCCAGTTGTCGAACACCAGCAGGCGGCCCGGTGCCCACGGATGGAACAGTGCCCGTGACGGGTCGTTGAAGACCGCTCGGAAGCCGTTGTACGCATCGATCACGTCGTCGACCAGGCCGTCGTCCGGCAGCACCGGCGAGCGGTCGTAGTTGTTGAACGAGATCTGCACCAGCGCGCCGGACTCGTCGACCCGCAGCGGCGGGCGCTCGGCCACCAGGTGCACGCCCGGCTCGAGATAGTGGGCGGTGACGACGTAGCGGGTGAGCAGATCGGCGGCCTCGGGATTCGCAGCCTGGAAGTCGCGGGCGGCGGCGAAGCCGTCGACGAGCACGCTGTCGCCACCGTCGCCGGTCTTCAACTGCTGGGCGAAGATGATCGTGCCGGGGCCGTCGTGGCTGTAGGTGCCGTCGGTGTGCACATCGAGCGCGAAGGATTCGTAGGCGGAATCCTGGTGCTCGAACGAGCCGGAGTTCATGTTCCAGACGGTGCCGAAGATGCAGGCTCGGGGATAGCCGATGCGCCCGGCGAGCGCCTCGGTCGCGTCGGTGCCGAGGTGGGCCCCGTCGAAGGCCGCCCAACCGAACCGATGGAGATGGGCCAGCGCCTCGGACCACGCTTCGTCGTCATCGAGCACGCCGATGTCGAACCACT
>JBCBYI010000324.1:0-2259 GCA_039815945.1 Actinomycetota bacterium | reverse complement strand
GGTCGTGCCATCGATTCCGTCGATCTCGACGCCGAGGCAAAGCTCGGCTCCGGCGGCGACGGCCGCGGCGCGAAGCATCCGTTCGAGGCTGGGTTGATCGAAGGCGATGACGGGTGGGTGACCGCTCGGACCGACGAATCCGTCGGGCAGTTCGATGCCGATCACCCGCTCGCCGTGACGATCGAGGAACTCGGCCCCGCCCATCGGTGAGGAGCAGGCGTGGAGACCGTCGAGCAGGCCTGCGGTGTCGAACAGCCGCTGGATCTCGTCGTCCATGCCGATGGCGCGGGGGAGTGGGTAGACCTCCGTCGCCCGGTCGACGGCGATGACGGAGAGCCCGGACTGGCGGGCCCGGAGCGCGGCCATGACCCCGACGGGGCCACAGCCGACGATGACGAGATCGGCGTCGACCATGGATCAGGCGGGGACGTACTCGATGAGCGACTCGAGCGGCTCGCCCGCATCGCGGCGAACGATCAACTCGTCGGGGTCGAGGGGGACACCCACCGGGTTGGCGGCGAAGACGTCGCTCGCCATGAAGGCCGCGGCGGTCGGCTCGTCCATGACATCGACCTGCAGCTCGCACTGGGTGCCGTCGGGGTCGGCGTAGTAGAGCGACATCGTCATGCCGTGGTGGATCGGCATGATCGGGGCGATGCCCGCGGCCTTGAGCCGCGAGTACGTCGCGAGGAGGTCGTCGAGCGTGTCGTAGGTGAAGGCCACGTGTTCGAAGCCCGACTGGCGCTTGTCGTTCTCGTCGAGGTTGGGGTTGTTGATGATGGCGAGGCGATGGTGCTCTTCGTCGTAGCTGAGGAATGTGATGAACGGGCTCTCATGGCGCGGGGTGGCGCCGAGCACCGTCGACCACCACGCCACGACCTCGTCGAAGCGGGCGGTGCGCAACACGATGTGGGCGAGCTTGCTGGGGCGGATGATGTCGTCCATGACGAAAGTTGTATCAAGTGTTGCAACTTTGATCAAGCGATGGAAGAATCTGGTCGTGGCCGACGTACCCGACTCCGTCCTCGCCCCGGCACCCGGTCGGTCCCGCCAGAACCGCGGGTCCGAGATCGTGCGGGCCGCGCTGCTCGACGCGGCGATCGGCGAGTTCGCCGCCCATGGCTTCGCCGGCGCGTCGGGTCGCCGCATCGCGGCGGGTGCCGATGCCCACCAGAGCCAGATCAACTACCACTTCTCGTCGAAGGACGAGCTGTGGAAGGCGGCGCTGCTGCGCCTGCTCGACGAACTCGACCGTGCGATCGACGAGCAGGTCGAGCGCATCGACGCCGACGACGCCTCGGCGGTCGCCGCCGCGGTCATCCGCGGGCTGGTGTACTTCGCCGCCCGTCGCCCCGAGCTCAATCGCATCATGATGCACGAGGGGGCCTCACCCGGAGAACGCCTCCGTTGGTTCGTCGACGAGCGACTCCGTGGCCGCCATGCCGATCTCCTCGAGACGTGGGCCGCGCTCCGTGGCTCGGGCGTCGCCGCCGACGTCGACCCCGACGTGCTCTACCACTCGATCATCGGCGCTGCGTCGCTGCTGTACGCCAACGCGCCCGAGGCGGAACTCCTCGGCATCGCCCCTTCCGATCGGGGTGTCGTCGAGCGGCACGCCGAGTCGCTGATCACCCTCTTCCTCCCCGGCCGACCCAAGGAGTCCTGATGGCCTTCCGCCTCGCCAACCTCGACGGCCGTGCCGTCCTCATCGACGGCGACGACTGGCACGACCTCGCTGCGGCGTCCGCCGGCGTCTTCTCCGGCGATCCGATGGAGGCCGTTCGTCGTCACGCCGAACTGCACGAGATCGACCTCGATGGTCGTGCCCCGGACGGCCTCGTCGCCGACGCGGCGTTCGGCGCGCCCGTGCCGGCCCCACGAAGCGTCTTCGCCGTCGGCCTCAACTACGCCGACCACGCGAACGAGGCCGACATGGATCTGCCCGAGAACCCGCTCGTGTTCACCAAGTGGCCGTCGTGCCTCGTCGGCCCCACCGCCGATGTCGTGCTCGCCGCCGGCGCCGCCGACTACGAGGCCGAGTTGGTCGTCGTCATCGGTGCCGGCGGTCGCGACATCGACGCGGCCGACGCGTGGAATCACGTCATGGGCCTCACCGTCGGGCAGGACATCTCCGATCGAGCGCTGCAGTTCGCGGCCAAGCCGCCCCACTTCGATCTCGGCAAGAGCCGCGACACCTACGGCCCGTTCGGCCCCGCCATCGTGTCGACCGATCTCGTCGCCGACCCGGCCGACCTCGCG
>JBCBYI010000323.1:0-2265 GCA_039815945.1 Actinomycetota bacterium | reverse complement strand
GGCGAGCGCTCGCTCGGGCGTCCACTCCCGCCGTGCACGATCGTGCCGCCCGGGGTCGACGTCGAGCGTTTCCGACCCCAGACCGACACCCGACGCCAGGCCACCCGCGCTCGCCTCGGTCTGCCGACCGACGGGCCCCTCGTCACCTCGGTCTCTCGGCTCGTGCCGCGCAAGGGGATGGACACCTTGATCCGGGCCAGCGTCGAGCTGCGAGCCGACCACCCTGATCTCACGGTCGCCATCGCGGGCAAGGGGCGCGACACCGGTCGGCTCCAGAAGCTCATCGACGAGCTCGGCGCCCCCGTCGCCCTCCTCGGTCGCATCGGCGACGACGACCTCGTCGACCTCTACGCCGCCGGCGACGTCTTTTCGATGCTGTGCCGCACCCGCTGGGGCGGGCTCGAGCAGGAGGGCTTCGGCATCGTCTTCCTCGAGGCGGCCGCGTCGGGCGTACCCCAGGTCGCGGGCCGTAGCGGGGGAGCCCACGAAGCGGTCGAACACGACGAGACCGGTCTCGTCGTCGACGACCCCGACGATCCGAGCGCGGCGGCCGAGGCGATCGGTGCGCTCTTGTCCGACCCCGACCGCCGGTCGGCGATGGCCGAAGCCGGCCGGCGCCGAGCCGAGGCTGAATTCAGCTACGACGTGCTCGCCGAACGGCTCGGCGCCGCGATCGACGCGATGGTGACCCCATGAGTTTCCCCGAGCCCGGCACCCGCTTCTTCCAGCTGAGCTGGATCGGCACGATCGCCTTCGTGGTCACGGCGAGTGCGGCGGCGGCCAGCCCGTCGACATTCGAGCCCGCCGCGGTGCTCGTCGCCCTCGTGCTGTTCTTCGCCGGCATCGTCACGATGCTGTGGGCCTTCTTCATCGCGGTGAACCGCAGCCGGGTCGATGCGATCGGCGTCGGCGGGCTGTACTTCGGTGCCGGGAGCACCCCGAAGTCCGTGCGCTGGCACCTCCTCGGGGCGACCGCGATCCAGCTCGTCGTCGGCGTCGTCACCGCCTCGATCCGGCCCTTCACGCCGCTCGCGTTCGGCACGCTCGTGTGGATCTTCGGCATCGGCATGATGGGGCTGTGGACCGCCCGGTTCGGCGAGTTCGAACCCACCGACGAACCGCTCGACGACGACACCGTCGACCCCGATCCCGCCGACGATGGTGACGACGCCGACGAGGCGTAGTTGTTATCGTTCCGGCAACTCGACCGAAGGTACCGACATGGTTGACCAGACCACCGAACGCACGATCATCGCCGCGGCGCCCGACGCCTGTTACGCGGCGGCGATCGACTTCGAGCGTTACCCGGAATGGGCCACCGACGTGAAGATGGCTCGCATCCTCAGCCGCGACGACGACGGTCGGGCGGTCGACGTCGAGTTCCGGGCCGCCGCCATGGGCCGCTCGACCACCTACACGCTCCGGTACTTCTACGGTGCGAACCCTCGTCGGCTCGCGTGGCGACTCCAGGAGGGCGACATCACCCGTCGCCTCGACGGCGAGTACGAGTTCTTGCCGGTCCCGTCGGATCCGACCTCGTGTGAGGTCGTGTACCACCTCGCCGTCGACTTGTCGGTGCCGCTGCCGGGCTTCGTCAAGCGCCGTGCCGAGGCCCGCATCGTGCGCACCGCGGTGAGCGACTTCACCCGGCACGTGGAATCGCTGGCCTGATCGTCCTCCGGCGGCGTCACGCCGCCGGATTCCGGGCTTCAATCCGGGTCCCATCATGCCGATGGGACCCCGATGCGCTTCCTCGAACTCCGGCCCGATGGCGTCGACGCCGGATTCCGTCTCCACCCCCGGGTGACCCTGCTCGCGGGACTCGATCCCGCCGAGCGGGTCGCGCTGGTCGGATTCGTGCACTCGATCGCCGCCGGGGAGACCTTCGACTGGGGCGGCACCGTCGACGTGCACGGGGTCGAGACCGATCTGGAAGCGATGCTGGAACTCGTCGGCGAGACCGCTGACGCGGCCCTGATCGTCGAGGCGACCTCGCTGGCGGCCATCGACGACCAGCCGGAGGTCACCGAGGAGTCGCGCGATCACGCTGCGGCCCTCGCCGAGGTCCGTGCGCTCGAGGATGCTATCGCCGGCCTCGCCGAAGAACTGGGCGCGGCAGGTGCCGTGCGGCGCGAGATGACGCTGCGGCTCGAATCCGCACAACAGCGTCGCGATCCCTCCACCGGCGGTCGGCTCGATCGCGTCGACGGCGACTTGAGCCGCGCCGCGCGGCTCGCCGACCGACCCGATCCGTGGACGGGCATG
>JBCBYI010000322.1:0-2267 GCA_039815945.1 Actinomycetota bacterium | reverse complement strand
GGAGCCGGGCGTTCGCTTATCCGAGAGGAATCCCACACGTTTCGAAGACGGCGAGCAAGTCCTGCAGCACCTGCGGATCGCTCAGCGCCGCGGCGCCACCGTCGGCCATCAAGCCGGAGACGACCTCGCCGTCGAGGTTCGAGAGGAAGCAGGTGGCCTGCTCCTCGGTCATCTCCCCGTCCTCGGTCATGCCGCCGATGATCTGGTTGAAGAGCGTTTCGTTGCCGAGGATCGCGTCGACGTTCTCGCTGTCGAAGACGTTCTCGACGAAGTCCTCGCCGGCCTCGTCGGGATCGACACCACAGACCGACTCGACGTAGGCGTCGATGCGGTCGCTCGCGGCGTCGGCCTCGACCGTCTCGATCGTCTCGAGCACCGTCGAGGCGGCGAAGAAGTCGTAGTCGGCGGCGACGAGCTGCTCGACGATGAGGTCGAAGTCCTCGCGGATGATCCGGAGATCGCCCTCGATCTCGCTCGGTGCGGTGGCGATGGCCTCGTCGAGCAGACCCACGCTCGAGTCGATCCACTGCTGCACCTGGAGCGGATCGAAGAAGTCGAACTCGTTCACAAGATCCTGGTTCTGGATGTACAGGGTGCAGAAGTCACCTGACCCGGCCGAATCGATGACCTCCGAGGTCGCCTCGTCGCCGGCGTCGTCATCTGCGAGCCCGGAAGTCGCGGCGTCGCCGCCGTCGTCGGCCGGCAGCTCGTCGTCGGACGAATCGTCGGTGTCGGTGGACGTGCCGCTGCTCTCGAGCGACGAGTCGGTCTCACCCTCGACCTCGTCGGATCCGCAGGCGGCGACGAAGAGGGAGAGCGCCGCGAGCAGCGCGACGAGGAGGCGGGTGGTCAGGCGAGTACGCATACCCAAAACCGTACCGGAGTGTGATGTGCCGATCCGTCACCGGGCCGACCGAGTCTCCGTCCCGCGCCAGTCACTGCGGCGGGCCCGGGTCACGACCTCAGCCCTGCAACGAGTTGACGGCGGACACGATCGCCCGCAGCGACGCCGACACGATCGACTCGTGCATGCCGACACCCCACGTGGTGTCGCGAGCGCCGGTGTCGATCTCGACGTAGGCCACGGCGGTCGCGTCGGAACCGGTGCCCATGGTGTGCTCGGTGTAGTCGGCGATCTTGCCCCCGAAGAGGCCGGCGCCGGTGAGCGCGGCGACGAAGGCGTCGATGGGGCCGTTGCCCTCGCCGGACACCATCTGCTCCCGGCCGTCGACGATCAGTTTCGCCTCGAGCGTCGTGGTGCCCGATTCGAGCGTGTCGCTCGACGAGCGATGTCCGATGATCTCGACCTTCGGACTCGCCGGCTCGACGTAGGCGCCCATGAAGCGGCGGTGGATCTCATAGGAGGTGATCTCGGTGCCGGTGTCCTCGGTGACCGCCTGGATCTTCTTGGCGAAGTCGACCTGCAGTTGGCGAGGCAGGTCGAGGCCGTACTCGTGCAACAGCACGTAGGACACGCCGCCCTTGCCGGACTGGCTGTTGACCCGGATCACGGCCTCGTAGCTGCGGCCGAGGTGACGCGGATCGATCGGCAGGTACGGCACGTCCCAGGTGTCGTACTCGCCCTCGAGCGGCTCGCCGGGCTGCACGTCGTAGATGTCGGCCATGCCCTTCTTGATGGCGTCTTGATGCGAGCCGGAGAAGGCGGTGAAGACGAGGTCGCCGACGTAGGGCTGACGGTCGGGCAGCGTCATGCGGTTGGAGAACTCGTAGACCCGACGGGCCTCTTCGATGTCGGAGAAGTCGAGCTCGGGGTCGACGCCCTGGGTGAACATGTTGAGCGCGATCGTGACGACGTCGACGTTGCCGGTGCGCTCGCCGTTGCCGAAGAGGGTGCCTTCGACCCGATCGGCGCCGGCCATCATGCCGAGTTCGGCGGCGGCGACGCCGGTACCACGGTCGTTGTGCGGGTGCAGCGAGAGGATGATCGACTCGCGGTTCTTCACGTCGCGCAGGAAGCGCTCGATCATGTCGGCGTAGAGGTTGGGGGTCGACATCTCGACGGTTGCCGGCAGGTTGAAGATCAACGGGTTGTCGGGTGTGGGCTCGATCACGTCCATCACGGCCTCACAGACCTCGACGGCGAAGTCGGGCTCGGTGCCGGTGTAGGACTCGGGCGAGTACTCGAAGCGGATGCGGTCCGGGTTCGCGTCGGCGTCGCGGAGTTCGCGGCAGAGCTTGGCGCCCTCGACCGCGATGTCGATGATGCCGGCGCGGTCGGTGCGGAACACGACGCGGCGCTGGGTGGT
>JBCBYI010000321.1:0-2330 GCA_039815945.1 Actinomycetota bacterium | reverse complement strand
CGACTCGAGTGCGGTCGCCCTCGCCGACCCGCACGCCCACCAGTGCGGCGCCGAGCGGGCCACGGGGCAGGGGGCGAGCGTCGGTCGGCGTGACGCGCAGCGGATCGTCGGGCTCGCGCAGGACCTCGTCGACCCGGCGGCGGCCGACCACCGACACCGGCAGGTCGGTGAGGAAGAAGCCGATGACCTGAATCGGGAAGGCGAGCACGCCGAAGAGGGCGACGGCCTGGACGAGGTCGCCGGGCTGGATGATGCCGTCGGCGACCCGCTCGGCGCCGACCACGATGATGAGGATCATCGCCAGCTGAGGCACAGCCGAGAAGGCGGTGTCGATCAGCATCTTGATGAGACCGACCCGCACTCGGAACCGACGGTGGCGGTCGACGACCTCGCCGTAGCGAGCGAGCTCGGCATCCTCTCGCCCCAGCGTCTTGATGACCTGGGTGCCGGCGATGATTTCGGTGGTGGCGGCGGTGACCTCGGCGTTGGCTGCGCGTTCGAGATCGGTCGGTTTCTCGAGGATGACCGTGCTCGCCCAGCTGCCGATCAGCACGAGCGGCAAGACGCCGACGGTGGCGAGCATGAGCGGCGTGTCGATCGTGGCCAGTCCGCCGACGGCGAAGACCAGCATCGACACCACGCCGATCGTGAACGGCGTGGGGTGCATGACGTCGACCGCAGCGTCGGCGTCGGCGTCGATCACCGCCAACATCTCGCCGGCCTGGCGGGAGCGGAGTCGGTCGAGCGGCATCTCCGTGATGCGGTCGGTCATGCCTCGCTGCAGATCGGCCTTGTTGCGCGCCGACGTCATGCCGGCCCAGTACCGACGACAGATCACGCCGACCGAGCGCAGGATCATGATGCCGATCAGCAGCGCACCGGCCGCCCAGTGTCGGCTGTCGGCACCGTCGAAGTGCGGCACCAGCGCCTCGTCGACCGCGAACCCGAGCGCGAACGCCGAGCCGACCGTGCCGGCCGCGTACACGACCGATGACACCGACGCGATCGTGAACGGACGCCAGTGGGCGCGCACGTACCCGCCGACGAGTCGAAACCCGTCCGCGATGGGGGAGCCCACCAGGTTGGCGGGTGCAGCGCGTGTCGAATCGGCCACGGGGGCCGACGCTAGGCGGTGAGCCGGTGGCCCATCGCCGACTTTCGCCTCAGTCGGCGGTGAGGGTCTCTCGCAGCTGACGCTTCAGGAACTTGCCGTTGGCGTTCTGCGGCAGGGGAGCGTCCATGAACCACACGTGCTCGGGGATCTTGAACTTCGCCAGCAGCGGCGTGAGGTGCTCGGTGAGACCGGCCTGGTCGAGCGTCGAGTCGGGCACGAGGTGGATGGCGACGCCGACGGCCTCGCCCAGACGCTCGTCCTCGACGCCGAACACGGCGGCCTCGGCGATGTCGGGGTGCTCGTAGATCGCGGCCTCGACCTCGGCGCAGTACACGTTCTCGCCACCACGAAGGACCATGTCCTTGGCCCGGTCGACGATGTGAACGAAGCCGTCGTCGTCGACGTAGACGATGTCGCCGGTGTTGAAGTAGCCGTCGACGATCGCCTCGGCGGTGGCCTCGGGGCGGTTGAGGTAGCCCTTCACGACGGCCGGGCCCTTCACGCAGAACTCGCCCCGCTCACCGGCCGCAACCTCGTTGCCGTCCTCGTCGACGACCTTGTAGTCGAAGGTCGGCATGATGCGACCGGCCGACGTGGGCTTGAGGTTGAAGAAGATGTTGCCGACGGCGGTGATGATGCCGTGGGTCTCGGTGAGGCCATAGCCGGTCGAGGGCTGCACGGCGCCCTTGGCCTTGCTGATCTTCTCGACCAGGTCGGGCTGCAGCGCAGCGCCACCGCCACCCATCGAGCCGAGCGAGCTGGTGTCGCGGGTCTCCCAGTCGGGGTGGAGGAGGAGCTCACGGCTCATGGTCGGCACACCGGTGAAGGTGGCGACCTGCTCACGCTCGATGAGCTCGAGTGCACGGCCGGCGTCCCACTTGTGCATCAGCACGAGCTTGGCCCCGAGGAACGTCAGCGGGTGCAGCACACAGTTATTGGCGGTGACGTGGAACAGCGGCGTGGGCACCATCGCCGAGGGCGGCACCTCCTTCGGCGGCTCGATCTCGACGGCGCCGGACTCGGCGACCGCCGCCGCGGCCGCGCCCGCGGCGGCGTTCGCGAACGCCATGTGCATCAGGTTGTGCACCGAACCGCGGTGGGTGAGCTGGGCGCCCTTCGGGAAGCCGGTGGTGCCCGACGTGTAGAAGATGCACATGTCCTCGTCGGGGTCGATCTCGACGGCGGGGAGCTCGGCGGGAGCGCGCTCGGCGTCGAC
>JBCBYI010000320.1:0-2331 GCA_039815945.1 Actinomycetota bacterium | reverse complement strand
CCCCTCGGAAAGGCAGCGGCCGAGATGGCCGGCGGCGTCTTCGTAGTCGGAATAATAGCCATCGCTCTCGCCCGTCAGCAGCCGGTGCCAGGCGTGATGCGTGTCGTCGGTCCACTGTGCGTTGTGCAGGATCGGCCGGCCGGTCTCGGCCGCCCAGTGCTCGACGTCGTGGGCCACCCACCGTCCGAAGTGCGGATCCCAGCCGCGCATGACGTCGACGATGTCGACCGGCGGCGGGATCGGCACGACCTCGTACCCGGCGTCGTCGAGCACGCCGGCGACCTTCTCGATCCCGTCGACCATCCCCGGTCCGAGGGTGTCGCCACCCCAGTGCTCGGTGGTGACCCCGATGCGAAGGCGCCCACGCTCGGGGTTCGGGGTGCCATCGGCGAGCACGTCGAAGAACGTCCGTTGATCTCGCACCGTGCGACTGACGACGAATTCGACAGCGATCCCGCCCCAGTCGCCGCGGTCGAGCGGCACGACCCGACTCGTGGGCTTCAGGCCGTACACGCCGCAGGCTGCGGCCGGAATGCGAATCGATCCGGCGCAGTCGGTCGCGTGGGCGGCGGGAACGACGCCGGCCGCGACCGCCGCAGCCGCGCCCCCTGACGAACCCCCGGCCGACAGGGTCGGGTCGTGGGGGTTCCGGGTCGTGCCGAACGCAAGCGACTCGGTGGTGCCGTGCATGACGAATTCCGGCACCGCCGATCGGCCGACGATGCGCGCCCCGGCCGCGGCGAGACGGCGGAAGTACGGGCTCGTGGTCTCCGGGCGCACCCCGGCGGTGAGCCGGCTGCCCATCTCCTGGAGCCGACCCGCTTCGCTCGAGCCGTAGTCCTTGCGCAGGAACGGGACACCGGCCAGCGCTCCGGCGTCGGCACCGGGCGACGGTTCGTCGTACCACTCGACGACGGCGTGGATGGTGTCGTCGGTTCGCAGGTGCATCGCCGTCGCGGCTTCGTGAACGTCGACGGCCGACACCTCGCCGGCGTTCACGAGGGTGGCGATCGCCGTGGCGTCGAGCGCCGCGTACTCGTCGGGTGTCATGGCCACGGTCTAGCGCGCCGGGCTCACACGAGGTCGAAGTCCACGCCGCCGATCGTCAGCCGTTCGCCGATCCGTCGTCGAGTTGGATCGTGCGATCGGTCGCGAGTGGTCGATCGAGAGGATCGCGCCACCGACGTCGGCGCCAATCGGCTACCGCCCGTGCCTCAGACCGAAGTGGCCGACCCCCGGATCGCGGTAGCAGACCTCGACATCCAGTTCGGTCGTGATCGCCTGCTCGACCGGACGGAGGCGCATCATGGCGCTGGTCTAGTCGGGCCGGGCGATCGGTGCCCGCTCACCCCACACGTCGCCGGGGCCCGGGTTGGTCGGGATCGACTCGGCGCCGAGATGGCGGGCGATGCCCCACACGGCGTTGAGGGCGGTCTGCACCGCGCCCTCGGCCCAGCCCGGGGTCCAGCTCACGTCGTCACCCGCGAGGAAGATGCCGGACTGCTTGGCCGACATGTCGTCTTGCACGAAGTGGCCGTACATACGGCGGTTGTAGCGGTAGTGCCCGGGCAAGGCGCCCTTGAAGGCGCCGAGGAAGTCGGGGTCGGATTCCCAGCTGACGGTGATCGGTTCGCCGATCACGTGGGAGGTGATGTTGGCGTCGGGATAGATCTTCTCGAGCGTGTCGAGCGCGAGCTGGGCTCGTTCCGACGCGGACTTCGGGAGGACCTTGGCGGCGTCGCCTTCCCATGCGTAACTCAGACAGATCACTCCCGGTTGCCCCTCGCCGTTGTCGAAGAGATAGGTGCCCCGGGTGTTGCGATCGGTGAGGGTCATGCCCATGACCGGCTTGCCGGTCTCGGGATCGGTGTCGTGCCAGAAGGGGCGATCGACCATGACGAACGTCTTGGCGCTCTGCATGTACCGGGTGCGGTCGAGCGCCATCCAGTGGTCCTGGGAGAACAGCGACTCGTCGACGTCGATGCTGGTGGTGAGCAGCCAGCTCTGGGTCGTGACCAGCACGGCGGGGAAGGTCCGCTCCACGCCGTTGCGGTCGGTCACCCGGAACCCGAACTTCTCGCGGCCGATGGCGGCCACGCCCGGCTTCGGGGCGCCCGAGTGCAGCGAGTCGAGGCTCGTGCCCGGCGCCCAGTGCACGAGCCGGTCGGGCTGGTGGAGCCAGAGCTTGCGAACGACCTGCTCGGCGCCGCCGACGATGAGGTGCTGATCCTCGTCCATCCCACAGAGCACGACGCGCAGGATCTCGAGCATCGAGTTCGGCCAGGTCGGGTTCGGCACCGGCGGTTGGGATTCCGACTTCCCGAACTCGAT
>JBCBYI010000031.1:0-24221 GCA_039815945.1 Actinomycetota bacterium | reverse complement strand
CGAGCCCGTTCCTGCGGCCGAGCCCATGACCGATGCTCCCGCCGATGCGATGGCCGAACCCGCGGACGCGATGCCCGAGCCCGTCGACGACGCCGGCTGGGATCAGAGCGAGATGGGCGGCGTCGACCCGCTCGAGATGCCGGAACACACCGAACCCCCGGCCGAATCGCTTGGGTTCACCGATGAGTTCGAGGTGATGCCGATGACCACCGATGCCGACCCCGGAATGGCTGACAGTCCGACTCCGGACGAGCACCACCAAGGCTGACGATGAGTGACGCCGAGGCGCTGAGCGAGGCAGGCCGAACCCTGCTCGGCTTGGTCGACCCCGATGAGCGAGCCGACCTGCGCGAGCGGGTCGCCGCAGCGGTGAGTCGCGGCACTCGCGCCGACACAGTCGTCTGCGTCGTCGGTGAGTTCAAGCAGGGCAAGAGCTCACTGGTGAACTCGTTGCTGCGTCAGCAGGTCTGTCCGGTCGACGACGACCTCGCCACGTCGGTCATCACGATGATCCATTACGGCGAGGAGCCGCGCGGCACCGTGCGTCGTCGCGACGGCGAGGAGACCGTGTCGGAGGCGATCACGGTCGACGAGGTCGGCGAGTGGGCCAGCGAGCAGGGCAACCCCGACAACGCCAAGGCGGTCGACCGGGTCGACATCGCCTTGCCGGCTGCGATCTTGAAGGACGGGCTGATGCTCGTCGACACGCCCGGTATGGGTGGCCTTGGTGGGGGTCATGCGGCGGCCACGATGGCGTTCTTGCCGTTTGCCGACGGACTCGTCTTGGTCAGCGACACGTCGTCGGAGCTCACCGCGCCCGAGGCCGCGTTCCTGAAGCAGGCGATCTCGCTGTGCCCCACCGTCATGCTGGCGCAGACGAAGACCGATCTCTATCCGCAGTCCGAGCGCATCATCGAACTCGATCGCCAGCACCTCGAGACGTCCGGCGTCGAGGTGCCGACCGTCGCGGTGTCGAGCCATCTCCGCGATGTAGCGCTCGAGACCCGCGACCGAGAGCTCAACCTCACCAGCGGTTTCCCCGAGCTGCTCGACGTCCTCCAGCGCCAGGTCGTCACGCCGGCGCGCGACGCGTCGGCCGAGCGGGCGGTCTCGGAGCTGCGGGGTGTGGCCGGGCAGATCCGTTCCGGTGTTGAGGAAGCACTCCGGCTGCTCGACGATCCGGCTGAACGTGAGGCTGCTGTCGCGAAGCTGCAGGACGCCACCCAACGCCTCGAGCATCTGCGCGGCCCGGGTGCACGTTGGTCGACGGTGCTCGGCGACCGAATCACCGACCTGCAGACCTCGGTGGCGCACGGGTTCCGTGGGGAGATGCGCATCATCGGACGCGACATGGACGAGCGGGTCGAAGGACTCACTCGCGGCGCCGATTGGGAGGCCGTCACCCGTGATGCGCAGACGGCCGTTTCGGAGGCGAGCGCCACTGCGTACGGCACGATCCAGCGGGCGTGGGGCGAGATCCATGTCGAGCTCGCCAAGCTCCTGCAGGCGGAGGACCTTGTCTCGTTCGACACCGACCGTACCGCCCGGGAGCAGGCCGACCTGGGCTCGTTCTGGGCCGGCACCGAAGCGGTCAACAAGAGTGAGAACGCCGGACTGGCGGCAGGTCGGAGCCTCATCGGTCTTGCCCAGACCTACGGCAGCTCGCAGTTCATGTTCATGAACCTCAGTGCGGTCAGCAAGTTCGGTGTTTCGCTCGCCGGACTGGCGGCGGGTCCGGTGGTGGCCGGTGGTTTCGTCGTGATGGGCGGCCTCAAGGTCTTCGACGACCGCAAACGCCGGGTGACCGATCGTAAGCAGAAGCTCCGGTCGCAGATCCGAGCCTTCGTCGACAATGTGCAGTTCGAGGTCGGGGACGATCTTGCGAACATGATTCGTGATGCCCAGCGGGCATTGCGCGATGAGTTCCTCGATCGCATCGGCGAGCTGCAAGCGACGTACGCACAGACGATCCAAGAGGTGCAGCAGGACGCGAAGCGATCCGAACAGGAGCTCGTCGCTCGGAGGACCGAGTTGACCGCGCGGCTGGCATCGCTCGACGACGTCGATCGCCTGCTGGCGGAGGTCGGCTCGTGAGCGGCAGCGTCCACGACCAGACGCTCGCGCTAGTCCGCGTCGTGCGGTCCCAGCTGGCCTCCCGCCCGGACGTCGCCGATCTCGATGCGATCGAGGCTCGCTTGACCGGCCCGCTTCGCGTTGCGATCGCCGGCCGGGTCAAGGCGGGCAAGTCGACCCTGCTCAACGCCCTCGTCGGGGCGCGGCTCGCGCCGACCGACGCAGGTGAGTGCACGAAGATCGTGAGCCAGTACCGCCAGGGTCCGCTCTACCAGGTCGACGCAGAGCTGCAGGCCGGGGGCCGGCAGCAGCTGCGGTTCACCCGCGAGGAGAACGCGCTCGACGTGCAGCTCGGCGGGCTCCATGAGGACGACGTCCGGTACCTCGACATCCAATGGCCGACGTCGAAGCTCGAGCGGGTGACCTTGATCGACACGCCCGGCCTCGAATCGCTCAATGACGAGAACTCGCGTCGTACGCGGGATTTCCTCGAACAAGACGAGATGCGCACGACGGAGGTCGATGCCGTCATCTACCTCATGCGACATCTCCACACGACCGACGTCGCGTTCCTCGATGCGTACATGGATCGCAGTGTCCCCGAGTCCTCGCCGGTCAACGCCGTGGCGGTGCTCTCACGCGCCGACGAGGTCGGTGCCGGCCGGCTCGACGCGATGGAGTCAGCCCGCAAGATCGCCGAGCGGTACCGCACCAACGATCAGGTTCGAGGCCTCGCTTCGACGGTGGTGCCGCTCGCCGGTCTCCTAGCCGAGACCGGCCTGACCCTCCGTGAGGAGGAGGCCGCGTCGCTCCGGTCGATCGCGTCGATGCCGGATGCCGATCGTCAAACGCTGTTGCTCTCGGTGGGTCACTTCGTCGATGTGAGTGCGAGTGATCTCACGGCGGAGATTCGCACCGAGCTGCTGGGCCGGTTCGGACTGTTTGGCGTGCGGCTGGCGGTCGAGGCCATCCGCGACGGTGCGACGACCGCGTCCGATCTGGCGCCGATCCTCACCGAAGCATCTGGCCTGCGTGAGCTCGAAGCGTTGTTGCAGCGGCGGTTCCTTCCGAGGGCCCGAGTGCTGCAGTCCCGAACTGCGCTCGGCGCGGTGCGGGGCATCGCCAAGCGAGTTCAGCCCGACCTCCCGGAGGTCGCTGCCTCGATCGAACGGGAGATTGAGCGGATCGAGGCGACGACGGTCGAGTTCGCCCAGATGCGTGCCGCTCACCTGCTCGCCTCCGGCATCGTCACCCCGAGAGCCGGCGCCGCGGACGACCTCGACGATCTGCTGCTGTTCAGCCCGGCCCCGAGAGCGCTCGGGCTGCCGGATGACGCCGCACCACACGCGGTGATGGCCGCGGCGGGAGAAGCGATCGGCCGATGGCGCACCTTGGCGAACGACACGTTGGTGAGTCCGTCAGACGCCGAGGTGTATGAGGCCGCCGCCCGCACGGCGGAGACCATGTACCTCGCTGCCCAGCAGGCGGCCGGCTGATCAGGTCGACGGAAGGTCGATGCAGGACACCGTGTCGACGACGAACTCGGGTGCGTCGACGGCATGCCCCGACGTGGCAACGACCGCACAGAGCGCGGTTGCCTCGGCCGGTGCTGCGGCGATGGTGAAACCGTTGAACCGCTTCTCGCCGTTGGGGTCGAGGTCCCAGATCTGCCAGCTGCCCTGCGGGTTCGACTGTGAGCCGACACTCTCCGGAGCGAACGTGTTCCAGTGGAAGTGGATGTGCCACGCACCGTCCCCGATGAGCGGCTCGAAGTTCACCGTCTCGTAGGTGACCACATAGGCGCCACCGTCGACGGCGATGTCAGCGAGCTCGACCCGCCTCGTTTCGGCCGGGAACAGTGTCGTGGTCGTCGTCGTCGTCGTGGTGGTCGTGGTCGTGGTGGTGGTGGTCGGGGCTGCCGTAGTGGTCGGCGCCTCGGTCGTGGTGGTGGTGGGGGATTCGGTCGTCGTGGTCGGTTCGGACTCGTCGTCGTCTTCGGTGACCTCTTCGATGACATCGTCGGTGTTGCCGGCAGCCGTTTCGCCGGAATCGCCTCCGCCGAGTGCAAACGCGGCAATGCCGGCGAGTGCGACGACGGCGATCACGGCACCGACGATCAGCGGCATGCGGCTCCCGGAGCCCCCGCTCGAGGAAGCTCCTGCCGTCGCGACCGGAGGCTCGGCGGGCGGCGCCGCTGCGGCGACGCGGACGGTGTCGTCGGCCTGGGCTGTGGTCGCGGCGACCGCTGGCTCGGGTGTCGGCGCCGGCGAGGCCGCGACCGGTTCCGATGTGGGTTCCGGCTCGGGTTCGGGGGTGGAGGGCGCCGCGGCCACCGGTGCGACAGGTGCAGGGGCGGCAGGCGACGCGTTGCGGCTGGCCTGGTGTGCGGCACCCATCGCGACCACGTGCTTGGGGTGGGCGTCGACGGCGACCGGACGGGCCAACTCGCCACCCACCATCTCAGCGACGAGCGGTACGCGAGACGAACCGCCGGCCAAGAGCACCGCATCGAGGTCGCTGGGGGTGAGCCCGGCAGATCCGAGGGCGCGGTTCAGGGCGTTGATCGCTTGCGTAAGCGGCGGTCGGATCAGCGATTCGAACTCTGTTCGCGTGATGCGCACCGTCGTCTGGAGATTCGGTAGCAGGACCGGGATCGACACGGCTTCGTCTGCAGAGAGCGCTTCCTTGGCGTCGGTGCATTCACGCCGGAGGCGCTCGAGTGCGGTACGAGCCGTCGGGTCGTCGAGGTCGAGTTCGTTGATTGCCTCGCCGAGGTTCGTGCGCACGAACGCGAAGATCGCCTCGTCGAAGTCGATGCCGCCGAGACGTTCGATTCCGTCGGGTTGTCCGAGGAACTCGGTGCCGTCGTCGGTCTTGCGCACGATCGCTGCATCAAACGTGCCGCCGCCGAGGTCGAACACGGCGACGACGGAGCCGTTTGGAACCCGTTCGAGGGTGGCGTAGTGCAGCACGGCTGCTTCGGGCTCGGTGATGGTCGTGACCCCGCTGAGGCCGGCCTGGCGGATCGCCTGCTCCAACAGTTCGAGCTTGTAGCCGCCCCAGTTGGCGGGGTACGTCAACGCGACCGCGTCAGGAGCGCCACCCTGCCGCTCGGTGACGAGCTCAATGACCGATGCGAGCAGCTGGGTGGTGAGCGCGTCGGCGGAGAACGGCGAGCCGCCGAGGAACAGCGGCGTCGTGTCGCCGAACCGTCGCTTGAACTGCTGCGCGGCCCGAGTGGGTTCGGTGGCGGAACGGCGCACGGCGGCGTCGCCGACCAGGAAGGATCCGCTCTCGTCGAGAAACACGACCGAGGGCATCGTCGCGGTTCGCGACCCGAGGTCGATGGTCGAAGCGCGACCGTTTTCGTAGATTGCTGCCGCGGTGTAGGTCGTACCGAGGTCAATGCCGAGGGAGTAGCTCACGTCACCAGCTGTGTTCGAGGTCGGCGCACTCTAGCCCAGGAGTGCACCAGGCCCCGAGGTCGGACGGTGGCTCGTGGACCCCCGTCAGCCGGCGATCCCGGCGATCCCGAAACCGATCATGGTGAGCCCGCCCGCGCGTGCGATACGAGCCGTCGCGCCGCGCAGCAGATGGCCGAATTCGGCCGCGAGCGACCCGAGTGCGGTGTGCCACAGCGTCGACGCCACGCACACGCCGACGACGAACATCGCGACCTGGCCCGGATCCTGGGAGAAGGGAAGGGCTGCGAGCATCGCGATCCAGGCACCGAGCACGGTCGGGGTGAGCACCGTCATCAAGAACAGCGCTCGCGCCGGCCGCTGGAGGGCGCCCGCCACGGCCTCGACCGTCGTCGGGCGCACGAGGAGCACCAGGCCGAGGCCGATCAGGATCGTCGCCGACGCCACCCGCACGCCGGCGAACATCGCGTCCGGCAAGATGCCGCCCGCGACGACGATCGTCGCCGCGAGCGTGCCGGTCACCATGTCGCCGGCCGCGATCCCGGCGCCGCTGCGCACGCCGGCGGAGCGACCTTGGGTCACGCCGATCTCGAGCAGGGTGACCGAGAGCGGACCGGGCGGCACGATCACGAGGAGACCCACGCCGAACCCGAGGAGAAGCATGCTGAACGTCATGGCCGTAGTGTCTCGGGTGATACGCCGTGATCGCATCGGAATCCCGTGGCGTGAGACCGCGTTAGCCGAATAGTCTTCGGGTATGGATCAACTCGACCGGAAGATCATCGGCGAACTCCAGAACGACGGGCGGATCTCGGTCACCGACTTGGCCGAACGCCTGCCGTTGAGCCTCTCGGCGACCAGTGAGCGCCTCAAGCGACTCCTCGACACCGAGGTGATCACCGGCTTCCACGCCCGAATCGATCCCGAGCTCGCAGGCCGGTCGATCGAGGCCCTCGTCGACGTCCGGCTGGGGCCGGGTGCCTACACCAGCGATCCCGACTTCGCCGACCCTGCCTTCGCCGGTGTGATCGACGCCGTGCACCTCACCGGGCGCTTCGACGTGCAGCTGCACGTGATGACCCACGACGTCGCCGAACTCGACACGCTCCTCGCGAAGCTCAAGGACGAGATCGGCGCCGAGGAGACCAACACTCGTCTCGTGCTCCGCCAGCTCGACGGCTTTCCCCGTCCGGTTCGGCCTACGTGACCGCTGGTCAGCCCGCCAGCGCCATGCCGGCGTAGAGCGCGACACCGTTGCGCATGGCGTCCTCGTTCACCCGCATCAGGTTGGAGTGGTTCGGCGCCGCCGTCGACCAGTGTTCGTCGTCGGGGCACACGCCGAGAAACGCCATCGACCCGGGCACGTGCTGGAGCACATAGCTGAAGTCCTCGGCCCCCATCACCGGGCGAGGCATGGCGACGAACGTGCCGCCACCCATGATCTCGTTGGTGACCTCGGCGACGAGTTCTTGCTGGCCCTCGTGGTTGATCGTCACCGGGTAGCCGGGGATCACGTTGGTGGTGCAGGTGCAGCCGTGGGCCGCGGCATGGCCGTCGGCGACCCGGCCGATGTTGTTCTGCAGGGTCTCGCGGGTGTGTTCGTCGTGGGCCCGGATCGTGCCTTCCATCCACGCCTGGTGGGGGATGATGTTGTTGGTCGTGCCCGCTTCGACGTGGGCGACGGTGACGAGCCCCGACTGGGTCGCCTCGATCGAACGACCGACCATCGTGTGCAAGCCGGTGATGGTCGACGCCATCGCCGGGATCGGATCGGCGCACTGGTGCGGGGCCGAGGCGTGGCCGCCCTCGCCGTGGATCGTGATCTCGAAGCGGTCGGCCGAGGCCATGATCGCCCCGTCCTTGGTGGTGATCATGCCCGACGGCATGTTGGTGAACGCATGGATCGCGAACGCTCGATCGACGCCGTCGAGCACGCCCTCGTCGATCATGAACTTGGCGCCGTGGAAGCCCTCCTCGCCGGGCTGGAACATGAAGCGGATCTTCCCGGTGAAGGAGTCCTTGCTGTCGGCGAGCAGCTTGGCGGCGCTGACGAGCATGGCGACGTGGGTGTCGTGCCCGCAGGCGTGCATGCGGCCGTCGTGCATGCTCTTGAAATCCGACGGGTAGTCCTCTTGCAAAGGCAGCGCGTCCATGTCGCCGCGCAGCAGCACGGTCGGGCCGGGCTTGCCCGAGTCGAGGTCGGCCACCACCGAGGTCGTCGACTCGCCGAGGGTGATGTCGAGGCCGAGGCCGGTGAGCGCCTCGGTGATCTTCTTCTGGGTCTCCGGCAGCTCCAGGCCGAGCTCGGGATCGGCATGGATCGCGCGCCGCAGCTCGACGGTGTCGTCGTCGAGGGCTTCGGCGGCGGTTGCGATGTCGGGTCCGAGGTCGGCGAGGCTCATGAGCAACGTTGGCTCACCGTCGCCCGCTTCGCAACCGTCCCCGACGCCGCGACGACTGGTCCGACGCCTACCGTTGCGCATGGAACAGGACCCGTTCTCCACCGCCTTCGACCGGCTGTTGCAGGCGTGGCGTCGCCACCAGGACGCCTCCCGAGCGGTCGACGACCTCGGCGAACTCAGTGCCGCCCGGATCGAGCTCGACGAGGCCCGTGCGGCTGTCGCTGCGGTTCGCCCGCCGTTGCCGTGGCGTCCTCCTCACCCGCACTTCGACGATCGGGCGGCGGCGGACCACTGGGCCCATCGGGCGCACATGACCACCGGTGGTCTGGCCTGACATCGGTCTACGGTGGCGCCATGGCCGCGCTCACCCACGACGAACGCATGGCGGCGCTCACCGTCGCCAGCGTGTACCCGCACTACGTCACCAAGGCCGAGAAGAAGGGCTACGGCGAGGGCGAACTGCTCGAGGTCATCGAGTGGTTGACCGGCCATTCGAAGGCCGACGTCGAGCGTCACGTCGAGTCCGGATCGACCTTCGAGGCGTTCTTCGCCGACGCCGAGTTGAACCCCAACGCCGAGCTGATCACCGGCGTGATCTGCGGCGTCCGGGTCGAAGAGATCGAGAACCCACTCACCCAGAGGGTCCGCTATCTCGACAAGCTGGTCGACGAGCTCGGCAAGGGCAAGGCGATGGAGAAGATCCTGCGCGCAGAGCGCTGATCCGTCGAGGATCTGACCTGGCGCCGTCGACGGCTCGTGCGGGACCGGCGGCCCGGCCTACGCTCTCGCCCATGAAGCTGTCGATGATGCTCACGTACTCCGGCGACCCTCGGCTCGCCGCCGCCGAGGCCGCCGATCTCGAGAAGGCCGGCATCGACGTCGGCTGGGTCCCGGAGCTGTACGGCTTCGACGCCGTCTCGATCCTCGGCTACCTCGCCGCCAAGACCGAGACGATGGAGCTCGGCTCAGGCATCTTCAACATCTACGGCCGTACTCCGAGCACCATTGCGATGACCGCCGCCGGCCTCGATGCCGTGTCGAGCGGGCGCTTCATCCTCGGCCTCGGCGCCTCGGGCCCCCAGGTGATCGAGGGCTTCCACGGCGTGAAGTACGACAAGCCGCTGGGCCGCCAGCGCGAGATCATGGAGATCTGCCGCAAGATCTGGGCCCGGGAGCGTCTCGTCCACGACGGCCCGAACTACCAGTTGCCCCTCCCCGAGGATCAGGGCACCGGCCTCGGTAAGCCCCTGAAGCTGATCAACCATCCGGTCCGTCAGGACATCCCGATCTATCTGGCGTCGCTCGGCCCCAAGAACGTCGAGCTCACCGCAGAGGTCGCCGACGGCTGGCTGCCCGCCTTCTTCCACCCTGACAAGGCCGACGGTGTCTGGAAGGCCGACATCGATGCCGGCCTCGCCAAGCGCGACCCTGCGCTCGGCCCGCTGCAGGTCTCGACCGGTGGCGCGCTGTGCATTACCGACGACGAGGAGATGGCCCGCAAGATCCGCGACGCCGCCCGCTTCATGACCGCCCTGTACGTGGGCGGCATGGGCGCCAAGGGCAAGAACTTCTACAACAACATCTTCCGCAAGTACGGCTACGAGGACGAGGCCGATCAGATCCAGAACCTCTACCTCGACGGCAAGAAGGACGAGGCGATGGCGCTCGTTCCGCAGGACTACCTCGACGCGACCGCCCTGGTCGGTGATGAGGGCTATGTGCGGGAGCGGGTCGAGGCCTACCGGACCGCGGGCGTGACCCATCTCCAGATCTCGCCGACCGGCCCGAACCCGATGGCCGACATCGAGAAGGTCAAGACCTGGGTTAGCTGATCCTGCGACCCCGCCCGGGCGGATCACACTTTCACCACCTGTCGTCGGTGTCCTAACCTCGCAATCACGCCCTCGCCCGGCCCCCGTGGCGGGGGCCAATGGAGTGGCGATGGGCGGACCGGCCGACATCCCAGCTGACCCCGATCAACTCGTCAGCGCGTTCGGTCGGGCGCTCAGCGAGATCTCGCGCCACGAGGCCGAGCACGGCGTCGCTGCGGAGTTGGCCAAGATCGGGCCGGCGATCGATCTGACTTGGTTGGAGATCTGGCGCGTCCAACGACCGACCAACACGTCGGTCCTGCTCGCCGACTGGTGCGCCGACGACGCCGAACCCCACGAGGTCGCCTTCTTCGATGCGACCAAGAGCGAGCAACTGTCCCGGGCGCTGTCGCGGACGGGAACGGCCGTGGTCCCGCGTGAGTGGGTCGAAGCCCACGGGTCGTCCTCCCGCGCCGCGGGGGATCCGAACAGCCTCGTCATCTCCATCGTCGACCGGGAGGCGGGTTTCGAGGACGGGGCCACCGAAACCACGGTGTTGATCGGTGTCCCGCGACCGAGGGCGACCCTGACCCTCGTCACCTCGGTGATGAGCGACCTGGCCGTGCAACTCAAGCAGTTCAACCGTCGGGTGCGCACCGAGCAGCGACTCGAAGCCTCGGTGCTGCTCGAGCGCACGATCTCCTCCATCGCCCGGCGGCTCAATCGGCTCGATCTCGACGAGTCCTCGACCCTCGAGGCGCTCGAGGAACTCCGGGAGGGTCTCGGCGCAACGGCGGTCATGGTGAGCGAATACCGAGGCGAACGCACGGTCGAGGTCACCGCCATCGCGGCACCCGACCTGAGCCTCCAGGCGCCGATCACGTTCGAGGTGCCGGCGGTCGACGGGGTCGACGTCGACGCACTGCTGCGCGAGCGGATTGCGTCCCGGTCGACCCGGACGAGCCAGGGCATGTTGGAGTTCGCGTTCGGCCCCGAGGCCAGCGCCGCGTTCGGGGAGCTGAGCGACGAGCGTTCGATCGTCACCGCCCCCGTGGGCACTGCCGGCCGGGCTGCCCTCGGTGCACTCCGCGGCATGGAGCGGCCGTTCAGCGCCAGCGAACTCGAGGCGCTGACCAGCCTCGGCGTGCTGCTCGGCCATGCCCGCGAGCGCCTCGCAGCGGCCGATGCCGAGCAGCGGCGGGCGGCGGGTGCGGCATTGCTCGCTGAGGCCGGCATCGACCTGGCCGATGCGAGCCCCGAGAGCATGCACGATGACCTGCGATCGGTCCTGTCGCGCTTCGCGGATCATCTCGGGTTCGACGGGATCGGCTTCTTCGCCGTCGAGGCGGCGGCGGAGCGATACCGCACGATCGCGTCGTGGGAGCACCACGACGCGCCGTATCCGCGGATCCCGCCGTATCCGGCCTTCGGCGACCGACCGCACTACGACCAGGCCCGGCTCACGGGGGAGATCCACTGTGCCGAGCCGAACAGTCCCCACGAGGGCCTGTCGCACCGGCTCGCCATCCCCGTCGGTACCGGTGACCGTGTCGACCATCTGCTCGTCGTCGGCGACGGCCAGGCCGACTCCCACGACCCCGACGTCACCCGTCTGCTCTCGGCGTTCGCCCGTCTGCTCAGCCACGCGGTCAGCCGCCTGGAGGCGGAGCGCTACGCCGACACGGCGTTTCGAAACTCGCCTGTCGGCATCGTCATCGCGGAGAGCGACGGCACTGTCCTCGCCGCCAATCAAGCGTGTGTCGAGCTGATGGCGGCGACCGACGAGGCCCGACTCATCGGCACGTCGTACCGCGACTTCGTGCAACCCCGCCCCAATGCGATCGAGTGGTCCGTCGAACCCGGTCTCACGATCGCCACCATGCCGATCCGGTCGCTCGACGGACGCACGTGGCTCGCCCGGTTCGAGAATCGCCGCATCCCCGAGACGTCACCGGAGCGATGGCTGAGCCACATCACCGACGTCACGGCCCGCCAGGAGGCCGAAGCCCAACTCCGGTACGCGGCCACCCACGACGACCTCACCGGACTCCCCAACCGGGTCGCGCTCTTCGAGGCGATCGAAGCCATCGACGGAGACGCGGCGCTGCTGCTGCTCGATCTCGACCGGTTCAAACATGTCAACGACTCGCTGGGCCACGCCCGGGGTGACGACCTCCTCGCCACCGTCGCCGACCGTCTGCGGCTCGCACTGCGTCTCGACGAGTTCGTGGTCCGGCTCGGCGGCGACGAGTTCGCGATCCTGCTCGCCGAGCCGGCCGACGCCTCGAGCGTCGCCGAGCGCGTCATGCGAGCCCTCTCGGCCCCTGCGATGATCGGCGCGAGTCAGCTGTTCCCGTCGGCCAGCATCGGCGTCGCGGTCGCATCGAGCGCCGACCCCGACGTATTGATGCGCCGCGCCGACGTCGCCATGTACCGCGCCAAGGAGTCGGGGCGGAACCGCACCGTCGTGTTCGACGAGGATCTCCAGCGCACGGTCGACGACCGCCACCGCATCGAGACCGGGCTCCGGGCCGCGCTCGCCGACGGGCAGATCGAGGTCCACTATCAGCCCGAGATCGATCTGATGACCGGCGGTGTGTTGGGCGCGGAGGCCCTCGTGCGGTGGCGCCAACCCGATGGCTCCGTCACGGCTGCCGGGGAGTTCATCGAGATCGCCGAGCAGGCCGGACTCATTCACGACATCGGCCAACGGGTGCTCGATCTGGCGTGTGCGGAGGCGGCGACGTGGCCCTCCGGTGACGACGGCCCCAAGATCCGGGTCAACCTGTCCGCCGAGCAACTGCACCGTGACGACCTGGTCGCGACGATCACGCGAGCGCTCGCCGAACACGACCTCCCGGCCGGGCGTCTGTGCCTCGAGGTCACCGAGTCGGCGGCGATGCGCGACCCCGACCGTAGCGAAGCGGTGCTGCTCGAACTGCGGGCGCTGGGTGTGGAGTTGGCGATCGACGACTTCGGCACCGGCTATTCGTCGCTCGCGTACTTGAAGCGGTTCCCGTTCCACACGCTCAAGATCGATCGCTCGTTCGTGATCGGCCTCGAGGACGACCCCGACGACGTCGCGTTCGTGGGCTCGATCATCTATCTCGCCCGTTCGCTCGGTCTCGAGGTCATCGCCGAGGGCATCGAGGCCGAGGGCCAGGCCGAGGCGCTACGCGGCCTCGGGTGTACGCGGGGCCAGGGCTTTCACTTCGCGCGCCCCGCGCCCGCTGAGGTGCTGCGGGCCCGACTCGGTGGCTAATCGTCAGACCCGTTGGGCCTCGATGTGGGTTTCGAGGCCGGCGAGCGCGGCCCGTAGACCCTTGGTCAGCTGGGGCTTCACGAACCGCATGACGATGCCGGTGCGCGGCTTGGGCTGCATCGCCATCAGGTAGGTGACGCGGACCCGGTCGTCGGACAGGACCTGGATGTCGACCCGCTCGTTGAGCGTCTCGAGCACCCGACCGAGGAGTCCCTCCGCCCGGGTCACCGAGAACCCCCACGAGTGGGGCTCGTCCCAGACGATGAACTCCTCGTCGATCGGCTTCTTGGCGACCCACACGGTGCGCGTCGAGCCGAGGCCGGTGCCGCCGGTCGCCTTGGCGTCGTCGATGGCCTCGAACCACTCGGGCCAGCGGTCGTGATCGACGAGGACGTCCCACACCTCGTGCGGGGAGGCGTGGATCTCTCGGGCGGCACGGACCTTGACGGGTGCTCGGTCGGTCCAGTCGGCGGGCTGTCGGGTCATCTCGGCCATGGGCGGATCGTAACCCGACCTCAGCGTTCGTCGACCCCGACGACATCGGACGATCGGTCGCCGAGGAGATAGCGGGGCCCCGGCCCAAGCGAGGCCGCCACGTCGGTCGGGTTGTACATGGCACAGCGTTCGAGCGAGAGACAGCCGCAGCCGATGCAGGCGTCGAGTTGGTCGCGCAGGGCGACGAGCCGCTCGATCTGGTCGTCGAGTCGGGGACGCCACGTCGTGGCGACCCGGTTCCAGTCGGCGTGGGTCGGGGTTCGTCGGTCGGGGAGCGACGCTAGCGCGTCGCCGATCTCCTGGAGGCTGCGGCCGACCGCCTGGGCGGCGCTGATGAATGCGATCCGGCGGATCGTGTCGCGCTCGAAGCGGCGTTGGCCGCCGGCGGTGCGGCTCGACCGGATCAGGCCGAGGTCGTCGTAGTAGCGAACGGCGGAGGCGGCGACGCCGCACCGGTCGGCGACCTGGCCGACGCTGAGGAGATCGGGTTCGGAGGTGCGCATGCAGGAATCCCTTGACTTCAAGTCCACCTGAAGTTCTACCGTCCACGCATGACCGACACCAGCACCGATCGCAGCACCACCGAGGTGGTCGCCCACCTCGACGATCTCGCCATCGGCGAGATGCGCATGGCCCGGGTCGGGGATCATCGGGTCGCCGTCGTCCGCACCGAGTCCGGCGTTCACGCCGTCGACAACGCCTGCCCGCACCAGGGCTACGGCCTCGTCACCGGCTCGCTCGACGGCGAGCTGGTCACCTGCCAATGGCACAACTGGAAGTTCCGGGTCGACACCGGCGAGTGCGTGATCGGGGAGGAGGACGTCGCCTGCCACCCGGTGACGATCGACGACGGCGAGGTGTCGGTCACCGTCACCCCTCCGACCGCCGACGAAGCGCGCGCCCGTCTCTGGCCGAGCCTGCGGCGGGGGATCGAGGACGACTATGTCGGCCAGATCGCCCGCGACACCGTTCGCCTCCTGGCCAACGGCGCGAAGCCGGCCGAGATCGGCTGGGTCGGCTTCGACCACAACCTGCCCCGCGAGGAGTGGGGCCCCGGCCACGGCATGGCGACCGCCGCCGACTGTCTCGCGTGGGCCGAGGAGCGAGACGATGACGAGCAGGTGCTGCCGCTCGTGCAGGGGCTCGCCGCGCTGGCGGAACCGGCCCGCGGCCGAGCGGTTCGTTCGGTACCGGCGGCCAACGACCTCGATCTCGTCGAGACGATCGAAGCCGAGGATCACGATGGAGCGATGGGTGCCGCGCGACGCCTCGCGGCGGGTGATCCCGGCGACGCCGCGCGCGCCTTCATCGAGGCCGCGTCCATGCATCATCTGAGCTACGGCCACGGGATCATCTATGTACAGAAGGCGTTCGAGTTGCTCGAACGGGTCGGTTGGGACAAGGCCGACGACGTCTTGCCCCACCTCGCGTTGACGACTGTCGGCGGCACGCGTGAGGACACCCTGCCCTACATGCGGTCGACGGTCGCCGCCGTCGGTGCCCTCGACCTCGTCGGCCTCGCCGCGGTGCCGGTCGACCCCGGGTGGTCCGACCCCGGTCTCGTCGACGACTTCCTCGACAGCCCCGAACCCCCCATCGCGGCGGCAGCCGACGCGTTGGCCGACGGTGCCGGCGTCGAGCGGGTGCTCGACGCCGTCGTCGACGCGACCAGCCGTCGGCTGCTTCGCTACGACCTCGACATCGAGTTCGACGTCGACGAACCCTTCGGCTGGCTCGACATCACCCACGGGCTCACGACCGCCCGGGCCGCCCGGTGGGCGTGGCGCCGGCACCCGTCGGCCGCCACCGTCCGCCAGGCCATGTGGGCGGTGTGGCTGTGCCATGACACCGGCCGGGCCGAACGCGAGCACGGCGTGGCGAGCGAGCCCGAGATCGTGCCCGCCGCTGGCGACATCGCGGCGCTCATCCGCCGGGGTCGTGAACCCGAGGCGCTCGCTGCGATCGCGGCTGCGGGCGGTGCGGCCGGTGAGGATCTCGTCGACGCCTCCCTGGCCGACGGTGCCGGGTCGTTCATCGTCACCGCCCACCTCATCAAGCTGACCCGAGCGGCGATCGAGGAGCACGAGCAGTCGGGTTCGGTGCTGCCGTTGCTCGCGGCCGGTCGCTACCTCGCCGCGCCGCGGCTGGAGCGGTTCGTGAGCCGCAATGTGGCGGCGTCGCTCGACTTCGTCCACACCGGTCGACCGCCGAAGCGGTGACCGCGGGGCTCAGCCCCAGTCTTCGCTGATCGCGCCGAGCAATGCCGTGTCGACGTCGACCGGTGCCAGGTAGAGGATCATCCAGCGATCGCGGACGTCGACCCACAGGGTCTCCCCGCCGAAGGCCACAATCTGGTGGAGCCGGATGCCGGGCCGCGGGGCGAAGGAGTCGATCGGCTCATCGATCGGCCAGCGGGCCCGGGCGGCGTCGAGGAACGCGGCCGACCCGTCGGTGGTCGACGAGCCCCGGGCGAAGAGCCACAGGTCGGCGATCGGCCCGGTGTCGTCGGCGACGCTGCGGGCGGCGAAGGGCTGCGACGATTCGGCCGCGGCGAGATCGACGTCGTTCCACTCGGCCTCGGCCGGTGGGCCGAACTCGAACCCCGAGGGTGCGTCGCCGAGCAGATCGGCGATCGCAGCGATCCCCGGTCCGTAGTCGGTGTTCTCGAGGAGTTCGCCGGTGAGCACGTTGCGCGGCGGGGCACCGTTCCACGGGTTGGTGCCGTCTCCCACGTCGCGTTCGGCGGCGTCGCTCAGCGGAAGGGTGGGCAGCGGCGCCGCGTCGGCGTTCGGGCGGGTCACGACCGGGGCGTCGTCGATGGGGGCGTCGATCGTGGTGGTCGTCACCGGGACGGCGAGCGCGGTCGGTGTCGCTTCGACCTCTTCACGGGTGAGCACGTAATACGCGCCTGCCCCGACGACGGCGAGCGACATCACCACGACGGCGAACCCGCGCAGCTGGCGCCGACTCTCATCCGACAGACCCCTGCGGTTGGGCGTCGTGTCGACGACCGCGACCGGGTCATGGATGCTCTTTGCGCAGATCGAGCAGATCTCGCTGTGGAGGAGCGCTCCACAGTGGGCGCACTGGGCGTGACCGGTCACGGGCATCCCCTTCCCATCGGACGGATCGGGGCCGGCCTGAGGAACAGGCCGTTCGGCCTGGGAGTTTTGCCGTGACGTCCGCCACACTGGAGGACTGTGCACAGGGGGAAACACATCCCGGCCCTCGACGGGCTCCGGGGCTTCGCGGTCGCTGCCGTCGTCGTCTACCACGCCTGGCCCGAGCTGTTGCCGGGCGGCTGGATCGGCGTCTCGGTCTTCTTCACCCTCTCCGGGTTCTTGATCACGACGATCGTCGCGCGTGACCACGAACTCAGCCGCGCGTCACTTGCGACCTTCTGGCGACGCCGGGCCCGCCGCCTTCTGCCCGCCGCCCTCCTGACCATCGCCGCCACCGTCGCCGCGGTGGCGATCGTCGATCCCGACCGCCTCCCCGACACCGCCGAGGCCGGGCTCGCGGCCACCGTCTACGTCCACAACTGGTGGTCGGCCGCCACCACCGGCGGGTACTGGGAGATCTTCGACTCCGCGCCGTCACCGCTGGCCCACATGTGGAGCCTGGCGATCGAGGAGCAGGTCTACGTCGTGTGGCCGCTGGCCGTCTTGGCGCTCGGGCTGCGGCGAGCACTGTTTGTCGGGGCCGGTGTCGTCGCCGTCGGCACCTGGTTCTGGTGGGACACCGCCGACGCCTACTACGCCACCCCGTTCCGGTTCGGGGAGGTGCTCGCCGGAGCCGCCGTCGCGTCGGTGCTGCTCCGTCGGCCCGACCTGCGAGTGCCGACGTGGCTGGTCGTGCCCGCCGTCGCCGTCGTCGTCGGTCTCACCGCGACCCTCGGCGAGGGCGACCCGTTCGTCGCCACCGGCGCGCTGAGCGTCATCGCGGTGTCGGCCGCGGTCGTCGTGGCGTGGTGTGCGACCGCCCCGGCCGCCCAGCGGCTGCTCGGGATGCGGCCCCTCGGTTGGCTCGGGCAGCGCAGCTACGCGGTCTACCTCTTCCATTGGCCGCTGCTGGTGCTGCTCGATGCGCCGCCGATCGTCGCCGTCGTCGCCACGTTGGCCCTGGCCGAGCTGAGCCACCACCTCATCGAGTGGCCGATCCGCACCGGCGCCCGCCTGCGCTCGCCGATCCGGACCCTCGGCGGCGCGACCGTCGCCTCGGTGGTGGCGTTCGCCGTCCTCGCATCGACCGCGACCGATCCCGACGGCGACGACATCGCCGCCGCCACCGCAGCCGCCCTCGCTGCCCCGACGACGACCACGGTCGCACCTGCCCCGACCACCACGGCCGAGGCCGACGTCGCCGGTGCGGTCGAGTTCGCGCCGTCGACCACGACGACGACCACGGCGCCGCCGCTCCCGACCGTGCCCGTCGCCGCCGACGCGACGGTGATGCTCGTCGGCGATTCGACCGCCTACAACCTGCGCGACGCCGTCGCCGGGTGGGTCGAGGCCCGGGGCGGCACCGCCGTCTCGCGTTCGTTCCCGCTCTGCTCGCCGGTCTTCGACGAGGCGCAGTACCGGGACTGGGCGACCGGCTTCGGCACGATGGACGAGCCGTGCCGACCCCGCGTCGACGATGGCACCGACCTCGTGCTCGTCGTCGATCACGGGCTGCCCTTCGCCGAACACGAACACGTTCCCACCGGCGACGTCTTCGACATCACCGACGGTCGGCTCCACGACGCCATCCGGCAGAGCTACGAGACGATGATCGCCCAGGCCGACGCGGTCGGCGCCCGGCTGTTGATCGTCACCCCGCCCCGCCCGTTGTTCCCCGAACTGTTGGCGGATCCCGACGGCAACGCCGAGACCGACCGGCGCATGTCCGCGTACCGCGAGCTGCTCTGGGAGCTCGCGGCCCACACCCACGTCGACGTGCTCGACGTCGGCGACCGCATCCAGGACGACGCCGAGCGTTACCCCCGCAGCGATGGACTCCACCTCGACGAGACGACCGGTGCCATCCACGCCGTCGTCGACCTGATCGCCCCGTCGGTGACCTTCGGCTGACGCCAGGGCCGGGCGGTACGGTGCGGCCATGCCGACCCCCGCCCCCCACGTCAGCCTCGCCCACCTGCCGACACCACTCGAGCCGCTCGACCGACTCTCGGCCGAGCTCGGCGGTCCTCGGATCTGGATGAAGCGCGACGACGCGACCGGCCTGGCGATCGGCGGCAACAAGGTCCGCAAGCTCGAATACCTCCTGGCCGATGCGTTGGAACAGGGCGCCGACGTGGTGCTCACGATCGGGGCGACCCAGAGCAACCACTGCCGCCAGACCGCGGCGGCCGCGGCTCGGCTGGGGATCGACTGCGAGTTGCTGCTCGAGCACCGCTTCCCCGAACGACCCGAGGCCTACAACGGCGGCGGCAACCTGCAGCTCGACTCGCTCCTCGGCGCGACGGTGCTCGACCACGAGGCCGGCACCGACATGGTCGCCGCGCTGCACGCCCGCGCCGATGAGCTCCGGGCGGCGGGCCGCACGCCGTACGTCGTGCCGCTCGGTGGATCCTCGGTCGTCGGTGCGTTCGGCTACCGCACGGGCGCCGCGGAGCTGCTGCGGCAGGCCGAGAGCTTCGGTTTCACTCCCGCCGAGATCGTCCACGCCACCAGCTCGGGCGGCACCCAGGCGGGGCTGATCGCCGGTCTCGCCATCAAGCGGAGCGCGGTGCCGGTGCTCGGCATCAGCGCCGGCGGATCGAGCGACTATCTCTCGCCGATCGTGCGACAGCTCGCCGAAGGGGTGATCGACCGCCTCGGGATCGACCGGACCTTCGGCCCGCGGGCCGTGGTGATCGACGACACCCACGTCGGCGAGGCCTACGGCGTGCCGACCGACGCGATGGTCGAGGCGATCGAGCTGTGCGCCCGACTCGAAGGGGTGCTGCTCGATCCCGTCTATACCGGCAAGGGCATGGCCGGCCTGATCCACCATGTGGATGCGGGCCGATGGACGACCGACGACCATGTCGTCTTCATCCACACCGGCGGCACACCGGCCCTCTTCGCCTATCCCGAGGTGCGCTGAACGACGGTGGCGGGCGTCGGCCGGTGAGTACCACTCGTGGCCATCACCGCGGCGGCGATCATCGAGAGTGCCCCGGCCGCGACATAGCTCGCCCGGTACGACGAGGCGTCGCGCAAGGCGCCCAGCAGCAGCGGTCCGCCGGCGACTCCGGCGGTCACGATCAGCTGCTGCAACGCGAAGATCCGGGGGTAGGCCTTCACGCCGAACGCGGCCGCGATCAAGAGGGGCTGCAGCATCAAGAGGTTGCCGATCGTGGTGCCGAAGCAGAAGGCGACGATCAGGAGCGCGATGCGGGAGTCGGCGAACGCCACCGCGACCAGGGTCGCGCCCTGCACGACCGCGAGGACGCTGGTGAAGGTCATCAGCGGCAACCGATCGGCGAACGATCCGCCGGCCAGGCGCCCGAGCACGCTGCCGACCGCGATGGCCGAGACGGCGAGGGCACCCGTCGACGAGTCGACCCGCTCCGAGCCCAGGTTGGCGATCTGGGACAGGCCGCCGACTTGAGCGCCCATGGCGAGGACGAAGCCGATCAGCACGACGACGAAGAAGCGGGTGCGGATCGCGGTGTCGTAGTCGATGCCGTCGGGCGTGCCGTCGGCGGTGACCTCGTCGGCCCCCTCCGGGGTCAGGCCACGATGGGCGGGCGACGGGATGAGCAGCGGCAGCGTCGCGAAGATCGAGACCACGTAGACGATGCCAAGGATCGGGGCCGCGTCGCCCAGCCCCCGATCGCCGATCAGCCAGGCGGCGAACTGGGTGTAGGTCAGGCCCCCGACCGACAGGCCGGTCGACGCGATCGCGAGCGCGAAGGCCCGTCGGCCGTGGAACCATCGGGTCACGAGGGTGGTGCCCGGCAAGAGGCCGGCCAGGGCGAAGCCGAGGGCGAGCACGACATAGACGGCGTACAGCTCGACGAGCGAGTCGACGGTGCCGAGCGCGGCGAGGCTGGCACCACCGAGGACACCGCCGGCGGCGACCACGAGGCGGACATCGCGCACCTCGATCACGGGAGCGATGATCCGCCCGGCCACGCCACCGACGACGAAGAACACCGAGGTCGCGAGCGAGACGCTCGTCGTCGAGAACGACTGCTCGTCGGTGAGGGCGTCGAGATAGACGGCGAGGCCGTAGAAGATCAGCCCCGACGTCGTCGACAAGATGATGAAGACGGCGGTGACGACCCACCAGCCGGGGAAGACGCGCGAGGTCACGATCAGATGAGTTCTTCGAGGATCCGGGCGACGCCGAAGTCGACGTTGGCGGAGGTGACCTCATCGGCCACGTCCTTCACCGCTTCCTCCGCGTTGCCCATGGCGATGCCGCGGCCCGCCCACTCGATCATCGTCAGATCGTTCAGGTTGTCTCCGAACGCGACGACCTCCTCGGCGACGATGTCGAGTTCGGCGCACAGGCGGGCGAGGGCCGCGCCCTTGTGACCGCCCGGTGGTGTCGCCTCCACGAAGTCGATGCCCGACGACGTGACGTGGGTGTCGTCACCGAAGTGAGGGGTGACGAGATCGATCAGCGCCCGGTTGCCGTGGTCGGGGTGGGCGATCAGCATCTTCCCGACAGCCGTGGGCGTGTTGCCGTCACCGCGGTGATCCTCATCGTGGAGCGTGCCGCCGAGTCGATGCGGGTACAGATCGATGAACCGCTGTTCCCAGATCAGTCGATCGCCGGCCTCGAACCCGAACGCGATGTCGGGGAGCGCAGCCTCGAGACCGGTGCGAGCCGCATCCACCGCGGCGTCGTCGAAGGCGAGCCGCTCTTCCATCTCCCGGGTTCGGAGATTGACGCGGTGCCCGCCGTTCGAGCCGATGAACCAGTCGAGTTCCGCCCCGTTCGACGTCGCGAGCGGCACGCCGCCCATGTGGGAACGACCGGTCACCGCGACACAGATCACGCCGGTCGCCTGGAGCGCGTTGAGCGCGGCGACGTTGCGGGCGAGGGGACGATGATCGGGCCCGAAGAACGTGCCGTCGAGGTCGGTGGCGATCAGGCGGACCTGCACGGGCGCCAGTCTGGCAGTCCCGCGACGGTTCGGCCCTGTTGATCGGTCACACGTGCGACGATGCGGGCATGCCCGAACAGATCGTGCTCGTCCGTCACGGCCAGACCGGGTGGAGCCGCACTGGCCGCCACACCGGCCGCACCGACATCCCCCTGACCGACCAGGGCGAGAGCGAGGCCCGACTCGTCACCGCCACTCTCGCCGAGTGGGACTTCGAGGCTGCGTTCTCGAGTCCGTTGCTCCGGGCGCGAGAGACCGCCCGTCTCGCCGGCTTCGAGCCGGTGCTCGACGACGATCTCGTCGAGTGGGACTACGGCGAGGTCGAGGGCCGCACCAACGACGAGATCACGACCGAACGGCCGGGGTGGTCGAAGTGGCTCGACGGGGTGCCGGGCGGCGAGTGGGCTGGCGAAGTCGGGGTGCGCGCCGATCGCTTCTTCGAACGCATCGAGTCGATTCCCGGAGAGGTGGTGGTGTTCGCCCACGGCCACTTCCTGTCGATCGCCATCGCCCGGTGGCTGGGCCTGCCAGCCGATCAGGGGCGCCGGTTTCCCCTCCGCACGGCGACCGTGTCGGTGCTCGGCGCCAAGCGCGACGACCGGGTGCTCACCTTGTTCAACCACCTGTGCGGGCACGGCCACGTGGATCCGGTGATGCCGGCAGAGGCCCTCCGGTAGCTCAGAACGGCGGCCGGCCCGGCGCCTCGGCGACCGTTCCACTCCCCGACGCACTCGGGTAGCCCTGCCGGCGCCAGGCGTCGTAGACGACGACCGCGACGGCATTGGCGAGGTTGAGGCTGCGGCTGCCCTCGACCATCGGGATCGCGAGCAGGTGGTCGGCACCGATGCGGGCGATTGCGTCGGAGGTCAGGCCCGCCCGTTCGGCCCCGAACACGAGCACGTCGTCGGCACCGATCGGTGCGTCGCTGAACCGGGTGGTCGCCTTGGCCGAGAATCCCCACCAGCGGCCGGGCAGCGCGGCGGCCGCCGCGTCGAGGTCGGCGTGGACGGTGACGTCGGCCAGTTCGTGATAGTCGAGTCCGCCTCGCGAATAGAGACGATCGTCGAGGGCGAAGCCGAGCGGCTCGACGAGGTGAAGGCGAGCGCCCGTATTCGCCGCCAGCCGGATGATCGCGCCGGTGTTCGGGGCGATCTCGGGATGCACGAGCACGATCTCCATGCCGACGGACCGTAGCGGGCTACCGTGCGCGGTCATGACGGGACTCTTCGACGACGCGAGCGGCATCGAACGTCACTCGATCTGGTTCGCCCACGAGGCCCACGGCTACCAGGCCCTCGACCCCGACGTGCCCCACCACGTCGGCAACGAGTGATCCTGACGGGTCAGTCGCGGCAGGGCTGGCCGCGGGTGCCACAGATCGGCACGTCGGTCGGGTAGCCGGTCACGGCGGGCTCGATCTCGAAGGAGAACGACGACGGCCGCGCGGTGTCGTGGCCGATATCGACGGTGGCGCCGTCGGGCACCGGGTCGACGTCGAAGGTCCAGATCGGGCGGTCGCCGCCCGGTGAGTGGAACGACAGACGGATCTGTGAACCGGCCCGGAAGATGTGGCCGGTGAGCTCGATCGGGATCGACGCCTCGACCCATTCGCCGACCGGGAGTGGCGCTGCGTCGGCCTCGAGGAGTCGCAGGTCGGGGTCGGTGATCGTCGCGTCGGGCCCGGGCGTGCGCAGCTCGGCTCGCAGGAACCCGGACTGGATGTACATCTCGGAGCCGTCAGGGCGGATCTCGCTGACCGTCACCGACAGGTCGGCCTGGTCGGTGGTCGAGCGGATCCACAGGTTGGCCGCCGCCTGGCCCAACCACACGAGGTCAGTGTCGAGCGGGGCGCTCGCGAACACGGCGGCGCTGCCGTCGGGTTCGAGGTACCACTCGTAGGGCGGGTCGGCTTCGAACAGCACCGACGTGGTCGGGTTGTCGATCTCGGGCAGCAGGTCGAGCGTGGCGAGCGACTCGTCGAGGGCGAACGCCGTGCTCGCCTCCGTCGCCGTCGTCGGTTCGATGGACAGCGCACCCTCGTCGCCCAGATGGAACGTCACGGTGTCGCCGGTCTCGGACAGCCAGTCGTCACTGCCGTGGACGTGGCGGGCGATCGGGGCACCCGGCGCGGCGGCGTCGCCTCCGCGTTCGAAGAGGTAGACGATCCGCGGTTCGGCCTCGAACGCCGCCCGCTGCTCCTCCGGGGTGCCCTCGATGAGCGGCCGGCTCGGAAGGGGTGCGGTGGTCTTGAACAGGGCGTCGTCGAGCAGCGACGGGAAGAAGCCGGCGATCAACGGCGGGATCGGTCGCTGTTCGCCGCCGACGTAGATGTCGAGGAAGTCCTTCCAGATCACCAGCGTCTCGAGGGCCCACGGGTCGGCGTGGCTCCCGTTCGAGGCGACGACCTTCACGAACGGCGAGTTGACGAGATTCTCGGCGAGACCCAGGCCGCCCGGTCCGATCTGGGCGTCCTGCCACGCCCCGGCGAGCAGTACGGGAACCTCGATGCGGTCGGCAAACGAACCGGCCCGGAACGTCTCGGCAATCGCCGGTTCGTAGTAGCGGCCCATCGTCGTGAGGCCGCCGTCACCGGCGACGCTGCGTGTCGCCTGGTTCTCCTCGCAGATGGTGTCGCCCGCGTCGACGAGGCCC
>JBCBYI010000319.1:0-2375 GCA_039815945.1 Actinomycetota bacterium | reverse complement strand
CAATTCCCCGTTTATCGTTCGGACGGTTTGAGTGTAGCCCGCACTGGTGCGACGCTCGTCACATGGCGATCACCGAGTACGAGCTCTCCGACCGCTTCCTCAAGGACGTCGGTCGCGTCTTCTTGACGGGCGTGCAGGCACTGGCCCGACTGCCGATCGAGCAGATGCGCATCGACAAACGCAACGGGTTGACGACCGCCGCGTTCGTGTCGGGATACCCCGGCTCGCCCCTCGGTGGCTACGACATGGAGCTGGAGAAGGCGCTGCGCGTCGCCACCGACGTCGACGTCGTGCTCCAGCCGGCAGTCAACGAAGAGCTCGGCGCCACCGCGGTGATGGGCAGCCAGCTCGCCACCGAGCAGCCCGACGCAACGTACGAGGGTGTGCTCGGCATCTGGTACGGCAAGGGCCCCGGCATCGACCGGGCGGGCGACGCGCTCCGCCACGCCAACTTCGCCGGAACCTCGTCGAAGGGCGGCGCCATCGCGCTCGTCGGCGATGATCCGGCCGCCAAGTCGTCGACGATTCCATCGTCGTCGGACGCCACCATCTACGACCTCCACATGCCGATCTTCTATCCCGGCGACGTGCAGGAGGTCATCGACCTGGGTCGCCATGCGGTGGCGCTGAGCCGCATGACCGGCCTCTGGACCTCGATGAAGATCGTCTCCCCCGTCGCCGATGGTTCGGGCACGGTCGACCTCGGCCTCGACCGGGTCGAGATCGTCACGCCCGATCTGTCGATCCCCGGCGACCCGAACGGCACGATCTACGAGCCCCGCCCCGAGGGCCGGCTGCTCACCCCGAAGACCCTCGAGCTCGAGCGCGACTTCCGCACGATCCGTCTGATACTCGCCCAGCGCTACGCGACGGCGAACAGACTCAACCACCCGACCGCCGACCCGAGCGATGCGTGGCTCGGGCTCGTCGCCACCGGCTACACGTACCACGAGCTGCTCGAGGCGCTGCGCCGGCTCGGCCTGCCGACGCTCGCCGACATCGAGGCCGCCGGCATCCGCCTGATGCACATGCAGATGCCGCTGTCGGTCGACCCCAACAACATCCGCAACTTCGCCCGGGGCCTCGACGAGATCGTCGTGGTCGAGGAAAAGAACCCCACCCTCGAGTGGCTCGTGAAGGACGCCCTCTACGGCGGGCCGCATCAGCCCCGCGTCGTCGGCAAGCGTCACGAAGACGGCCGGGTACTGATGCGCGATCACGGCATCCTCGACGCCGGCGCGATGGTCGACGGTCTGCGCGAGCGCCTCAGCGCCCGCATCGCCGATCGGCTCACGCCGCCAACGCCGCCGAAGCGCGAGAAGCAACTGTTGCCGCTGTCGGTCGACCGATCGCCGTACTTCTGCTCCGGCTGCCCGCACAACCGCTCGACCAAGGTCCCCGACGACACGCTCGTCGGCGCCGGCATCGGCTGCCACGGCATGGTTCTGCTGATGGATGACGACAAGGTCGGCGACATCGCCGGCATCACCGCGATGGGCGCCGAAGGCACCCAATTCATCGGCATGGCCCCGTTCGTCGAACGCGAGCACTTCATCCAGAACCTCGGCGACGGCACGTTCTTCCACTCCGGCCAGCTCGCCATCCAGGCGTCGGTCGCAGCCGGGATGAACACGACCTACAAGCTCCTCTACAACGGCACCGTCGCCATGACCGGCGGTCAGGACGCCGTCGGCGGCCAGACCGTTCCCGAGATCGCCACCGCCTTGCTCGCCCACGGCGTCGCCGAGGTACTCGTCACCACTGACGACGTCAGCGCCTACCGCGGCGCCGAGATGCCGGTCGGCCCGAAGGGTGCGGTGAAGGTGTGGGACCGCGACCGCGTGGTCGAGGCACAGGAGTACCTCGCCACCGTCCCCGGTGTCACCGTGATGATCCACGACCAGGCGTGTGCAGCCCAGGCCCGACGGCTTCGCAAGCGGGGCCTCGTCGAGACGCCGCCCTACAAGATCGCGATCAACCACCGCATCTGCGAGGCGTGCGGCGACTGCGGTGCCGTGTCGAACTGCCTGTCGGTCCAGGCGATCGACACCCCGCTCGGCACGAAGACCACGATCGATCAGTCGAGCTGCAACCTCGACTACTCGTGCATGGAAGGCGACTGCCCGAGCTTCATCCAGATCACGCCCAACCCGAAGGCCGAGAAGAAGAAGGGCAAGGGTGCCAAGATCGGCGACCTTCCAGACCCCGACCTGATCGTCTCGCCTGACTCGCTCGACCTGCGCATGGTCGGCATCGGCGGTACCGGTGTCGTCACCGTCGCTCAGGTGGTGGCGACCGCGGCGATGATCGACGGGCTGCACGTCCGGGGCCTTGATCAGACCGGTCTCTCACAGAAGGCCGGCCGAGTCACCGGC
>JBCBYI010000318.1:0-2385 GCA_039815945.1 Actinomycetota bacterium | reverse complement strand
TCGCCAGCGCCTTCGTCTGATCCTGATCAGCACGATCTGAGCGGAGGGGGGGACCCACATGGGTCCCCCCTCCGTCGTTCTTCGTAGGAGACTTCCCCCGATGACCGAACTGGCCGACCGCCGCCGCGCGATGCGCCTCGTGCTCCGTGAGCGTCGCGCCGTGCTGTCCGACGAGGACATGGCGGCCGCGTCGATGGCGGTGATGGCCCGGCTTGCCCGCATTCCGGTGCTGGAGCGAGCCCAACTGGTGGGCGGCTATCGCGGCATCCGGGGCGAGGTCGACATCGATGCGGCGCTCACGCTCATGCTCGATCGGGGCGCGATCGTCACCGTTCCGCGCGTCGACGGCGAGCGCATGGATTTCCTGCCGTGGCTTCCCGGGGCGGCGTCGATCGCCGGCAGCTTCGGCATCGACGAACCGGTCGAGGGCGACCCGGTGCCGTTCTCGCGCCACGACGTCGTCCTGGTGCCCCTGGTCGCCTTCGACGAGCTCGGACAGCGCCTCGGTCAGGGCGCGGGCTTCTATGACCGTGCCATCGCCCAGTCCGGCATCGACCGGCCCTTGCTGATCGGCGTCGCTCACGCGTTCCAGCAGGTCGAGTCGGTCCCAGTCGAGCCGTGGGACATGCCGCTCGACGCCGTCGTCACCGAGGAACGCATCCACGAGTTCCGGCCCGGGGCGCTCGAGTAGGGGCCGAAGCCTCCACATCGACGCTTTGAAGGAGTAGAACAGACCCGTGCACGTAGTCGTTGTGGGCGCCGGCGAGGTCGGCTCATACGTCGCCGACCGCCTGAGCCGCGAGGGTCACGACGTCGCGATCGTCGACCTCGACAGCTCCAAGCTGCGCCGCCTCGACGACTCCCTCGACGTATTGACCGTGGTCGGCAGCGGCACCCACCCCGACACCCTCAGCCGAGCCGGCATCGAGCACAGCGAACTGCTCGTGGCGGTCACGTCCAACGACGAGGCAAACATCGTCGCCTCGATGGTGGGCAAGTCGATGGGGGTGAAGCAGACGATCTGTCGTATCGAGGCCGCCGACCTCAGGGGGCACAAGGCGCAGGCGGTGCTCGACGCATCGGGCGCCGACCTCTTCATCGATCCCGATGCCGAGACCGCAGCCGAGGTGCTGGAGCTCCTCGACTTCCCCGGCGCCGACGAGGTCGCCCACATGGCCAACGGCGAAGTCGTCGTCATCGGCGCGACCCTGCCCGCCGAAGCGCCACTCGTCGGCCGCACCCTCGGCGACATCGCCGAGGAGTTCGAGCCCGACTGGGACTTCATGGTCGCGTCGATCGGCCGCGGCGAAGAGACGATCATCCCGCGCCGAGACCATCGCCTCGAGGCCGGCGACCACGTCCGGATCGTCGCCAAGCGGCGGGCGCGCCGGCTGGTGATCGAGCTGCTCGGGCTGGAGAAGGAGACCCCGAAGCGAGTCATGCTGCTCGGCGGCGGACGCACCGCGGAGATCCTGGCCAAGAGCCTCACCAGCCGCGGCGTGCAGGTGGTCGTCGTCGAGCGCAACCCCGATCGCGCCCGGGAGCTGGCCGAGCGTCTCGAGAACTCCTTGGTACTCGAAGGAGACATCACCGACGACGACCTGCTCCATGAGGCCGATGTCGGACGCTACGAGATGGTCGTCGCGCTCACCGGCGAGGACGACGCGAACATCTTGGCCTGCCTGTTCGCCAAGGCGAACGGCACCACCGAGACCGTCGCCGTGCTCCACCGTTTGGCCCTCCTGGGGCTCCTGAGCGGCGCCGGCGTCGACGTCGCGCTCTCACCCCGTACCGCCACGGCCAACGGCGTGCTCCGCTTCGTTCGCGGCGGCGTCGCCGCGGTCGCGACCTTCCTGCACGGCGAGGCCGAGGTCCTCGAACTCGAGGTCGCCGACGACAGCCCGGCCGACGGTTCGCTCGTGCAGGAGCTCGAGCTCCCGAAGGACGCGCTCATCGCCGCCTTCGTGCGCGACGGCAAGCCGCAGATCGGGCGAGGTAAGAGTCGACTCCGGGCCAAGGACCACGTGGTCGTCGTGGCCATGCCCAGCTCGGTCGACGAGGTGCACCGGGTACTCGGGTGAGCCGACGGGCGGTCAGCAGGGCCGAGCGGACCTTCGGCACCCCTCGCCGAGATTCCTACAGCCGCCTCGCCGTCGCCGACGGCCTCGTCGCGTTCACGATCGTCGCGGTGGTCGCCGCCGTGCTCGGCATCGCCGACGACCTCGGAGATTCGCTCGCCCTGCTCGGCGTGAGCCTGGTCACCGGCTCCATCGGACTCGCCGGCCGGCGCACCTTCGTCCGCCGCGAACGGCCGCCGGCGGCGCGGGTGATCTCCGGCCTCGCGTCGACCTGGGCCGCCCTCGTGTTGGCCGGAACCGTCGTGTA
>JBCBYI010000317.1:0-2386 GCA_039815945.1 Actinomycetota bacterium | reverse complement strand
GCGATCGCCGCGCTGGCCCAGCACGGCCGCATTGCCGATCACGCTGCGGGCGAGCTCGTCGAGAGCGTCGAGACGGGCGCTGATCACGCTGCGCACGTTGGCCGGCAGATTGTCGGCGTCGGCCCCACCGGTGGCGGCGAGCGTGCGGGCCATCTCTTCGAGGAACAGCGGATTGCCGCCGGCTCGCTCGATGAGCGCAGCGCGGGTCTCGGGATCGAGCCCGCGAGCGACCTCGGCGGCGAGCAGGTGCATCGCTTCGTCGTCAAGACCGTCGAGAGCGAGACCGAGGAGGGTGAAGCGGCCGGTGGCGGGCGACCAGCGTTCGAAGAGCTTCGGCGTGCCGGTCACCATCATGACGACCGGCCGTCGTCCCAGCCGGTCGATCAGGTGTTCGAGCAGGTCGAGGACCGCATCGTCGGCGAACTGCAGATCCGACAGCCAGATCACGAGCGGGGTCGTGCGCGTGAGGGTGCCGAGCAGGATCCGGGTGCTGCGGGTCACCTCGGCGACGGCTCGATCGGGAGCGAGCCGAGCGAGCGGCGTGTCGTAGCCGAGGACGTGCATGATGCCGTCGGTGACGCGCGGCGCGTCGAGCGTCTCGGCCCGGTCGCCGAGAGTGCGGTCGACCATGTCGGTCACCGCAGCTCGGGCGGCCTCGGCATCGGCTGCGGCATCGAGCGACACCGCCGACCGGATCAACTCGGCGACCGGCCACCAGATGTTGGTCTCGCCGTAGGGCAGACACCGCCCGTGGAGGACGACGGCGTCGTGGTCGAACCGGGCGAGATCCGCGACCTCGGCCGCGACCCGCGACTTGCCCACACCGGACTCGCCGGTGATGCCGAGCAGCAGCCCCCGTCGGGTCTCATAGGTGTTGGTGATGGCGACGGTGACGAGATCGAGCTCGCGTTCGCGACCGACGAACGGCAGCTCGGCGCTGGCCCGCCGTTCACCGGGAGGGCCGTACGGGGCGAGCGCCCGGTAAGCCGTGACCGGGGCCTCGCGTCCGCGTGCGTGGAGCTGCCCGACCGAGCGGTAGCGGATGAACTCCTGGGTGGCTTCCTGGGTGATCGTGCCGACGAGCACGGTGCCCGGCTCGGCGGCGGTCTGGAGTCGTGAGGCGGTGTTCACGACATCGCCCATCGCCGTGTAGTCGTCGCCGGCGGTCATCGCCCCGACGAGCACCTCGCCGGTGTTCACCCCGATCCGGAGCCGGATGCCGACACCGGTGTCGGCGTCGAGGCGTCCCACGGTCTCCTGCATCCGCAACGCGGCCCGCACCGCTCGCTCCGCATCGTCCTCGTGGGCGATCGGCGCGCCGAACAGGGCGACGATCGCGTCGCCGATGACCTTGTCGACCCGGCCACCGAAGGCCGTGATGTCATCGGCCAGGCGGGCGAAACAGCCGTCGACCATGTTCTTGACCTGTTCGGGATCGCGATCCTCCGACAGGCCGGTGAATCCGACGATGTCGGCGAACAGCACGGTGACGACCCGCCGTTCGTCCGCTCGGCGGGTGAGTTCGTAGCCGCACGCGCTGCAGAACCGGGCGCCTTCGACGACCTCGGTGTTACAGGAGGGGCACTGCACGGGGCCAATCTATGCAGGAACCGGGCCCACGTCCTCGCCGGTCGATCTCGTCGTCCCAAGGGAGGACCTGCGATCACCGCCGCGGAGGATGCCACCGGGGCGTGGTTTTCTCTACCGTGGAGGCCATGACCGCCGTGAACCGCTTCGTCGACTGGCTCCGCCGTCACCCGGTCGCGGCCGACATGGCCCTCGTCGTGACGATCATGGCCTTCTCGATCTTCGCGGTGAACCACGAGGAGGCATCGCCGAGCAACCGGGAGCTCGACTGGTTCGCCTACGTGCTGATCGTCGGAACCTGTCTTCCGATCCTGACCCGCCGAAGCTTCCCCGTCGCCTCTGCGTGGGTGATGCTCGGCTTCACGACCCCGTACTGGGTGCTCGACTACCCCGACGAAGCGGTCGGCACGACCATGCTGATCGCGATCTACAGCGTCGGTGCCCACATCGATCGGCCCCGCAGCCTCAACCATGGCGTGGCGTTGATCGCCACGATCCTGATCGTCGGCACCGCCGGTGTGATCTCCCCCGACGAGGATCTCCCGTGGTTCGCGATCCCGGCCTTCCTCGTGATGTACGGCACCGCGTGGGTGCTCGGTGACAACCTCCGCACCCGCCGGGCCTACATGCGCGGGCTCGAACGCACAGCCGCCCACGCCGAGGGCAGACGTCAGGCCGAAGCGAGCCGGGCCGTCGCCGACGAACGCACCCGCATCGCTCGAGAACTCCACGACGTGGTCGCCCACTCGATGAGCGTCATGGTCGTGCAGGCGGGCGCCGCTCGCCGGGTGCTCGAATC
>JBCBYI010000316.1:0-2395 GCA_039815945.1 Actinomycetota bacterium | reverse complement strand
GTCGCGCTCGAGCGCGCCCCGCAGGCGCAGTCCGCGGTCTTCGTCGGGGCGGGTGTGCTCGTGGCCTTGGCCCTCGGCGCGACGCTGCTCACCAACGCCCGCCTGTCGCACCGAGATCGCCTCTCCGAGGAGACCCGTCTGCTCAACCACCTCGCCGTGCTCTCGATCGAGAACGACGCCACGCCCGACGGCAACGAGCGGCGCTGCATCGCGATCGAGTCGTTCACGGAGCTGCGACCGAGCCCCAACGACTTCGGTGGGGGACCCGCGATCCGCAGTGAACTCGACGCCCTCTTCGAGGGACGATTCGGCTATCCGTTCTGTGAGGCGTCGCCGTGACGTGCCCGTGCGGGAGCGGCCCCGCGTTCGACGACTGCTGTGGCCCGATCCTCGCCGGCACACCGGCGCCGACGGCCGAGGCGCTCATGCGGTCGAGATTCACCGCGTTCTCGCTCGGCGACGTCGCCCATCTCACCGTCAGCTGGGCACCCGAGACCCGGCCGGCGACGGTCACCGTCGACCCCGATCAGCGATGGACTCGGCTCGACGTCATCGACACGGTGAAGGGGCGGCAACTCGACACGGAGGGCATCGTCGAGTTCCGGGCCCACTTCCAGCGGGGCGGTCGGGCCGGGGTCCGAGCCGAGCGCAGCCGGTTCCGCCGCGAGGCCGGCCGGTGGGTCTACGTCGACGGCGTCGACTGATCCGTTCGGGTGTGAGGGTTCGGTGAGGGATCGCTGCACGGCATTCACCCCGGCCGTCGATTGGCCGATGCTGAACCTGATGCGACGTCTTCGTTCCCTTGCCCTGCTCGTCTCCCTGGCCGTCCTCGCCGGCAACGCACCCGCCGCTGCGGTCGCCGGCTTCGGCGACGTCGACGAGGGCCGCTACTTCACCGCGCCCGTGCAGTGGATGGTCGACAACGAGATCACGACGGGCACGTCACCGTCGTGCTTCTCGCCATGGAACGACGTCACCCGGGCCCAGGCCGCGGCCTTCCTGTGGCGAATGGAGGGTCGCCCCGCCGCCGATCCTCACCCCTTCACCGATGTCACCAAGGCGTGGCAGCAGGACCCGATCTCGTGGCTGTTCGCGCAGGGCATCACGACGGGCACGAGCGACACGACCTTCTCGCCGGAGAGCACCCTCACCCGCGGCCAGTTCGCGGCACTTCTGTTTCGCCTGGCCGATCCGCCCTCGGGCGCGCCGGCTCACCCGTTCGACGACGTGGTCGCCGATTGGCAACAGGCCGCCGTCGGCTGGCTGTTCGACGAGGGCATCACGACGGGCACGAGCGACACGGCCTTCTCCCCCGACGATCCCGTTACCCGAGGCCAGATCGCCACGTTCCTCTTCCGGTACCGGGGTTCGCCGCCGGTCGCCGTCGACGCGACGGCGCCGTCGTGTGGCGGATCGTCGCCCGGCGACGGGTTCGATTCGCTCTTCATCGGGCACAGCTTCTTCCGCCCGATGGCCGAGCAGATGGCCACGCTCGCGCCGCTTGCCGGCTTCCACGATCACAGCCAGGACATCGTGTTCGGTGGCAACGCCAACGGCGCACCGCAAGCGCTCTGGGACAATCCGAGTCGGCAGGCGCGTATCCAAGCCGTCCTCGACACCGGCGAGGTCGAGTTGTTCGGCATGACGTATCACCCGCTGCATCCGACCCTCGACGGCTACCGGCTCTGGATCGACTACGCCCTCGTCGACAACCCCGACGTCACCGTCTTCGTCGCGATGCCGTGGCTCACCGACCCGGTCGACTACACCCCCACGGCGTACGCCGCCGCGCTCGACGGCGCGTATCCGCTGATCGCCCATCCTCTGATCGATGGACTTCGGGCGGAGTACCCGGGCACGACGTTCTTCGCCATCCCCTATGGCCTGGCCGCCGGCGAGCTCTACAGCCGGTTCGGCGCCGACGATCTGCCCGATGTCAGCGAACTCGTCGGATCGGACGGTAGCGGCGTGTTCCGCGACGACTTCGGCCACGCCGATCTCATCCTCGAGGATCTCTCCAGCCTCGTGTGGCTCCAGGCGATCTACGACGTCGATCTGGCGACCTTCGACGCCGGCTACGGGTGGACGATCGACCTCAATGCGATCGCGGCCGCGATCCTCGCCGAGCACGACCCGGCCTACGACGCCCCCTGGCGCTGATCACTCAGGCGGTCGCGTACGGGTCGTACGGATCCTCGGGCAGTCGCTCGAGGGTGACCGCCAGGCCGAGATCGTGCTCCTCGGCGAGGCGGACGGCGAGGCGGAGCGCGATGTCGTCTTCGACGGCCCAGCCGGTCGAGTCGAACACGGTGCGTTCGGCGCGCCGGTCGCGGAAATCCTCGGCTCGCTGCAGGATCTCGTGGATCTCGGGGCCGATGTGATCGGCGGCGACCTG
>JBCBYI010000315.1:0-2436 GCA_039815945.1 Actinomycetota bacterium | reverse complement strand
CGCTCGCCACCGACCTGCACGATCTCCGCGCCCGCATGGGTCGCATCGTCCTCGGCTACACCAAGGGCGGCGAGCGCCAGTGCGGCCATCACCTCGGAGGCGGCCGTGATGTCGAAGCCGGTTTCGCGGGGGATGCCGTCCATCTTGCCGCCGAGGCCGACATTGATGTTTCGGAGGGCACGGTCGTTGATGTCGACGACGCGCCGCCACGTGATGTTGTGGATGTCGAAGCCGGCTTCGTTGCCGTGGTAGATGTGCGCGTCGACCATGGCCGAACAGAGGTTGTGGGCCGAGGTCACCGCGTGCATGTCGCCGGTGAGATGCAGGTTGAACAGCTCCATCGGGACGACCTGGCTGTAGCCGCCGCCGGCGGCGCCGCCCTTGATGCCAAAGGTCGGGCCCATCGACGGCTGCCGGATGGCGATGGTGGCCGACGAGCCGATGTGCTGGAACGCCTGGCCGAGGCCGACCGTGGTGGTGGTCTTTCCCTCACCCAGCGGGGTGGGGGTGATGGCCGAGACGACGACGTACTTCGCCTTCGGGCGATCGGCCATCTTCTCGATGGCGTCGAGCGTGATCTTCGCGGCGCCCGAACCGTAGGGCTCGAGGCATTCGGCCGGGATCCCCGCATCGGCGGCGATCTCGGTGAGCGGTCGGAGGTTCGCCTGGCTGGCGATCTCGAGATCGGACGGGAAGGACATGGTTTTCCCCCATGAATTCTCTGTGGAGCCACCCTGCTGGCCCGCGAGCGGCGAGCGTAGCAGTGCGTTCCACGATGCGGAAGAGTTCCGCATCGTGGAATCAGCCAAAGGCTAACAGTTTCCTCGATGTACGCCCAGGGGAGCACGAGCCGTCCGTCTTCGTCCACCGACGTCGGGACGAGGAGCTCAAACGTCGCGCCGCCGAACACCGTGGTCGCGTGTGCGGCGAACAGCTGGTCGAGCACCAGCAGTCGAGGGGAGGCGTTCACCGCGTTCACGCTCCCTGATCGCCTGGGCTACCGATCCGCCGTCGCGGATTCTTGCATCCCTCGAGATTCGAGGCGACCGGGGTCAGGCGCCGAAGCGCTCGTAGGCCAGGCGGAGCTGCTCGGCGATGCGTGCGGGCGACTGGTCGACCGCGATCGTGGCTGCCTGCCGTGCGTCGTCGTCGCCGGCCGGTCCGAGCACCGTCTCGATGGCGGTGACAAGGGCGTCGTCGTCGCCATGGTCGACCACCTCGCCGGTGCGGTCGTGACGCACGGTCGTGCCGAGGGCACCGACGTCGGTGACGACGACCGGGCGGCCGTGGCCGTAGGCGTCGTGCAGCACGCCCGACTGGGATGCGAACGATTCGTAGGGCATGACGACCGCCGAACACGACCGGAAGAGCTCGTTCTTGCGCTCGGTCGTGACGTAGCCGAGTTCGAGGGTGATGTTCGCGGCGTCGCCGACGAGGTCACGGATTCGGGCTTCCTCGGTGGCATCGCCGCGCCCGGCGATCATGAGCTCGATGCCCGTGAGTTCGGGGCGCTGCATCACGCCGATCAGCCACGGCAGACCCTTGTTCGGACGAAGAGCACCGAAGCACAGCAGGCGCGGCCGGTCCGTCGTCGGGCGAGCGGCGGGAGCATCGACCGGGAAGACCTGATGGGGGACGACGGCGATGCGATCGGGGTCGACGCCGTGGTCGTGCACCAGTCGGTCGGCCAGCCATCGGTGGTGGACGATCAGCCCGTCGGGTCGACGGTGGAGGCGACGGGTCAGCGCTCGTTCGAGTCGACCGAGGCGCGGCTGATGCGGCTCGACGTCGTGCACGCTCACGACCCAGGTCGCATCGGGCCGGCCGAACTGGTCGGTGAAGCGGTTGAGGTAGTGGACGTGGACCAGGTCCGGAGCGACCTCGGCGATCGCCGACCGGCGACGGGCGCTGCGCCGCAGGTAGGTCGCCACGCGCGAGGTCGGCCACCGCACGCCGGTGGCGGTGCGGTCGATGTCGGCGAGGTCGCGGCGAAGTCGAGTCGTCGCGCCGTCGATCGACGTCGGCGCCGCATCTCGGTCGACGACCTGCACGGTGAGTTCGGTGCCGTCGGCGGCGAACGCGGTGGCGAGGGACATCTCCTCGGGGCGCGCGAACGGCCAGTACCAGAGGACGCGGCGCGGCCTGGTGATCGGGTCGACGGTGTCGACGCTGGGTTCTTCGAGGATGGTCACGATCCGGTTGCGACGGTGAGGGCGCGATCGAGCGCGGCGGCCGGGTCGCCATCGGCGGCCAGGATCTGGCCGTGTTCGACGTGGACGACCACCGTCGCCTGCTCGACGGTCGACTTGCGATGGGCGATCGCGACGATGGTCGTGTCGCCGCGGATCTCAGCGAGCGACTCGGTGACGAGGCGCTCGCTGGTCGGGTCGAGCGAGCTCGTCGGCTCGTCGAGCAGGAGGAGGGTGGGGCGTCCGG
>JBCBYI010000314.1:0-2505 GCA_039815945.1 Actinomycetota bacterium | reverse complement strand
GGTGACGCGGTCGTCGTCGATCCTGCTCGGCGCCCTGCTCGGAATCGCCGTCCACCACCGCTGGTCCGCCGCTCGGCGCTACCTGACCGGTCCTGTCGGAGCGCTCGCGTCCGCGGCCAGCCTCGCCTTCCTCGCCTGGTCGTGGGTCACGATCGACGGTTCCGACGACGCTGGCTTCTTCGACGGCGGATTCTTCGTCCACGCCGTTGCCGTCTGCGTGATCATCGGCCGGGTGACACTCGTCGACACCGGGCTCGTGGCTCGGGTCTTCTCGATCGGCCCGCTGCGCGTGCTCGGGATCGTCTCCTACGGCCTCTACCTGTGGCACTGGCCGGTCATCGTGATCGCCAACCTCGAGCGCACCGGCACCGACGGAGCCACCCTGCTCGCCATCCGCCTGACCCTCATGACCGTGCTGACCGCTGCGTCGTACGTGCTGATCGAACGCCCGGCCCGGCACGACTGGAGTCGCCGTCGCCACGCCATCTGGGGCCTCCCGGTCGCCGCCGCGGTCACGGCCGTGCTGTTGGTCGCCGGTTCGAGAGCGCCGGACGCCGAAGCCGTCGTCGGTGTGGTGCCCACCACGACGACAACCACCACCGCACCGGCCGAAACCACCGACGACGCAGCGCCGGCCACCGAGACCGACAGCGACACCGTCGCACCGGAGCCCGACGGTGAGGCGACCGAGGAACCCTCCGCCGAGCCGCCGCCCCTCGTCGTCACCGCCACGCCCCCGCCCGTCCTCGCCGTCCCGACGGCGGATGATCCGCTGTCGGTCCTCCTCGTCGGCGACAGCTATCTCTTCGACGCCGAGCCGGGGATCGTGGCCGCGTTCGAGTCCGTACCCGAGATCGAGATCCGCACGGGGGCACGCTTCGCGTTCGCCGCGACCGACGACGATGCGCTCGGGGTGCTCGCCGATCTGCGAGACGAACACGAGCCCGACGTCGTGATCACGATGTGGGCCCGGTTCGACGCCGCCTGGCTCGACGACCGCGACGACACGCCGGCGGCACGAGACGAGATCGAGCGCCGCATGACCGAGGCCTTCGACGTGCTCGCCGCCGACGGCGCGGCGGTCGTCGTGATCGGGCTCGCGCCGTCGCTCGGTGGCGGCATCGATCGCGTTCCGGTCGACCGGGCCATCAACGAGGTCTTCCTCGCCGCCACCGCCGGAGCGATCGGCCCGGTCGTCTACCTCGATCCCGATCCGGTCGTCGCGCCCGACGGCACCCCTGACCGCTGGCTCGCCGTCGACGGCGGCGAGTTGCTCGTGCGCAAGGTCGACGTCAGCCACTACTGCGGCGACGGCGCCGCCCGATGGGGGCTCGCCCTCGGCGAGCTGCTCGCGGCGATGACCTCGGTGCCGGCAGCGGACCCCGCCGACTGGTGGACGGGCGACTGGCGCGAGGATCCCCGCTACGACGAGCCCGAGGGCGCCTGCGCACCCTGACGCCGCACCCGGTCGACCAGCATCACCAGACCGATCGCGGCGAGGACGAGCATCCCCGGCTCGGCGATCGCTCGGAACCGTTGGTTGCCGTACGAGGCCAACGCGGTGAACACCACGACACCGAGCGGCGCGACGAGCGGCCACCGCGAACGCCAGACCTCCCGGTCGGCAGCCACGGCACCACCGCCGGCGAGGGCGACCACGGCGAGCCAGCCGTACCAGCCGGCCCAGAGCCAGTCGTAGTCGCGCCCCTCGAGAGATTCGAAGAAGAGCTGGGTGCGGATGTCCCACGCCCCGAAGGTGCGCAGGAGCCGGACCGTGCCGACCGCAGGAAGATCGCCGAGGTTGTCGAGTGCGTGCTCGACCCCGACCGACCGTCGTTCGCTCGCGGCGGCCGACTCGTCGAGCCCGTCGGTGTCGATCGCGACCACACAGTCGAAGCGCCACAGACCGATCTGGGAACCCGAGTAGACCGCATCACAGTTCGCGCCGGCGATGAGCGTGCCGCTGTTGTTGGTGAAGGGCTGCACGTCACCGAGCGACACGGCGTTGCGGACGGTCCACCCACCGATGCAGACGACCACACCCGCCAGCCCGATGCCGGCTGCTCGGGCCCAGGCCCGACGATCCGGCACCCGGCACGCGGGCACGACCAGCACGAGCGCCAACAGGACGATCTCGGATCGGGTCAACGCACCGAGTCCAAGCGCGATCGCGGCGAGTAGCCACCAGCGACGGCCGGCCGGGCCGACCACACCGCCGTCGGCCTGGCGGGCTCGGACGACGCCGAGCAGCGCGGTGGCCACCAGCAGCACCGCCAGCCCCTCGGCGAGCAACGACGTGTCGATCACGATCAGCTGGGGGTAGATCGCGGCGAGCGAGGCGGCGACGACACCGGTCCGCCGGTCGGCGAGCGCCGCTGCGAGCAGGCCGATCACGACGATGGTGGCGCCGCCGAGCAGGGCGCCGAACGCTCGCTGCTCGTTGGGGCCGTCGAACCCGACCACGTCGAGGACGGCCAGCAGCATGGGCCAAAGCGGCGGGAATTC
>JBCBYI010000313.1:0-2506 GCA_039815945.1 Actinomycetota bacterium | reverse complement strand
GAACCGCTCCTTGCTCGTCGGGTCGCTCAACCGAACCGCTCCTTGCTCGTCGGGTCGCTCAACCGAACCGCTCCTTGCTCGTCGGGTCGCTCAACCGAACCGCTCCTTGATCCGCCGGTTGACCCCTTCGGGAACCATCGACGACACGTCGCCGCCGAACTTGGCGATCTCGCGGATGAACTTCGACGCCAGGAACGACGACGTCGACGCCGACGGGATGAACAGCGTCTGCACGCCCGAGACGGCGTTGTTCATCTGGGCCATCTGTAGCTCGTTCTCGAAGTCCGACACCGCTCGCAGGCCCTTGATGATGAAGTCGGCCTCGATGTCCTTGGCCAGGTCGACGACCAGCGACGAGAACATCGTGATGCTGACGTTGTCGAGGTGGTCCACCGACTCGCTGATCATCTCTTCGCGCTCATCGAGGCTGAACGAGCCGCCGCCCTTCTGCGGGTTGCGCATCGCTGCGACGACCACCTCGTCGAACAGCTCGGCGGCGGTGCTGATGATCTCGATGTGGCCGTTGTGGACCGGGTCGAACGAGCCCGGATACAGAACACGAGTCACTGTGCTTCTCCCTGCATGCCCGCCGTCGCGAGCGTGACCACGGTACTCCCGTAGCGCTTCAGGCGGTGAACCTCCCACGAATCGGGCACGCCGACCTCTCGGTCGGACTCGATCACGACGACGGCGCCGGCCGGCACCCTCGCCAGGAGCTCGTCCCACTGGTCGAAGCCGTACGGCGGATCGAGCAGCACCAGGTCGTAGTGATCGCCTCGGGCGAGGTGGGTGAGTGCATCGCCCGGCACCACGGCCGACACCCGGCCGAGGTCGAGGGCGGCGAGGTTGTCGCGGATCACCGCGAGCGCGGCCGGGCCCGACTCGACGAAGGTGGCGTGGGCGGCACCGCGCGACAGCGCTTCGATTCCGAGGCCGCCAGAGCCGGCGAACGCGTCGAGCACCCGGGCGTCGTCGATCGCATCGATCGAGTACAGCGAGTTGAACATGGCCTCGCGGATCCGTTCGGACGTGGGCCGCGTCTCCACCCCCTCCGGGGTGGCGAACTTCCGGCCTCCGAACTCTCCCGACACGACACGCATGGCACCAGTGTGCCGGTTCCGCCGCGGGGTCAGACCCACGACGCGAAGGCGGTACCGTCGTGGTGATGCCCATCCCGACGACCATCACCTGTGTCGACTGCGGCGGCGTGTGTTCGCTGATCAGCTACGAACCCGACGAGGGCTGGGAGCCCGGCGACATCGTGGCGTTCCGGTGCCGCGACTGCCTCGACCGGTGGGACGTCGAAGTCACGGCCGAGGACATCGAGTAGTCGACGGTTGCAGCTCGCCGTCGACCGTTCGGTCATGATGGGTTGATGACCGGCGAACACGAGCGCAGCTTCCGACGCAGCGGACGGCTCGTCGGCACCGTCGGTCGCCCCGTCGTGTCGTTTCGCACCGGGCCGACCCCCGACGCGGCGTTCGAGGCGTTGCAGGGGCCGTGTCTGATCGCGTCCAACCACCGCAGCGTGTTCGACGCCCTCGCCGGCATGCACGCGATCGGCAAGTACGGCCACACCGCCCGGCCGCTGTCTGCGTCGTGGCTGTGGGAGAACGCCCGCCTCGGCCGCCTGCTCGACTCGATCGGCGCGATCCCGCTGCCGTCCGGCCGGGCGGCGCTCGACGCGGTCGACCTCGCCGTCGACGTGCTCCGGGGCGGCGACCACGTCCTCATGACACCGGAGGGCCGGGTCGTGCCGGCCGACGAACGAACCGGAGGCGTCGGTCCCGGGCACAAGATCGTCTCGCGCATCGCCCGTGCCGCCGGGGTCCCAATCGTGCCCGTGGCGTTGGTCGGCACCGACGATCTCTGGCCGATCGGGGCACCCCGCCCCATCGTGCGCCCGTGGCACCGTCCCGTCGTCGGCTACGGCTACGGGCCGCCGATCCACCTGCGCTCCGACGACCACCGCGAGAACGCCGACCTCGTCATGGCGGGCATCGCCGAGGTGGTCGAGGCCATCGAGACGATGCTCGCCGACCGGGCCACCGTCCGCGTGTGAGCATCGAACTCGACTGGCTGAGCGGCCGCATGCTCGGCCTGCAGGGGCCGGATCGGCCCTGGACCATCCTCCTCGGGATCCGGCTGCACACATCCGTGCCTCGTCACCGGGTCGAGGACGCATGGCGGCAGCTCTGCGCCCATCGTCCCGAACTCACGGCGACCCTCGGCGACGACCTGCGCTGGCATCTCGGCGCGCCGACGCCGACGGTCGTGGGTCCGGTCGAACCCGAACTCGATCGACACCTGACCGTCGGGGTCGACCCGGCAGTGCGGGTCGTCGTCGACGCCGATCCGGTCACGACCATCCGCTTCGTCGTCAACCACGCGCTCGCCGACGGGATGGGAGTCCGTGGCATGGCCGACGACCTGTTGCGGGTCCTCACCGGCCACGAACCGCTCGATCGAGACGCGGTGCGCGACGAACACCTCGACCGGCTTCGCG
>JBCBYI010000312.1:0-2546 GCA_039815945.1 Actinomycetota bacterium | reverse complement strand
ATCGTCGACACCGACGGTCGCTTCATCCAGGAAGTGCTCTCGGTGCTGCCCTATGAGCTCGAGGACGACACGATGAACCCCCAGGTGCCGCTCGTGCGCGACGGTGAGATCGTCGCCGACCTCACCAACCCGGCCGAGGCCCAGGCCCGGTGTGCCGAGCGCCGCAGCCGACTTCAGCACGCCGACCGCACGCCGTGGCCCACCCACTCGCCCGCCATCCCCACCGTGTGGGAAGGCGTCGAAGAACCCCTCTCGACCCCCGTCCCCTCCGGAGGTGCCCAATGACCACTGCAGCTCAGACCAAGAAGGCCCTGATCGTCGTCGACGTGCAGAACGACTTCTGCGAAGGCGGCTCCATGGGGGTCGACGGTGGTGCCGCGGTCGCCCAGTCGATCACCGACACGGTCGGTCTCGATCGGGGCGACGGTGCCTACGACGTCGTGGTCGCCACCAAGGACTGGCACGAGGACCCGGGCGAGCACTGGGCCACCGGCGCCGACGCGCCGGACTTCGTCGACACGTGGCCGGTGCACTGCGGGGCCGACACGCCGGGCGCCGAGTTCCACGACAACCTCGCCATCGCGATCGACGAACTCTTCCTCAAGGGCCGCACGACGGCGAGCTACACCGGCTTCGACGGTGGCGCGGCCGCCGACGAGTCGGTTCTGCTCGGTGCCTGGCTCAAGGAGCGGGGCATCACTGACGTCGACGTCGTCGGCATCGCCACCGATCACTGCGTGCGGGCCACGGCGCTCGATGCGAAGACCGAGGGCTTCGCCACTCGGGTGTTGCTCGACCACTGTGCAGGAGTCGCCCCCGACACCACCGAGGCGGCGCTCGAAGAGATGACCACCGCCGGCATCGAACTGGTGTGAACAAGCGGGATCTCGACCGAGACCCCGGCTGGGGTCCCGTCCTTCGCGCCTATCCGAAGCTGATCGTGCCGTTCATCGGCATGCGGGCGATGGTCGGGCAGTCGTCGGGGCTGCAGTCGATGCGAATGGTGTGGCTCGGCTTCGCCAACGTGTTGGTGATCATCTGGATCCCGGTCCTGCTCTTCGGGCAGACCGAGGACGCGCCACTCGGTCTGTCGACGGGCGTCGCCATCACCGCCGTGCTCGGCGTGTTCGCTCAGCTGCTCGTGCCTCGGTTCGTGCACGAGCCCGACATCTCCTCGACCGAAGCCCTCGCCGGGTATTACCAGCGGGCGACCTTCATCCGCATCGCGTTCGCGGAAGCGGCCGGGTGGATCGGATTCATCTGCTTCCTGCTCAGCGGACAGTGGCTCGTCTACGGGGTCGGCTTCGTCATCTCCGGCGCCGGCATGTGGGATGCCGCCCCGCGACGCGAACACCTCGACGCCCTGCAGGAGCAGGTCGAGTCGATGGGTTCGGATCTGCGAGTGATCCGGACGCTCAACCAGCAGCGGCTGACGCGCTAGGCGCTCAGCACCAGTGGAGGTCGTGAATACCGATCCACTGGAAGCCGCTCCAGTCCTGGCGATCGAAGTGCCGGATCACGAGTTCGTTGATCGGCTCCTGGAAGTCGACCTCGACTTCGGAGTTGCTCGAGTTCGACGGGGACAGACCCCGGACCCGGCGAGGGTTGATCTGGGTGACCGCACCACCGCCGGGTGTGAAGGAGTCCGGATCGACCCGTGGGCCCGAGTTGAGGAAGCCACGCACGTCGACGGTGTCCTCCCAGCTGAAATCACCGCGGTCGACGTCGACGAGGAAGAACGACGGCGCGACCGGGGTGGAGAAGGTGAACGTCACCGTGACGCCCTCATTCTCCTCGGCGTTCGACATGCCGGTGATCGCCGGGTTGTCGCGACCGTTGATCGTGCCGTTGAAGACCCGCATGGCCCAGAAGGAGTCGTGGACGCCGTCGCCGTCGTCGATCGACATGGTGATGGTCACGCCGTCTGCGGCGGTGAACGAGGTCGGCACCAGTGCGCCGGCCCAGTCCGAGAAGTCGACCTGGCGGGGCTTCGTGCCGCACGAACCGATGGCCGCCGCGGCCCGGTCGTAGCTCAGGATGGAGGGCGCGACCCAGGCACCGACGCCGAGAGCGGCGCCGGAGGCGACCATCGAGCGGCGTGACACCGTCCGTGGCTGCTGGTTTTCGTCAGACTCCATCGCCCTCTCGTTTCGGCATCTTTTGGCCGTTTCTGAGGGGGTTCTGAGCGAAACGGGCCGAATTGACTAGCCGACCTTCGTCACATCGCCGATGGGTCGTCGGACCCAGATGCGATGGTGAGGCGGGAACCGTCAGTCGAGATGGCGCAGGAGGGCGTCGAGGGCCGCGGCATAGCTGTGCTTGCCGAAGCCGAGCACGACGCCGAGGCACACCCCGGAGAGCATGGAGTGATGGCGGAACTCCTCGCGAGCGTGCACGTTCGACAGGTGGGTCTCGACCACCGGGAGTTCGCTGGCGACCACCGCGTCGCGCAGGGCGATCGAGTAGTGCGTGTAGGCGCCGGGGTTGAAGATCACGCCGTCGGCCCAGTCGCGAGCGTCGTGGAGGGCATCGATCAAGGCCCCCTC
>JBCBYI010000311.1:0-2550 GCA_039815945.1 Actinomycetota bacterium | reverse complement strand
CAGGTCGACGGCGACCGCGGTCGCCGGCCGGCGACCGCGGTCGCCGTCGACCTGATCGCGACGGCCGAGCGGGGCACGGTGAAGGGCCAGGTCGCGATCAGCGAGAGCGGTGCGATCAGCGATCTCCGCTTCTCGCCAGCCGACCCCGAGGTGCCCGCAGCGGTGACCGAGTCGATCGTCGAGGCCGATCTCATCGTCCTCGGCCCCGGCTCGCTGTACTCGAGCGTGCTCGCACCGGTGGTGCCGGGGGTCGCCGCGGCGCTGGAACGACGGTCGGGCACCCTCGCCTACGTGGCCAACCTGGCGGCGGAACCCGGCGAGACTGACGGGTACGACCTCGACGACCACATCGATGCAGTCGAGCGGCACGGAATCTCGCCCGATGTCGTGATCGCGGATGTAAACGCTTACATCGCGGGCCGTCATGCGGGTAGGATCCGGACCTACGAGCTGGTTGGAGCGCTCGAATCCGCACACGACCCACGACGGCTCGGTGCGGCGCTCTCCGACATCGCCTCGTAGACCCCCGCCGTTCGCCAGCGCTGTCGGACGACACCTCGTTTGCAATCAGTAGAGGAGTCTTCGTGACTGTTCGCGTAGCCATCAACGGTTTCGGTCGCATCGGCCGCAACTTCTTCCGTGCCGCCAAGGAGCAAGGCGCCGACATCGATTTCGTTGCGGTCAACGACCTCGGCTCGATCGAGACCATGGCCCACCTGCTCACGTACGACACCGTCGCCGGGCCCTATCCGGGCACCGTCAAGGCGACGAAGTCCTCGATCACCGTCGACGGCGACCGCCTTGCGGTGCTGTCGGAGCGCGATCCGGCCGACCTGCCGTGGGACGAACTCGGCGTCGACGTCGTCATCGAGTCCACCGGCTTCTTCACCAAGAAGGACGCGGCGGCCGCGCATCGCACCGCCGGTGCCAAGAAGGTCATCATCTCTGCGCCGTCGGGCGATGCCGACGGCACCTTCGTCGTCGGGGTCAACGACGACACCTACAACCCCGCTCGTCAGCACATCATCTCCAACGCCTCGTGCACGACCAACTGCCTCGCCCCGATGGTGAAGGTCCTCGAGGACAACTTCGGCCTCGAGCAGGGCCTGATGACCACGGTCCACGCCTACACCGGCGACCAGCAGCTCGTCGACGGTCCCCACAAGGATCCCCGCCGGGCCCGCGCCGCCGCCGTCAACGTCGTGCCCACCTCGACCGGCGCGGCCAAGGCCATCGGTCTCGTCGTGAAGAAGGTCGACGGCAAGCTCGACGGTTCCGCGATCCGTGTGCCGATCCCGTCGGGTTCGCTCACCGATCTCACGGTCGTCACCAAGAAGGCGACCGACGTCGAGGCGATCAACGCGGCGTTCAAGGCCGCCGCCAAGTCCGGTCCGCTGCGCAAGGTCCTCGAGTACAGCGAGGCGCCGATCGTGTCGTCCGACATCGTCGGCAGCGCCGCCTCGTGCGTGTTCGACGCCCCGCTCACCCAGGGCAGCGGCAACCTGTTCAAGGTGTTCGGCTGGTACGACAACGAGTCCGGCTACAGCCACCGGCTCGTCGATCTCGCCGTGACCGTCGGCAAGAAGAAGGCGCCGGCCAAGAAGGCCGCCAAGCGGGCCACGAAGGCTGCTAGCAAGTAGGGAATGACCGACGTCCCCCGTCTCGAGGACCTGGGCGATCTCGACGGTGCGTCCGTCCTCGTCCGGGCCGATTTCAACGTTCCCATCAGCGATGGGGTGATCACCGACGATCTGCGGATCCGTGCGGCGGTCCCCACGCTGCGGTACCTGATCGAGGCGGGGGCGAGCGTCACCGCCTGCACCCACCTCGGGCGACCCAAGGGCGCGCCCGACCCGGCGTACAGCGTCGAGCCGGTGCGAGCGAAGCTCGCCGAGTGGCTGCCCGAGGTGACCCTGCTCGACAACCTCCGCTTCGATCCGGGGGAGACGAGCAACGATCCGGCCTTCGTGCAGCGCCTCATCGAGGGGCACGACGCCTACGTCAACGACGCGTTCGGTGCGTCGCATCGGGCCCATGCGTCGATCGTCGGGCCGCCGCAGTTCCTGCCGTCGGCGGCCGGCCGGTTGTTGCACCGCGAGGTCGAGGTGCTCGGCAACATGAACGACAACCCCCGGCGTCCGTTCGTGGCGGTGATGGGCGGCTCGAAGGTCAGCGACAAGCTCGCGGTGATCGAGGCGCTGCTCGAACACGTCGACTCGCTCATCGTGGGCGGTGGCATGTGCTTCACCTTCCTCAAGGCGAAGGGCCACAGCATCGGCTCGTCGCTGTGCGAGGACGACATGGTCGACACCTGCAAGACGCTGCTCGACGGCCCCAAGACGATCCACCTTCCCTACGACATCACCGCGATGGGTCCCGACGGGACGCTGTTCGAGCCCGAGGCCGGCGGCGACGTCCGCCAGATCGGCGTCGAGATCCCCGACGGGTGGATGGGGGTCGACGTCGGCCCCGGCTCTGCCGCCCAGTTCGGTGAGGTCATCCACCAGGCCGGCACCGTGCTCTGGAACGGCCCGATGGGCGTGTTCGAAG
>JBCBYI010000310.1:0-2587 GCA_039815945.1 Actinomycetota bacterium | reverse complement strand
AACATCTTGTTGATCGGCCCCACCGGGTGCGGCAAGACCCTGATGGCGCAGACCCTCGCCCGCATGCTCAACGTGCCGTTCGCGATCGCCGACGCCACCGCTCTCACCGAGGCCGGGTATGTCGGCGAAGACGTCGAGAACATCCTGCTCAAGCTGATCCAGGCCGCCGACTACGACGTCAAGAAGGCCGAGACCGGCATCATCTACATCGACGAGATCGACAAGGTCGCCCGCAAGAGCGAGAACCCGTCGATCACCCGCGACGTGTCCGGCGAGGGTGTGCAGCAGGCGCTGCTCAAGATCCTCGAGGGCACCTCGGCCGCGGTGCCGCCCCAGGGTGGGCGCAAGCATCCGCACCAGGAGTTCCTCCAGATCGACACCACCAACGTGTTGTTCATCTGTGGTGGTGCCTTCGCCGGCATCGAGAAGATCGTCGAGAACCGCAGCGGCGCCAAGGGCGTCGGCTTCGGTGCCGACATCCGCCGCCCCGAGGACAAGGATCTCGGTGCGATCTTCAGCGACGTCAAGCCCGAGGATCTCACCAAGTTCGGTCTGATCCCCGAGTTCATCGGCCGTATGCCGGTCGTCGGCGCGGTCAACCATCTCGAGCGAGACGCACTGGTCGAGATCCTCACCGAGCCGCGCAACGCGTTGGTGAAGCAGTACCGCAAGATCTTCGAGTTCGAGAATGTCGAGCTCGAGTTCACGCCCGAGGCGCTCGACGCGATCGCCGCGGAAGCCATCAAGCGCAACACCGGCGCCCGCGGTCTGCGGTCGATCCTCGAGGAGACTCTCCTGGAGACGATGTACGACATCCCCGGTCGTGAGGATGTCGCCAAGGTCGTCGTCACCCGCGAGTGCGTCGTCGACGAGAGCGTCGCTCCCGAGGTCGTCACCGTTGGTGCCGACCGCCGCGCCAGCTAGTCCCTCGTGGAGTTCGACGAGGCGCTCGCTCGGCTCGATGCGCTGATCAACTACGAGGTCATCCCGCGCGCTGGCAAGATCGAGGGCCTCACGCTCGAACCGATGCAGCAGCTGATGGCGCTGCTCGGCGATCCCCAGCAGGCGTTTCCGGTGATCCACATCACCGGCACCAACGGCAAGGGTTCCACCACCCGCCTGATGGAGTCGCTGCTGCAGACGATGGGGCTGCGGGTCGGCACCTACACCAGCCCTCATCTCGACTCGGTCACCGAACGGATCCGGCTCGGTGGCGAGCCGATTGACGAGGCTGCGTTCGGCGCGGCGGTCGGTACCGTGCTCACGGCGATCGAGGCCAGCGGCCAAGAAGCGATGACCTGGTTCGAGACGGTTACTGCCGCCGCCCTGCTCGAGTTCGCCAACGAGGCCGTCGACGTCGCCATCGTCGAGGTCGGCATGCTCGGCCGCTACGACGCGACCAACGTCGTGACGGCCCAGGTCGCGGTCGTCACCAACATCGGTCTCGACCACAGCTCGGGAGAAGGGGAGTGGCGTCAGGCCATCGCCTCGGAGAAGGCCGGCATCATCGAACCCACGTCGACCCTCGTGCTCGGTGAGACCGACACCGCACTCCACGCGATCTTCCTCGACGAGGGGCCGGCTCGGTCGGTGATCCGAGGCGAGACGTTCGAGCTCACCGACGACCGCCTGGCCGTGGGCGGGCGACTCGTCGGCGTGCGAACGCCGCGTGGGCTCTACGACGAGGTCTTTGTCTCGCTCCACGGCAGCTACCAAGCCGAGAACGCATCCCTGGCCCTCACCGCGGTCGAGGAGTTCTTCGACGCGCCGCTGCCCGACGATGTCGTCGAGGAGGCGTTCGGCACCGTCGTCGTGCCCGGTCGACTCGAGGTCGTACACCGTGGCCCGACGATCGTCGTCGACACGGCCCACAACGTCCCCGGTGCCGAGGCGCTCGCGGAGTCGATCGCCGACGACTTCGGCCAGGGAGGCCGCCGCTATCTCGTCCTCGGCATGCAGGACGGCCGCGTGCCGGTCGACGTCGCCCGCGCCCTCCAGGTCGCCAACTACCAGCTGGTGGCGACCTGCACGGCCCCGACCGCTCGCGGCGTCGACGCCGAGGTGCTCGCCGACGCTGTGCGGACCGCCGGCGGCAACGCCGATGCCGTCTTCGACGTCGAGTCGGCCTTCGACCATGTCTACAACCAGGCCGAGGACGACGACCTGATCGTCGTCGCCGGGTCGAACCCGGTGGTCGGCGTCGTCCGCTCGCTCGCCGAGGACCTCTAGCCCCGTCGTCCGGGAACTTCGGCCCGTGCGACCGGGCCGAGGTACCTGCGGATTGGGTCCAACGGACCATTCAGGAGATTGTCAGGCGTGCCGAGGATCCTTGCGTGGGACACCTCCGTGCACTTCGTGATCGCCGTGATCGGGCGGACCGCGGCGCCTCCGGCGCCGAGTACGGCTTCGTCATCGCGCTGTTGCTGCTCGGCAGCACGACCAGCATCGAGATGATGGACAGCCGGATCGAGGACAACTACGTCGATACCGCGTCCGACATCGGCCAGGTCGACCTCGACTACTTCCGGGTGACGACCACGAGCAACCCGTACGCGCCGAGCACGACCACGACGGCGGCGCCGACCAC
>JBCBYI010000030.1:0-24536 GCA_039815945.1 Actinomycetota bacterium | reverse complement strand
CCGGCTGGTACATCGACGCTGGCAGCTATCGAGTCTGGGTCGGCCTCCTCGCGGTGCACGCCACCGCCGCCAGCGGGGACGAGCGAGTTCGCCGCGAGTTCGCCGTAGACCGGATCGCCCGGATCGAAGTACGAAAACGCCCGCGCCGGCAGATCGATCGCCACCTCGCCGACCTCGCCCGGATCGAGCGTGACCTTGCCGAATCCCTTGAGCTCGCGCACCGGACGGACCGGCTGGGTGTTGGTCGGCTCGACATAGATCTGCACGATCTCGCTGCCGCGACGGCTGCCGGTGTTGGTGACCGGCACCCGCACGGTCAGCCCCTCGCCGGCGTCGATCGTGTCGGGGATCTCGGGTTCGCCGAACCCGAAGGTCGTGTACCCCGTACCCTCGCCGAAGGCGACGGCGGGTTCGATACCCATGGTGTCGTGCCAGCGATGGCCACAGAAGACACCCTCGCCGTAACGGGTCGCGCTGTTCTCGCCGGGGTAGTTCGGGTACGCGGCGAAGTGCTCGTAACGAGCACCGATCGTCGTGGGCGCCCGGCCGCTCGGCTCGAGGTCGCCGACGAGCATGTCGACGACGGCCTCGCCGAGTTCCTGGCCGGCGAAACCGACGCTGAGCACAGCGGCCGGGTCGTCGATCCAATCGAGGCTGTGAGGCGACCCGACGTTGAGCACCACGATCGTGCGGGGGTTGGCGGCGGCAACCGCCCGGATCAGTTCGGGTTGGCCGCCGGGGAGTTCCCACAGGTCACGGTCGCGGCCCTCCGTCTCCCAGTCGTCGTTGGTGCCGACGACGACGACGGCGACGTCGCTCTCGGCGGCGAGGGCGGCGGCCTCGCCGACGAGATCGCGTTCGACGATCGCCTTGCCGCCGACGATCACGCCGGCGAGCAGGATCGCGCCCTCGTTGGTGAACTCGATCTCGACGGCGACGGCCTCGCCGGCCACCAGATCGACGTCGGCCGACATCTCGATCGACCCGAAGCCAAAGAAGGCGTCGCCCCGCTCGATGTCGGCGGCGGTCGCGTCGATCACCGTCACACCGGCCACCTTCAGCACGGCGCGGCCCGACTCGGTGAGGGTGAAGCGGTGGGCGCCCGAAGCCTCGGGGACGACTGTCGCGGTGATGCGAGCACTCCAGCGTTGCGACTCGACACCCAGCGCCGGCGAACCGAACGCGAGCAGACGGGTGTTGGGCTGCTCGGTGACGGCGACGACATCGCCCTCGAACGCCCAGCCTTCGAAGTACTCGATCCGAGCCACACCGTCGAGCAGCGGCCGGGTGATCGGCGGGACGGTGCGGTCGATGTCGGCGCCCCGGGCGTAGCGAACGTCGAGGTCGGGGAAGCGATCGGTGAGGGCGTCGAGCGGCGACGTGTCGTGGTAAGGCCGGACGTTGGCCGAACCGCCGCCCATCACGCGTGCGTGCATCGCGCTCGGACCGATGACGGCCACCGAGCCGAGCGCCGTCGGGTCGAGCGGCAGCACGCCGTCGTTGCGGTAGAGCACCGAACCGGCCGCTGCGGCCCGACGGTTGAGGGTCCGATCCTCAGGCCGGTCGAGCGGCTTCTCGGGCTCGCCGCCGACCCCGTCGAGCACGCCGGTGCGCTCGAGCAGGAGCAGCAGATCGTCGACGAGCACGTCGACGTCGGCCTCGTCGACCTCGCCCGATTCCATCGCGGCGTAGAGCGCGTCACCGTAGAAGCGGCCCTTGCCCGGCATCTCCAGCGTCATACGAGACGCGACCGCTCCGGCGGTGGAGCCGTTAGCGAACCAGTCGGTGACGACGAAGCCGTCGAAGCCCCACTGCTCGCGCAGCACCGAGTTGAGCAGCCACGGATCCTCGGAGCAGTAGACGCCGTTGAGCCGGTTGTAGGCGGTCATGATCCCCCAGGCTCCGCCCTCCTTGACCGCGATCTCGAACGGCAACAAGGCCACCTCGCGCAGGGTGCGCTCGTCCATCTGAGAGTCGATCGTGTTGCGTTCGAACTCCGAGTCGTTGCCGACGAAGTGCTTGGCCGTGACCGCCACGCCGCGCGACTGCACGCCGCGGATGAAGCCGGCGGCGATCTTCCCCGAGAGCAGCGGATCCTCGCTGTAGCACTCGAAGTTGCGGCCGCCCTTGGGCGAGCGATGCAGGTTGATCGTCGGGGCCAACAGCACGTGCGAGGACTTCATCCGGGATTCCTCGCCGAGCAACGAGCCGAGCTCCTCGACCAGCTCGGGGTCCCATGTCGCTCCGAGCGCGGCGCCCGACGGGATGCACGCCGTCGGGGTGCCGGTGCCGAGCAGGCCGTCGCCGCGGGCGCCGTTCGGCCCGTCGGTCACCTTCAACGCCGGAATGCCGAGACGCTCGATCGCGCCGGTGTGCCACATGTCGACACCGGCGACGACGTGGGCCTTCTCCTCCGGGGTCATCTGGGCGCGCAGCGCCGCGATGCGTTCACTCATCCGCGCATCCTTTCACACGCACCGCGGGCCACATCCACCACAGGCCCATCCATGGCGAGCCCCGGAGCCGGGCGAATCTGACGCCCCGTCAGGTGATCGGTACGATGATCCGATGCTCGACGTGGTCATCAAGGGCGGCACGGTTGTCGACGGCACCGGAGCCGAGGGATTCGTCGCCGACATCGGCGTGAAGGACGGTCGCATCGTCGCGATCCGGTCTGGCGCCGACGGCGGTGTGACCGAGGAGGCGACGGAGACGATCGACGCCAGCGGCCAGATCGTGTGTCCCGGCTTCGTCGACCCCCACACCCACTACGACGCCCAGATCTTCTGGGACCCGTACTCGACCCCGTCGAACCTCTTCGGGGTCACCTCGATGGTGGCGGGCAACTGCGGTTTCTCGCTCGCCCCACTCGGCGACGCCTCCGACGGCGAGTACCTCAAGCACATGATGACCAAGGTCGAGGGCATGGCCCTCGAAGCCCTCGAACAGGGTGTGCCGTGGAACTGGCTGAGCTTCGCCGAGTACCTCGACCGAGTCGAGGCGAGCGGCACCGCCATCAACATCGCCTTCATGGTCGGCCACTCCGCCATCCGCCGCATGGTGATGAAGGAGGATTCGGTCGGCAAGGAGGCCACACCGGAGCAGCTCGCGCAGATGCGGGCGCTGCTCAGGGAATCGATCGAGGCGGGCGGCTTCGGCTTCTCGACCGGCCGTTCGTTCACCCACTCCGACGCCGACGGCCAGCCCGTGCCGAGCCGCTGGGCCGCGTGGGACGAAGTCCTCCAGCTCTGTGAGGAGACCTCGTTGCACCAGGGCACCACCCTCGAATGGGTCGCCGACGGCTGCCTCAACGGCTTCAACGACGACGAGGTCGAGCTGATGACCAAGATGTCGGTCACCGCCAACCGGCCGATCAACTGGAACGTGCTCACGATCGACTCGGCCCGCCCCGACGCCTACCGCAACCAGCTCGAAGCGTGCGAGAAGGCAAACGCCGCCGGCGCCAAGGTCGTCGCGCTCACGATGCCGATCCTCGTCGGGATGAACATGAGCCTCGGCACCTTCTGTGCGCTCTTCCAGCTGCCGGGATGGATGGACTACTTCAACATGGGGCCCGAGGCTCGTATGGAGAAGCTCCGCGATCCCGAAGTCGTCACCTGGCTCGAGAACCAGGCCGCCCTGCCGGAGGCCGGCGTGTTCTCCCGCCTCACCGGCTGGGACACGTACATGGTCGGCGATACCTACTCCGAGGCCAACGAGGGCCTCAAGGGCCGCACGCTGGGCGACATCGCCCGTGAGCGGGGCCAGCGGGCGTTCCACACGATGGTCGAGATCGCGCTCAACGACGACCTCAAGACCGTTTGGTGGCCGCTGCCGACCGACGACGACGCCGAGTCGTGGCGGCTGCGGGCCCAGGCGTGGGAGCACCCCAACGTGATGATCGGTGGCTCCGACGCTGGCGCCCACCTCGATCGCATGGCCGGCGCGCCCTACACCACCGCGTGGCTGGCCGACTGCCTGCGGGGCCGTCAGCTCACCTCGATGGAGAACGCCGTCCGCCATCTCACCGACGTCCCCGCTCGCCTGTTCGGCTTCACCGAACGCGGCCGCATCGCCGAGGGCTGGCACGCCGACATCGTGGTGTTCGATCCCGACACGGTCGGCGCCACCGACGTCGAACTCGTCTTCGACCTCCCGGGCGACTCGAAGTGCTCTGGAGCGAGGCCACCGGCATCAGCCGGGTGCTCGTCAACGGCGTCGTGTCGGTCGCCGACGGCGAAGCCACCGGCGCCATCTCCGGCAAGGTGATGCGAGCCGGCCGGGACACCGAGACGGTCACGGCCAGCTGATCGGCCGCGAGCCGATCGCTACGGTCGGCGCATGGCAGACGATCCCGAACCACTCGACCTCGGCCTCTTCTCCGTGTCGCTCAAGGTGAGCGACCTCGAGGCCTCGCTCGCCTTCTACGCAGCGCTCGGCTTCCGCGAGCTCGGTGGCGAGGGTGCCTGGCGCATCATCGGCAATGGCTCGACGAAGCTCGGGCTCTTCGCCGAACACATCGAGGGCAACATCCTCACGTTCAACCCCGGCATCGAGCAGGACTACGAGCCGCAGGGCGAGGGGCTTCCCGAGCCGCTCCCGGATTTCACCGACGTCCGTGAGATCGAGAAGCGACTCACCGACGCCGGCATCGAGCTGATGAAGGGCACCGAGACCGAGTCGGGCCCCGACCACGTTCTGGTCACCGACCCCGACGGCAACGTCTTGATGTTCGATCAGTTCTACTGAACGGCGTCACGCCCAGACGTTGACGACCTCGTCGGTGGAGGTGACCGTGGCGAGAATGGCGATCGTGTTCTCCATCACGGTCACGCCGTACTCGACCGGTACGCCGACGACGGCGTCGCCGGGCACGACCACCTGATACCCGAGGTCGACCGCGGCGAGGACGAGGCCGACGATCCCGATGTTGATCGAGTTGCCGACCGCGACGACCGTGCGCACGCCGCAATTGCGCAACACCTGATCGAGCTCCGTCGCCACGAACGGCGTGAGCCCATGCGTGCGAGCGACGATCAGGTCGCCCGGATCGGCACCCAGCTCCGGGATCAGCTCGGTGCCCGGCTGGCCGATGTCGAGCCGGTCCCCGTTGAGCTTCTGGGAGGCGCCGAGGATCCGGGCGTTGGTGGCCGAACCCTTCCGGTCGGGCCGGAACTCGGCCGTGCAGTGCACGACGGTGGCGCCGGCCTGCCGGGCAGCCGCGCAGATCCGGCCCGCATTCGCCGCCATCCCCACACCCGCAGCGGCGTCGCGGAGATGCGGCAGGGCGGCCAGATCGCCGACGACTCCTCGCTGCAGTTCCATCGTCAGAACCGCCGTCGAGACGGGGTCGAGCAGCTCGCCGAGATCCATCGCAGGAGTCTCGCGCAGCCTCGTTGGGCCGTCCGACCCACCGCCGGTGGGAATTTGGGTCCTGCGGCCCCCGTCCTGAAGCCACCTTCCTCTACACCCGACCGCCGAACGGTCCGATGCTCTGGATCGGAACAGCCCGAGCCGAGCGACCTGTGGAGGTGGGACGGCCATGTTGCAACCGACCGGCAGTGTCTACCTCGACGCCCCTCGACCGACGGTCGCCGCCCCGCCCCGCCGGGGTGAAGGCGCCCGCCGAGCCGTCGCCGGCATCCTGCTCGCCATCGGTCTGCTGTCCCTCACGATCGCCGCCTTGCTGGGCGCCTTCCGGGTCATGATCCACGACCCGGAGACGGTGATGACCGCCGTCGACACCGCACTGGACGACCCGGCCGTGCGGACCGAGATCGAACTCGAGATCGCCGACGCGATCAGCGAGTCGATGTTCGGGGATCAACTCGTGGCCCTTCTCGCCACCTACGGCATCGATGTCGATGCCGAAGCCGACCAGATCGCGCCGCTCGTCCTCGACGATCCCGCCTTCCGGACGGCGCTCGACGACCTCGTCACGACCACCCACACCCGGGTTCTGCTCGAGCCGACCGACGAGGTGCTCGACATGACCGCGATCACCCAGGCGGTGCGAGATCTGATCGCCCGGGAGATCCCCGAGGCCGAAGCGGTTCTACCCCCCGAATCCGCCCTGTTCCAGGTGTCGGCCGACCAGGTGCCCGATCTGACCGGCCCGGTCGACGCGCTCGACCGGGCGGCGCTCGCCGTCGCCACCGGCGGACTGTTCGTCCCGCTCGCGCTGATCGCCCATCCTCGCCGCCACCGGGTGGCCGCCTGGGTCGGCCGCTGGCTCCTCCTGCTCGGCCTGGTAGCCGCCCTGCTCGCCGTCGGCCTGCCGTACCTCGGCGGCCGCTTCACCGGCCTGCTGAGCGTCGAAGTGGCGATCCGGGCGCTCAGCACCCGTCTCCTGGCCCCGGCCGCCATCGCCGGCATCATCGGCATGGGCCTCGCCTCCGCCGCTGCGATCCTCCAGAAGCGTGAGGAGTCGGCCACCCTCGACGAGGGCGCCGCCGCCGCGCTCGGCTTCGACGAACCGCTCTTCGATCTCCAGTCGAGCCGAGAGATGGAACTGTCGCAGCGCGGTCTGGTCGACGTCAGTCACCCGCTGACCAACATCTAGCGCCCGACCCCTCCCGGGTACGCTCCCGGCATGGCCGAGGGGTTGCAGTACGCGACGATCACCGTCTGCGGGATCGAGATCGAGATCGCCGGCGCCGCTGACGACCGGTACTTCCACCAGTGCGCCGCCGACGGTGCCCACTTCGAGCCCGCCGTCGCCGTCGCCGCCCTGACCCTGCCCAACGATGCGGTGGTCGTCGACTGTGGCGCCTCGATCGGCATGGTGTCGGCCGCCATCGGCCGACGGTTCCCCGACGCCCGCATCATCGCCTTCGAAGCCTCGCCGGCCGTCCACCCCTCCACGAGGGCCACGTTCGAGCGCAACGGCGTCTTCCCCCGGCTCGTCACCTCGGCGGTCGGTGCCGAGCCGGGCGAACTGTCGTTCTACGTCGACGGCAACGGCAGCGGCTGGGGCTTCCTCAACAACGAGATCGGTGGCCACACCGTCCCGGTCGTCACGCTCGACGACCACCTCGCCGATCTGGACCGTCTCGATCTGCTCAAACTCGACATCGAAGGCGGCGAACTCCCCGCATTGCGAGGGGGCGCCGCGACGATCGAACGCCTGCGTCCGACGCTCGTGGTCGAGCTCAATCCCTTCGTCCTGTGGCGCTGGGGCCGCACGTTCCCTCAGGATCTCCTCGCCTGGATCGAAGACGCCTACCCCCACCTCGCCGCGATCGACATGCACGGGATCGTGACGCCACTCCCCGACCACGACGCCGCCATGGAGCTCCTGTACGGCCTGGGGGTCCACGGCGGTCTGGCCGACATCGTCGCCACCACCGAGCCGTTGGGGCTCACCACAGCCGATCTGGCCCCGATGGTGCCGGCGGCGCCGGTCCCGGGCCCCGTGGCGTCCTCGTCAGGGCCGCGGACCCGCCTCAAGGCCGCCGCCAAGGCCCTGCTCGGGCGTCCCTGATCCCGGCGGGGGCCGCCCGACCCAGAGAAGACCGCAGCGACCAGGGACCTTTCCGGGACCCCTGGGCCCGCCGACCCAGAACACCGTTCTTCGTTGAAAACACGCGGTTTCAGCCGTTGGCCAGGGCCGTCGACACCACCCTCGTTGGGACCTCGGTCCCTGGGGGTCACCGACCTCGGCCAACAGCCCCCGGATCGTGCGGACCGTTGGACGCAAGCGCGGTGGGCGGCGTGCCGTACTTCCTGTCATGAGCACCTTGCTGGACAAGAAGACCGTCACCCCCTCGGGCGTGACCCACATCAACGAGGCCCCTTCGATGAAGGCCACCCTCCCGACCGGTTCGCCGAAGATCAGCGTCATCGTTCCGACGCTGAACGAGGCAGACAACCTCCCCATCGTCTTCGGGATGCTTCCCGAGGGCCTGCACGAGGTCATCGTCATCGATGGCCGCTCGACCGACGACACGATCGAAGTCGCCAAGGCGGTTCGCCCTGACGTCAAGATCGTCCTCGAGGATCGCCCCGGTAAGGGCTGGGCGCTGGCCGCCGGCTTCGCCGCCGCCACCGGCGACATCCTCGTGATGCTCGACTGCGACGGTTCGGCCGATCCGGCCGAGATCGAGCGCTACGTGCAGCCCCTCATCGAGGGCGCCGACTTCGCCAAGGGCAGCCGCTTCCTGCCCGGCGGTGGGTCGAGCGACATCACCCCGATCCGCCGCCTCGGCAATGCCGTCCTGTGTGGCATCTCGAACCACTGGTTCGGCACCTCCTACTCGGACCTCTGCTACGGCTACAACGCCTTCTGGAAGCACTGCCTTCCGGCCATGGACGTCGACTGCGCCGGCTTCGAGGTCGAGACCCTCATCAACATCCGGATCGCCAAGGCGGGCCTCAACGTCGCCGAGGTCCCGAGCTTCGAGTTCGACCGGATCCACGGTGAGAGCAACCTCAACGCCATCAAGGACGGCCTGCGGGTCCTGCGCACCATGATCAAGGAGCGCTTCGTGAAGGACACCCGCAAGGAAGGCGCCACCCTCGGCGCCGCCGCCCCGGCCGAGCAGCTCAAGGCTGCCTGAGTTCAACCGATCCGAGGGGGAGGGCTTCCCCCGGCCCTCCCCTCAGGATCGATCGAGATCGAGTACGACCATGTCCCGTTCCCTGCGGATCGCCTACGCAGTCAACCGGTTCCATCCCTCGTCGGGGGGTGTGGAGACCCACGTCGAACGCCTGAGCCGAGAGCTCGTCGCCGCCGGCCACAAGGTCACCATCCTCACCCACGACCACGGGGGTGACCAGCCGGTCCACGACATGCTGGACGGCATCGAAATCCGTCGGTTCGGGCTCCCGGTCAAGAGTCAACACCTGGCCATCAGCCCCCAACTCGGGCGCCATCTGGCCAAGAGTGCGGATCAGTACGATCTGGTCCACGCCCACAGCTACCACGACAGCCCGGCGATCTTCGCCGCCGAACTGTGGGACGGACCCTTCGTCTTCACCCCGCACTTCCACGGCAACTCCGAGTCGTGGGTCCGGAACCTGATCCACAAGCCGTACCGCCTGGTCGGCAAGCGGATCGTCAGCCGGGCCGACCGGGTGATCTGTGTCAGCGGGGCCGAGTCCGAACTCGTCACCCGGACCTTCCCGGACGCCCTCGGCAAGATCGACGTCATCTCCAACGGGGTCGACGTCGAACGCCTCCGGGCCGCCGAACGGGCACCGGACTCCGACGGCCGCCGCCTCCTCTTGGTCGCCGGCCGACTCGATCACTACAAGCAGGTCGACCGCATCGTCTCGGCGATGCCGTACCTGAAGGACGACTACGTCCTCAAGATCACCGGCGACGGACCGGCCCGCGAACAGCTGCAGGAGCTGATCGCCCGCCACGGTCTCGAAGCCGAGGTGCATCTTCTCGGCCGGGTGCCCACCGACACCCTGGCCTCGCTCTACCGGACCGCTTCGTGCTTGGTGTCCATGTCGACCCATGAAGCACAGGGAATCGTCTTGCTGGAAGCCTTGGCTGCCGGCACGCGGGTGCTCGCTTCGGCGATTCCCGCCCACGTCGATGTCGGACGCCAAGCCGGCGGTTCGGTGGCACTCGCACCGGTCGACGCTCATCCGCACACGCTCGCCACCATGGTGCGCGACACGTGTGCGGAGGAGCGTCCCGATGTGTTCATCCCCTCGTGGCCCGAGGTGGCCATGCAGACGGCGATGCTCTACGACCGCCTCCTCGGCACCGAGGATGCGCCCGCCCCGAAGCGGCCTGCTCGCCGGTCGCCGCTCGCCTTCCTGCGGAACTGATCTCCCTGAACTCGGCGTTACGAACCCGTGCAGGTTCGGTGACACGCGGCGCCGTGGTTCAGCTCGTGGCCTACGCTGCCGATTGCCTGCGGGTAGGCACCTCGAGGGAAGGAACTCCCCAACCATGCATCGCGTCACGATCGCGCTGAGCGCCCTCGTCGTGGTGGCCGCCTCGTGCGGCGGCTCCGACACCGCCGACCCCGAGAACGTCCTCGCCGACCTCGACCTCACCGACGCCGAACTGGCCTGTTACGCCGACGGCTACGACGCCCGCGGCCTCGACATGGACACGATCATGTCGACACTCGCCGACGATCTCAGCGCCACCGAGCGCCAGGCAGTGCTCGACATCGGCGTCGAGTGCGACGGCGTCCAGGAGTCGGCCGCAGAGACGGTCACTGACGAACCCGCGACCGACGAGTCCGACGACGCCGACGACGACACTGCATCCGACGAGCAGGCGGACGACGCCGCCGACGGCGAGCAAGAGAACGACACCGCATCCGACGACGACACCGACGAGCCGACGGCACGGACCTACGACGATTTGCCCTTCCTCGAACGGGCCTTCGTCGACGGCATCACCGAGAGCGGCGGCACCGAAGCGGCCGGGATCTGCATCCTCGACGAGTTCGAGCGGGCCGGCATCGAGATCTTCGATCTCGCCGAGTTCGACGCCGAGCAGCCGTCCCCCGAGATCCTCAGCGCGATCTTCGCCTGCGGGGACGAACTGATCGAATCCGACATCTTCAGCGGCGGCGGTGGCGGTGGCGACACGGCCGACCCGGCCGACGACCTCACGGCGCCGGTCGACACCTACGGCGACGACGCCGAACTCGACGCGCTCTGGGACAACTGTGTGGCCGGCGACTTCATCGCCTGCGACGAACTCTGGCTGACCTCACCGATCGGCAGCGGCTACGAAAGCTTCGGATCAACGTGCGGCGAGCGGACCAGCGCCCAATTCGGCCAGTGCGAGAGCACCCTCGGCGACGGCGACGACAGCGTCATCGACACCTACGGCGACAGCGCCTTCCTCGACGGCCTGTGGGACCTGTGTGCCGGCGGCGATCTCGCCTCGTGCGACGAACTGTGGTTCGAGTCGCCGTTCGGCAGCGGCTACGAGGCGTTCGGCGCCACCTGCGGCGAGCGGGAGGAATCCGAGCGGTTCGGCAATTGCGACAGCGACGAACCGATGAGCTACGGCGAAGACCCCGTGCTCGACGGGCTGTGGGACGACTGCGCGGCGGGCGACTTCGTGGCGTGCGACGACCTCTGGCTCGATTCGCCGATCGGCAGCGACTACGAGAGCTTCGCGTCGACCTGTGGGGCGCTCAGCGAGGAGCAGTACTTCGGGAGCTGCGACTCGACGTTCGGCTGATCTACAGGTCGCCGCGGTCGGCGGGGGCCTTGTCGAGTTCGAAGGCGGCGTGCAGCACCGTGACGGCCTGCTCGGCCTGATCCTCACGCACGACGCACGAGATCCGGATCGCCGAGGTGGAGATCATCTCGATGTTGATGCCAGCGTCGGACAGGGTCTCGAACATCGTCGCGGCCACGCCGGGGTTGGTCTGCATACCCGCACCGGTGAGACTGACCCGTCCGATGCCGCTGTCGGTCACGACCCCGGAGGCGCCGATCTCGGCGACGAGGGCGTCGACGGTGGCGGTGGCCGACTCGACCTGCTCGTGCGGGAGCGTGAAGCTGATGTCGGTGGCGCCGGCCTCGGACACGTTCTGCACGATCATGTCGACGTTGGCGTCGGCGTCGGCGAGGGCCCGGAACAGTCGAGCGGCGACGCCCGGCTGGTCGGGCACGCCCGAGACCGTCATCTTGGCCTCGGAGGTGTCGTGGGTGACGGCGGAGATGATGGCGTTTTCCATGGAAGGCTCCTCGGACACCCAGGTACCGGGCACCCAACTGAACGCGCTGCGGACGTGGAGCTTCACGCCGTAGCTACGGGCGAGCTCGACCGACCGCATGGCCGGCTTGGGGCAGCCGGTGGCGGTCATCTCGAGCAGTTCGTCGAACGAGATGTGATCCATCTTGCGGGCCCCGGGGACCAGCCGCGGATCGGTGGTGAACACACCGGGGACGTCGGTGTAGAGCTCGCACGCATCGGCTTTCAGCGCATGGGCGAGGGCGACGGCGGTGGTGTCGGAGCCGCCCCGGCCGAAGAAGGTGACGTCGTTGTCGGTCGACACGCCCTGGCTGCCGCCGACGACGGGCACCTTGCCCTCGGCGAGCGCATCGACGATGCGGTACGGGTTGACGTCGAGGATCTTGGCGTTGCGATGGGTCGTGTCGGTGAGGAAGCCGGCCTGACTGCCGGTGAACGACTCGCTCTCGACCCCGAGATCGGTGAGCCCCATCGCCACGAGGGCACACGCCTTGCGTTCGCCACCGGTGACGAGCATGTCCATCTCGCGACCGGGCTTGGTCGTCGAGACGTCGTCGGCGAGGCGCAGGAGCTCGTCGGTCTCCTTGCCCATGGCCGACACGACCAGCACGACCTGGTCACCGCGCTTGATGCAACGGGCGACGTGGTCGGCGACTTCACGGATCCGATCGGGTGTGCCGACGGACGTACCGCCGAACTTTTGCACGTAGAGCGCCACGGCACATCAGGCTAGCGGCGGCCCTTGCCGCGCGGACCGGGGTATCAGTCGCTGCGGCGGGCGATCTCTTCCTGGAGGGCTCGCAGGATCGGCAGGGTGGCAACATCCTTGGGGCGGCCGGCCGCCTCCTTCGAGCGAATGATGTCGTCGAGAGCGGCGACGCTGACCCGCTGCCCGGTGACGTCGAACGTCGACGCTCGATCGGCCAGCCCGTCGAGATCGTCGATGCCGTCGGGTGCGCAGGCGAGATCGAGATCGCCGCAGCGGGTCGTGAGGTTGAGCGTGCGCATCGACGCCAGCAGCGCCGGGTGCGGGTCGAAGGCAACACCGTCGGGGGTATCGGGAACCCGGAGGCGAGCGTCGAGCGCTCGCAGCGCGGCGGCGAGCCGTTCGAGATTCGCGACATCGAGGATCGGAACGATGTCGGCGTCGTTGGTCATCGCGGTCGAGCCGTGCAGGACCGCGGCGAGACCACCGATGAGGACATAGTCGACCTCGTGCTCGGCCAGCGTCGCGAACAGGCACGCCGGATCGAGGGCGGCGGGCATCAGGCCACCGGACGGGCCGACGCCAGTGCGCTGCTGAGGTTGGTGACCGACGCCAACCGTTCGTCGGGACTCATCGCGAGTTGTTGACGGATCTGCGCCCGATCGACGCCGTCATCGGCCGTCTCGACCACCAGCGACAGGCGGAGTCCGCAAGCGTCGAGAATCGACACGAGCGACCCCAGACGAGGCTCGTCGCCGCCGCCCTCCCACCGGGAGACAGCCGACTGCGTGGTGCCGATCCGTTCCGCGAGCGCAGCCTGGCTGAGCCCGGCATCGCAACGGGCGCCCTTGATCAGCGCAGCGACAGCCGGGCCGTCGGGAACGGCGGTGCGGACGGCGACCATGCCTCGACCGTAGCACCATCATCACGCATCCGCTATGGACATCGCGGAAACGCGATGTCAGTCCTCGGGCTCGGCGATCGCCCGGCTCTCGCGGGCGGCCGCCGCGAAGATGCCCTTGCTCATGAGGCTGAACTCTTCGTTGCGGCGCTGCTGGTAGATCTCGGCCCGGGCGCCGTGGGCGGTCGTCGACTCGGGATCGGCCTGCACGGCGAGCTCGATCATCTGGCACGCGAGGCGCAGGTCACCGTCCGCCGCGAGCGCCGAGGCCCGGGCGACGAGGGCGTCGGCCCCACCGGCCAGCGCCGCCATCTCGGTGGCGAACGCCGCCTCGGGTGCAGGCTTGAGATGGGCCGGATTCTTGTCCCACCAGCCGCCGTAGAGCCGCCAGAGATTGCGGACGACGAACTCGGGCTCGTCGTACACCGGCTGCATCCACGGCTTGACGAGCAGATCCTCGGGCACGGTGACCTGGTGGATGATCGCGTCGAGCGACTCGCCGGCGTTCATCATGGCGAGGGTCTCCTCGGTGAGGAGTTCGAGGGCGGTCGCGAGGTCACCGAGCACCGTCGCCACCCGGTCGGCACCGTGCACGACGAGCCCGTGCGCCGGGAGGAGCCACTCGGGCTCGTACGTCATCATCTCCCGCAACGCCTGGGCCCACTCGAGCGGGAAACGCTGCACCTTCTGCGGGTTGCCACAATTGGGGAACACCCACGTGACGAGATCGCCGACGCACAGCGCCTTCAGGTGCGGGACCCAGGTCCAGAGATGGTCGTCGGTCTCACCCTTGGCGTGGCGGGTCTCGAACTCGATGTCGCCGATGGTGAGCGTGTGACTCGATCCGACCTCGAGGTCGGGCCACAGCACGTCCTCGGGCAAGAAGCGCGGCACATCGCCGAGCGCCATGTCCTTCACCCCGCCGACCCCGCCGAACTGCCGGAGATTGATGTCGGTGTTGTAGCCGTTCGTGAGTTCGTAACGACGGAAACGGTCGGCGACACAGTGGTGGCCGACGACGTTGATCGGCCGGTGCCCTCGCTCGGCCGCGTCGGCCGCCATCGCCCCGCTACCGCCGACGTGATCGACGTGACCGTGGGTGTAGACGAGCGTGTGGATCGGCTCGTCGGTCCAGCCTCGCACCGCTTCGATCGTGCGACCTCCGGTGAGCTGACCCGACGCGTCGAAGCACACGAGGCCCTCGTCGGTGCGGAACGAGACGATGTTGCTGAACGACTCGACGATCGACAGGTCGTCATCGAGCACGCTGAGGGTCTGAGTCACCCGGTTGACCTGTTCGTCGTGCACCCCGGCGTCGATGACCCGGCTCGAAAGCTCGACCGGATCCTCGGTGACGATGGGGAGCTTCTTCTGGAGCTTGCCGATCATGTGACGACGGTAGCCGTCGTCAGTCGTCGGCCCCGGATCGACACCACACCGCGCCGCGGAAGCCATCGTCGGGGCGCTCCTCGAGCACCACGTGCCGGAACTCGCCGACGGTCGCCGCATCCAACGCACCATGCCCACTGGTGAGGTAGCCGCCACCGCCACGTGCTCGAACCGCAACCCCATGACCGGGGAAGGTCGTCGGCGCGCAAACCCTGTGCCCGAGCGGGTTGGGCCGAGGATCAGTCGATCTCGCCGCGGCACCACCCGAGCGCCCCGTCGGTCGAATCGAACCGGCGGACAGCCATGGTCGAACCCGGATCGGACGGCGTGCCGTACTGCACGAGTCCCATGAGGTCCTCGATCACCGTGTCGATGATCGCATTCGTCGACACGATCGCCAGCCGGAACGCCGGATCGAGCGACTGGGTCACCATGCGGGCGATCGGATGCAACAGCTCCAGGGTGTCGGGCGAACCGGGCCAGGCGGCGAGGTTCGCGATCTCGGTCTCGTCGATGTCGAGCACTGCGAACGAGAACCCTCCGTCGGGTCGGACCGACTGCACGTACGCCCAGAACTCCGCGATGACGGTCGAATTCAGCTCACCGTCGAATTGGGCCACGTACCCGTGCCCGCTCACCGCCTCGAAGGAGAAGTCCACCACCGACGAACGTAGTGGCCGCCGCCCATCGACGACAGACTGCGCGCGCTCAGCGGCGGACGAAGAGTTCCAGGCTGCGTTCGCCGTCGACCCGGGGTTCACCGGCCCACACGCGGTCGATGCCGTCGAGGTCGACCACGGCCTCGGGACCGACCCAGTCGAACAGCATCACCAGGTGCTGGTCGTCGGCGTACAGGCCCGATCGGCTCACCTGATCCAGGGAACGCACGAGCGGCAGCGTCGCCCGCAACCGCAGGCCCGGACCCCCGAACGACGGGAGCCGCCCCTCGACCTCGAGCGTGCGTCCCCGGGGCGCGAACGCGAGTCGTTGCCACGTCGGCTTGTCGTCACGGCGCCGCAAGCCGGCGGAACGCAGACGGCGGACGAGATCGCGGCTGTCGATCGGCTCGGCACCCAGCGCAATGGCCCGGTCGCGGTCGGCCTCCTCCACGTCGTAGTGGTCACCCTGGAAACCGAGTCGCCGTTTGCCGATGCGCTGCGCGAACTCGTGGAGCTCGTCGAAAGACTCGTCGCTCACGAGATGGGCCCACCGCGCGCCACGCCACTCCCACACGGCGGCGTCGACGAGCACGGTCATGCCGGCACGGTATCGGCGCCTGCCTCCCTGGGTGTCTTCGTGCCAGACTGCGCAGCGTGTCCGGCCCGACCGACGAGGTACTCCTCCGCATCCCCGCCCGCCCCGAGTACGGGCGGATCGTGCGGGTCGGGGGCGCCGCGCTCGGCATCCGCCAGGGACTCTCGTTCGCGGAGATCGACGAGCTGCGGTTGGCGATCGACGAGGCGGTGATCCTGCTGCTCGACGGCACCGACACGGCCGATGATGCCGAGTTGGTCGCGACGTTCCGGTTCGACGGCGACCGCCTCGAGATGGAGATGACCGCCGACCACGCCGCCACGCTGAGATCGGTCGCCGTCGACCGCTTCGATGAGATTTGTGCGCCGCTGATCGACGACTACGACGTCGACCCCGAGCGGGCCTGGCTGCGCCTGCGCAAGACCCCGGCGCCGCTCGACTGACTCAACGGCCGCTCGAACCGAACCCCTTCTCGCCTCGCTCGCTCTCGTCGAGGGTGTCGACCTCGACGAAGTTCACGTGTTCGACCGCCTGGACCACCAGCTGGGCGATGCGCTCGCCTCGGGTGACGTCGAAGGGCTCGGTCGGGTCGTGGTTGATCAGGCAGACCTTGAGTTCACCGCGGTAGCCGGAGTCGATGAGCCCGGGGGTGTTCAGGACCGTGACGCCGTGCTTGAACGCGAGCCCGCTGCGCGGCTGCACCAGGCCGGCGTAGCCCTCCGGAAGCGCGATCGCGACACCGGTGGCGACGAGGGCCCGCCCGCCGGCCGGCGCGAGGGTGACGTCCTCACGAGCGACGAGGTCGACGCCGGCGTCACCGGCTCGCGCGTAGGCCGGGAGCGGCAGGTCGGGATCGAGGCGGAGAACGGGGAGATCGAGCACGTGGCGAAGCTAGCGGACGGCGCCGTCTACCCTGGCACGATGCTCGCGTGGATGGACCTGGAGATGACGGGGCTCGAACCCGACCGGCACGTGATCGTCGAGATCGCGACGCTGCTCACCGACGACGACCTCGAACTGGTCGCCGAGGGCCCCGACCTGATCGTGCACGCCACGCCCGAGCAGCTGGCCGAGATGGACGACTTCGTCACCAACATGCACACCCGCAGCGGCCTGCTCGACCAGATCACCGCGTCGACGATCAGCCTCGAGGAAGCGGGCGCCCAGACCCTCGCCTTCTTGCGAGAACACATCCCCGAGGCCCGCACGGTGCCGCTGTGCGGCAACTCGATCGGCACCGACCGGCGCTTCCTGGCGACCTACCTACCCGAGGTCGAGGAGTTCCTGCACTACCGCTCGATCGACGTGTCGACCCTCAAGGAACTCGCCCGCCGCTGGCACCCCGACGCCTTCAAGGCGGCCCCGAAGAAAGCCGGCGGTCACCGGGCCCTCGGCGACATCCGCGAGAGCCTCGACGAGCTGCGCCACTACCGCCAGGCGCTTTTCGTCTCCCCCGACGCTTCCTCCTAGCCTGCGGGGCGTGAGCTCCCCCGTCTACACGAAGCAGGAACAAGAGCCGGCCTCCGAGGAGGTCACCGAGGTCGCGAACGGTGTCCTCCGGATGCAGCTCCCGATCGCGCTTCCCGGCCTCGGTCACGTCAACTGCTATGCGCTCGTCGACGGCGACGGGGTCGCGCTCGTCGACCCCGGCCTCCCCGGTCCGGAGTCGTGGAACGCGCTGATGGCTCGGCTCGCGCAGGCCGAGATCCCGGTCGAGCGGGTCCACACCGTCATCGTCACCCACTCCCACCCCGACCACTTCGGCGGCAGCAGCCAGCTCCGCGAGGTGGCCGGCGCCGACGTCTTGACCCACGAGTCGTTCGCGTCGTTCACCGCCGAGGCCAACGACGACCTCGAACCCCTGATCGTCGACATGACCGAGGAGGAGATCCTCGAGCTCTGGAAGGAGCGCTTCAAACGCTTCGGCGACACGCCGTGGGGCACCACCCGCCAACCGCCGCCGGATCACGCGATCCTCCGCATGATCCAGGGCGACGCCGGCGGCCGGCGCTTCTTGTCGCCGGAGGCGACGATCCGGGTTGCCGACGGTGAGCCGATGCGCTTCGCCGGTCGCGACTGGTTCGCGATGCACACGCCGGGTCACACGATCGACCACCTCTGTCTCTGGGATCCGACCGACGGCGTCTTGTTGTCGGGTGATCACGTCCTGCCGACCATCACCCCCCACATCGCCGGATCGACCGCGGTCGAGGATCCCCTCGCGACCTTCTTCGACTCGCTCGATCGGGTCGCCGCCCTCGAGGGGCTCACCACCGTGCTGCCCGCCCACGGCCACCCCTTCGAGGACTGCCAGGGCCGCTGCGGCTTCATCAAGGAGCACCACCACGAGCGTCTGCAGCTGCTGCGCGATGCCGCCAGCGGCACCGGCGGTGCGCCGGTCACCGAGTGGATGAAGGTGCTCTTCCGAGAGCGCTCCTGGGGCGACATGGCGGCGAGTGAGACCTATGCCCACCTCGAGCACCTGCGGGTGAGCGGCGAGGCCGTCACCCACCGAGACGACGACGGCCTCCTCTACTTCGAGCTCACCGACGCGGGCTGATCAGCGACCCACGCTGATCAGCGGCTGAGACTACGGACGATCTCGTTCGTCGCCGCCAGCCGGGCGGCGACGTGGGCCAACACGAGCCGGTTGAGCTCGGCGGCGAACGCCGAGTCGCGATCGGCGAACACATCGGCGTCGACGCGGCGAACCACCGTGTCGACCTCCGCGGTCGCCCGCGCCGACCGGGGCGCCCCGGTGGCGTAGCCGAGCTCGCCGAGCAGCGAGCCGGGACCGACGAGCCGAAGCCGGATGGGGCGACCGTCGGTGCCCTCGATGAACACCCCGACCGCACCCGACTCGACGAGCACGAAGCCGTCGGCGATCTCCCCGCTGACGAACAGGTCGGTGCCGGCCGGAATCACGGTGGTCGGGAGCCCGGCGAGGAGGGCGGTCAGTTCGTCTTCGGCCTCGACCGGTTCGAGCGGACCGACCTGGGCGAGCAGGGCGTCCTCGGCCGCTTCGACCGCATGGTCGAGATCGCGATGGTGTCGCACACCGTCGACGAGCAGCGCCGCGCCGGCCGCGCCGCTCAGATGGACGTCGACACCGTGCGCGGTGAGCCGGGCCAACAGCTGTCGCAGCTGGATCTCGGCCGACTCGTCGATGCCGGCGACGGTGGTGAAGTCGAGCACCAGGGAGCGAAGGTCGGCGTCGAGCAGGTCACGGATCTGGCGACGGACCCGAACGACCGACCCGAAGAAGAGGAAGCCGTTGAGCTCGATCACCTTCGTGCGATCGGCGACCGCCGCGAGCGCGTCGGTCTCGGCCTGGGGTCGATCGCGTCGGCTCGGTGCCACAGCGAGCGACCGGACGCGACCGGCGGGGACGAGCAGCGAGTACCGCCGCACGAAGATCGCGACGGCGAGAACGATGCCGAAGGCCACCCCCTCGAGCACGCCGACCGCACCGATCACGACTGCGATGGCGAGGGTCGCCAGCAGATCACCGATCGCTCGACTCCGCTGCTCCATCAGCCACCCGAAGGCGATGCTCACGCCGACCCCGATCAAGAAGCCGCCGGCGACGAACCGAGGGGTGTAGCCGGCGACCGACGAGCCGATGAGGAACGCGGCCACCATCACCGCCCCGACGGGGACGAGGTGGTGGCGACGGGTCAGACCGAGGCGATGACCGAGCAGCGTGCCGCTGTACATGACGTAGACCGGCGAGCTGCCGGCGGCGCCGAGCACGACGTTGGTGAGGCCGGTCGAACGAAGGTCGGCGTCGACATCGGCCTCGACGTCGAGGTCCGCCTCGATCGCACCGGTGTTGAGCAGGAGACCGGTGACGGCGATGAAGGCCACCGCGGCGATCGCCGGCGCCTGACCGACGATCGCGTCCCAGTCGACGTCGCCGAGTTCATCGGTGAGCGGACGCAAGCTCGGGTCGCGGCTGAAGGGCCCGAGGAACCAGCCGTCGATCTCGAGCTGGTCGATCGACGAGACGAGGGCACCGATCGCGAAGAAGGCACCAATGGCGGACAGCACGGCCGCGCTGAGCACATACGGCGGCGACTCGGATTCGCCGGTGACCACGACGATCAGCCCGACGAGCAGCGCGAGCACGAGCGAGCCACCACCGGCACCGGAGAAGAGGTCGGTGTCGACCGAACGGCCGATGGCGACCTCCACCCCGCCGAGAAGGAGCAGCCACCCGGTGCCGAGACGAAACCCGCTCATCACCGGCGCCGGCAGATAGCGGACGATCTCACCGAGCCCGAAGACGCCGAGGCCGAGCAGAACCAGGCCGGTGACGAGACCGGACAGCGCCACGAAGACCAGGACGGTCGCGAGTTGCTGGTCATCGGCGACGTCGGCGACGAGCGAGGCCATGACGCCGGCAACGACGACCGCCGTGGTGTCCTGCAGCGAACTCACCGTGCCCGGGACCGAGGCGCGAAGCCCGATCGCAACGATGCCGAACGCCGCGCTGAGGAGGAACACCCCGATGAGACGGGGCAGGACGTCGTCGGTCACGCCTTGGGCGACGAGCGCCGCGAGCGAGACGGCCATGCCGACCTCGAAGAGCGCGAGCGAGCCGGCGCCGGCAAGGGTGCCGACCGAGAAGGAGCGGAGCCTGGTCACAGGCGCCGCACGTCCGCAGTGCTGCCCGTGCCGTTCGCGGTCGTGAGCCAGGTGCGCACGCCGGTATCGTCGCCGACCCACCGGATGATGGCCGCACCGGGCGGGGTCTCGCCGCCGTGCTCGAGCTGGGCTCGCACCCCTTCGAGCGGCAGGGCGAGCCGATGGGCGATCTCTTCCACCGGCGCCCACTGGGCCGCATTGTTGACATGGCCGAGGACGTCGAGGTCGACGAACCGGATGGGCCAGTCGAGCGATGCGGCGTCGTCGGGTGGCTGGTTGGGCAACTGGAGCCGGGCCGACACCTTGCGGTCGGTCGCTGATCCGTAGATCTCGAAGAAGTCGTCGTTGAGCTTGCGCGGCGCGCCGGTGTCGCCGTCGACATAGATCCAGATCGTGACCGCATCGACGTGGGCGCCGTGCTCGCCGCGGACCTCGGTGCGGCGCTCGGCCCACCGACCGCCGTGCCCGCTGCACCACGTCGCGAGATCGATGCGCTCCTGGAACACGGGGGCGCGATGGACCTCGAGCATCGTGCGGCGCACCACCCAGGTCATCGGATCGCTGAGTCCGGAGTCGGCGGAGTCGTCACGAGCGACGTCTTGGAGGTGCCGGACGGTGGCGTCGAGGCGGCATCGTCCGGTCGGATCGACCTCGGCGAGCCGGATCCGACGGGTGTTCTCGAAGACCCGCCCGGCCGCCGGTTTCGGCGTGATCTCTGCGGCTCCCGGCTCCGGCACAGGGGGCACCGTAGCAAGTTCGTGAGATTCCCCGATTAATTCGGTTGACGATCCCGAACGCGTCCGCGAACGTGACTTCCGCCGGAGTGCCCGGCCGCGTACAAGGAGTCGCACCGATGTCCACGATCACCTGCCTCGAGCATCATCTGGTCCCCATGGCCGACGCTCGCGCGCACGTGACCGTGCGTACGAATGGCGGCGCCTGGCTCGGTTCGTTCATTGCCGTGACGAAGCCGTATGCCGACCAGCGGCCCTCCGGAGCACCCCCTGGCTGAAATCAGCCACCCACAACAGGGGAAACGCACCGAGGCCGCCGGACAATCCGGCGGTCTTTCTGCTTTTCGCCCCCGGTTTCCCCCGACCGGACGACGAGCCTGTCCCACCCACCACCACATCACACATCAATCAACGCCAAGAGAGGAGACGAGGTCATGCGGACCCTCGTCGACACCAACATCCAATCCACCATCTCCGTCGGGGACCTCAACTGGGAGGACTTTGCGGCGTGCCGCGCCGTGCCGAACGCTGCGGATCTCTTCTTCAGCGAGGACATCGGCGAGATCGCGGCCGCCAAGCGGGTGTGCGCCGACTGCCCGGTGCTGGCCGAGTGCCTCGAGGGTGCGCTCGAGCGGCGTGAGCCGTTCGGGGTCTGGGGCGGGCAGTTGTTCATGAACGGCAAGATGCTGACGGTGAAGCGGCGTCGAGGCCGACCCCCGAAGGTCGCCCGGCCCGAGGACCAGATGCCGGTCGTGCCGATCCCGGTGCACCTGCAGGAGGCCGCGCAGAAGCGGACCGCCTAGGGCGCCCGGTCGTACGTCCCGGTCCCCCTCCGGCCCGGGTGACGTTCATCGAGCCCCGGCTGCATGCCGGGACGTACGACCGGCACGCCCCCCCCGAGATGGAGACAGATCGTGCCTGACACGATCTGTCTCCATCTTCGGTTTTGGGGAACCGTTCGGGGGTGAACGGTCGTTGGAAGGGCACAGGTCGTCGCCGGGTTTCTTCGACGTCCCCCGCCCTGCACGGCGCCCGCTACCGTTTTCGCGGAGAACCATCGTGTCTGATTCCCCCTCCCCCCGCCCGTCCCGGCGGCACTGTCGCCGCGGCGCCGCCGGCCTGCCCGTGCTGTTGGCCGCGTGCGGCGGCGATGATGACGACGTCGCCCGGCTCACCAACGACCCGATCCCCCTCGATGAGCTGCAAAACGACGACGCCGTCGGCTCCGAGGTCGACGTCGACTTCATGGGCTTCGACGGATCGACGACGAACTTCACCACCTACGCCGGTGCACCACTTGTCGTGAACTTCTTCGCCCGGAACTGCCCGCCGTGTGTCACCGAGATGCCAGAGTTCGAAGAGGTGTTCCAGGCGTTCGGCGGCAATGTCGCCTTCGTCGGCATCTCCACCGATGCCCGACTCGGCGACGCGGAGGCGCTCGTCGAACAGACCGGAGTCACCTACGACCTGGGTTGGGACCCGAACGCGGAATTGTTCCAGCGGTTCGGCGGGTTTGCGATGCCGACCACCGTGTTCGTCGACGCGACGGGCGTGGTGCGAGAGACCTGGTCAGGGGTGCTCACCGGCGAGGACCTGACCGCCAAGATCGAGGAAATCATCTAGATGAGCATCGAAGACCTGGCCTTCCCGTTCAGCGTCGGCATGTTGGCGGCGTTCAACCCGTGTGGCTTCGCCATGCTGCCGACCTACATCGGCTACTTCATCGGCACCGGCGAGGCCGAGCAGGCCACCAGAGTCCGGGCGATCACCCGCGGCCTGTGGGTCGGCTCGATGCTGACGCTGGGCTTCGTCGCCGTGTTCGGCGGCCTCGGCATCTTGATCTCGCTGTTCTTGAGTCAGGGCTCGGTGGTCGAGTACATCGGCTACGTCACCGTCGCCCTCGGCGTGCTGTTGATCCCGATGGGGATCGCGATGTTCATGGGCCGTCAGATCCTGGTGAGCATCCCCAAGATGAACAAGGGAACCGACAGCCGCGAGAGCGGCTCGATGTTCCTGTTCGGCGTGTCGTACGCCGTCGTCTCGCTCAGCTGCACCATCGGCCTGTTCATCTCGGCGGTGTCCAACACGTTCACCACCGACGGCTTCGTCCAGGGCGTCGGCAGCTTCCTCGCCTACAGCCTCGGCATGGGCGCCATCATCCTCTTCCTCACCGTCAGCCTGGCCCGAGCGAAGAACAACGTCGCCACGAACATGCGCCGCATCCTCCCCTACATGGGGAAGATCTCCGGCGTGGTGCTCGTGATCGCCGGCATCTACCTGATCGACTACGGCGTCTGGGAGCTCCGGATCCAGAGCGACCTGAGCGCTCCGAACCTGCTCGTCGACCACTTCGAGACCTTCCAGGCGGCGGTGTCGAACTGGATCGTCGACGCCACGCCGGAACGCATCGGCGTGCTCACCATCCTCCTGATCGCCGGGCTCTACCTCCTGGCCTGGTTCGAGGACAACCCTGGCGACCGCACTCGACAGTGGTCGCTCGCCGGTGTCTGGGTCGCCGTCTTCGTCTTCCTCGAGGCCTACAACAGCTTCGATTTCCTGGTCGCCCCCATCTGGCGTTTCGTGGCCAACTGGCCGTTCCGCATCGCCAACTGGTTCACCGACCCTTTCCGTGGGGGCGTGCCGCTCGAGATCCTCTTCGTCGCCGTGGTGGCCCTGTGGGCATACCGGAAGGCCAACAAGTACCTTCCGGAACGTGCTGCGGTCACTGCTGGAGCGTCCTGAAGTCACCGAGGTATGCGAGCTGCGAAGCTCGTTCGGCCTCATGGCGTTCCACGGCGGCAACCTCGAACGCACCACCGACGTCATCGCGGCTGAGGTGGCGGCCCGCACCGGTTCGTCGTACTACGGCGTGATCCAGGCGGCGCCGTTCCGCCAGCACATCCCGAGCACGAAGTTCGACCCGGCCGAGAGCGAGGCGCTCGCCTCCTTCGTCGGTCACGTCGACACCGTCATCGCAGTGCACGGCTACGGGCGCGACGACCACTTCTGGGATGTCCTCCTCGGTGGCCGCAACCGGGAGCTCGCCACCCATCTGGCCGGCCATCTGCGCACCGAGCTCGACGATCGCTTCGGGGTGCTCGACGTGGTCGACGAGATCCCCGACGGGCTGCGGGGCCAGCACGCCCGCAACCCCGTCAACCTGCCGGTCAACGCCGGCGTTCAGATGGAACTCCCGCCGACGATCCGGTGGAACCGCGACGC
>JBCBYI010000309.1:0-2619 GCA_039815945.1 Actinomycetota bacterium | reverse complement strand
GTCGCCGGAAACCTCGTAGCCGGACACCCACCTCGACCGTGGAAGTGATGCACGGCATGCTCGGAGAGACCCGAACCGGCGGGGTCGTGCACGATGCGGCCCTGCTTGAACGCCGGGGTGCGCATGCCGCGCTGGACGCTCTCGACGAGCCCGATGTCCTCGGGTTGCAGCACCTCGTCGATGTAGCGGATGGAGTCGAGTTCGGCGTCGTTCGGTTCGGCGGTCTCGAGGAAGAAGTCGTAGGTCTCGAGGGTGGTCTCCGGGCCGATCGGGATGATGTGCATCACGATGAAGTTGCCGCGGCCCGGGTAGCGCATCAGGCAGGTGTTGGGCCACAGCCACCAGACGGCGTGGTCGGTGACGGTCGCGTCGCTCACGTCGTAGGCGGAGTTCGAGTCCTTGCCCGCCTCGGCCATGTGGGAGCTGTAGATCCCGTGGGTGGTGACCCGGTAGGTGTCCATGTCGACCAGCGAGACGAAGTCCTTGTGGGCGACGTGGCAGTGGTAGCACTCGAGGAAGTTGTCGACGACGTTCTTCCAATTCGACTCGATCTCGTAGGTGAGCCGGTGGGCGAAGGTGAGGTGCTCAACGTCGGGCGCCCACTCGGCGATCTCGGCGCCGAGATCGCCGGCCTGTTCGGCGAGCGGGGCGGCCTCGGGATCGAGGTTCACGTAGACGAAGCCACCGAAGTCGGTTACCTGCACCTCGTCGAGACAGATCTCCGCCGGTTCGAAATCGACGAGATCGTTGGTGCGGCGGGCACCGGTGAGGCGACCGTCGAGGTCGTAGGTCCACGCGTGGTACGGACACACGATAGTGCGGGTGGTTCCCTCACCGGCGACGAGTTCGTGGGCTCGATGTTTGCAGACGTTGTAGTACGCCTTCAGCGCGTGGTCACGGGTCCGTACGACGGCGATCGGCATGCCGGCGACGTCGGCGGTGACATAGCTCCCGGGCTCGCGCAGCTTCTCGACGTGGCCGATCCACTGCCAGGTGCGAGCGAAGATCGTCTGCTGCTCGTGGGCGAACCACATCGGCGACGTGTAGGCATCGGCGTGCAGTGACATCGACGCCGCCGGGTCGCGATGGTGACCGGCACCGATCGCCGTCAGTTCGGCGTTCGACGGCGCACTCGCCTGATTTGAACGATCGTTCAAGTCGTGCATGGTCGAAGTGTTTCCGAGCACTGACCGCTTCGTCAAGGATCGACGTGACGGTTGTCGCATCGGCGTCCATGGATTCGACCCGGTCCGTAGTCTGAATGTGCGCCCGCAACATCCGTGCGGAGCGCGAACCGGAGGTATCCCCCATGTTGCTCCGTCGTCGAATCGACATCCCCACCACCTTGCTCGACACCGCCCTCGCCTCGGCCGTTCCCACGGCCGAGCTCGAGAGCGTGCTGCGGCTCGGCACCCGCGTCACCGTGCCCGGCGGTACGACGATCATGGACGAAGCCAGCTTCGGTCGTGAGTTCCTCGTCGTCCTCGACGGCTCGCTGGTCGTGAGCCGAGACGGTGACGAGCTCGCCACCCTCGGCGCCGGCGACATCGTCGGCGAGATCGCACTGCTCGAGAACACCCGTCGCACGGCGACGGTCTCGGCGCTGAGCGATGCCGACGTGTTGGCCTTCAACCGCCGTGAGTTCGTCACGGTGCTCGACGAGTGCCCGGCGTTCGCTGCGTTCGTCATCGCCACCGCCGAAGCCCGCCAGGCCGCCTGAGCCCGGCCCGTTCGAATCCCCTGCGCGACCGCCCGGCCCGGCCGGGCGGTTCGACGCGCCCGGCAGTATGGTCCCGACGATGACGCTGCGCCACGGAACCCCCATGGTGGCGATCCCCGGGCCCTCGGTGATGCCCGAGCGGGTCCTCGCCGCCTTCCGGCTGCCGATGCCCAACATCTACGACGGCGAACTCCTCGACGTCGCCGACGAGGTGTTCGCTCGTCTCCCGGCCGTCGCCGACACCGACGGGCGGGCCTTCCTCACCATCGGCAACGGCCATTCGGGTTGGCAGATGGCGGCCGCCAACACCCTGAGCCGGGGCGACAAGGTCCTCATGCTCGAATCGGGTCGCTTCCCGGCCGTGTGGGGGGATTTCCTCCAGCGGTCGGGGGTCGAGGTGGAGACCCTTCCGGCGTCGGCCCCGCGATCGGCGGTCGACGTTGCTGCAGTGGCGAGCCGCCTCGCCGCCGGTCCCGTCGACGAGTTCGCCGCCGTGCTCGCGGTCCACGTCGACACGGCGATCTCGGTCCGCAACGACATCGAGGCGATCGGCCGGGCGATCGCCGACTCCGGTTCGTCCGCCCTCTTCGTCGTCGACTGCATCGCGTCGATGGCCTGCGACGAGTTCCACATGGACGCATGGGGCGTCGACATCACCATCGCTGCGTCCCAGAAGGGGCTGATGACTCCACCCGGCCTCGGTGTCGTCTGGGCCAACGACCGGGCGATCGAACGAGGCCGGGACGCCGACCTGCGCGACGGCTACTTCGACTGGCACGCCCGCCTCGACGGCGAGAAGATCTACCAGCAGTTCTCCGGCACCCCGCCGGTCAGCCACCTCACGCCCTGCGAGAGGCCCTGCGCATGATCGACGACGAAGGCCTCGATGTCCGTTGGCG
>JBCBYI010000308.1:0-2647 GCA_039815945.1 Actinomycetota bacterium | reverse complement strand
CGTCGGCGTCGCGGCGATCGTGATCGGCCGAGCGGGCCCGGTCGGTGGTCTCGGTCACCGCAGCGACGACGGTGTCGCCGGCATCGGCGCCGGTGTCGGACCCGACCGCTGCATCGGTGTCGCGCTTCGGGTCGTGGCCGTCGCCTCGGGTTCGCTCGGCGTCGACCTCGCTGCGGCCCGTGACCCGTGCATGGTCGCGGTCGCCGCAGCCGGCGGCGTCGCGGCGTGACATCGCCACGACCTGCCCGTCGGCGTCGAGTCCGAAGATCCGGTAGCCGTAGCGGACCCCGCACTCGACGGTGGTGTCGGTGAAGCCGGTGCTGTCGGCGCCGAGCGTGGCGATCGCCGTGCGCTCCTGGCCCTTGCTGTTGCGGTGGAGCACGTACGAAGCGACGGCGGCGTCGTCGGGGGCGGTCCAGTGACAGGCGACGGCCGGTGTGTCGCGCTCGACGCCGTCACAGGTGAGGCGAAGGCGCTCGATCGCCGGATCGCCGAGACGAACCCGGTCGGCCCGACTCCGGGCGACGACCTCACCATCGGCATCGATGCCGAGCACGACGTAGAGGTAGCTCGCCGGGGCCTCCACGGCGCCGTCGCGGTACGAGTTCGCGTCGAGCCCGAGTTCGGCGACGAGGTTGCGAACCCCTTCGGTGGGGGCGGTCTGCAGGTTCCAGAGCTGGAACCCGACGATCGCAGCGTCGTCGGGGGCTCGCCACGAACAGCCGATCACCGGCGTGTCGGCGATCGAGCCGCGGCAGTGGAGCTTGATGGCAGCGAGGTCGCTGGTGTCGACGGCGAAGCCGAATCGTGCGATGTCGGCGTCGGTCTTGTCGGCCGCATCGAACGACGTCTCACCCGCTGCGGCGGGCACGCCAAGCAGGGATACGAGCACGAAGGCCACCAGGGCCAGGAGTCGGTGGCTGGGTCGGGGCTGGGTCATCGGGGGGTCCTTTCGGAGGGCGTCGTCGTCCCGCACCCCGTTCAACGACGAGTCCCGACGTCGATTACACCCACGAGCGTGATCTCTTCGCGTGGCGCACCGCTGTCAACCCGATAGCGTCGCCTGCCGTGGGTTCACTCATCAAGAAGCGCCGCAAGCGCATGCGCAAGAAGAAGCACAAGAAGATGCTGCGAAGGACGCGCCACCAGCGGAAGTGATACTGGGGCGTTCGCGCCCTGCATTTCCGTTCAGGACGCCGGCACCGTCGTGACCACGCGTCCTGCGTCGGGGAACTCTCCCTCGACGAACCAGGTGCTGCCAGATCCAGCGAGTCGAGGTCGCCGGCCGGTCAGGTCGGCGAATTCGTAGCGCCAGCGGGCGAGTTCGGGCGCCACGACGAGGGCCGCCGGTTCGAGGTCGTTGCCGTTGTCGCCCGTCGGGCCGCCCATGTCGTCCCACGCCCGGTAGACCGCAGGCGTCGAACAAAACACCGGCGGCGTCACGAGCGTCAGCGTGCGCGGTTCGTACGGCAACGGGTCGACGATCTCGCCGATCCCGGTGACGCGCGCCCGACCGCCGACGAGGCAGAACGCGATGTCGGCACCGAGCGCGGCCGCAGCTTCGAGATCCTCGAAGCCGGCCCAGCGCAAGATGGCGGCGGCGTCGGACGATCCCCCACCGAGCCCGGCCCCGGCCGGGATCTGCTTGTGGAGGGTGACCGCGGCCGTGCGCCCGGCGAGGGTGAGCGCCCGCCGCACGAGGTTGTCCTCGTCGGGGCCGACGGTCTCGGTGCCCTGCGGGCCGACGACCGTGAGCGAATCACCGGACTCGATCTCGAGCCGATCATGAAAGTCGAGCGACACCATCTCCGCGTCGATCAGGTGGTACCCGTCGTCGCGCAAGCCCGTCATCCGCAGCGACAGCGTGAGCTTGGCCGGCGCGATGAGGGTCTGGGGCGCAAAGCCGTCAGCCGATCGTGTGTCCACGGGCGCAGACTACGGTCACGTCATGGGACTCGGGACGCATCCGTACGACGCCGGCCTCTGCGACGTGGGGCAGGGCAGCTATGCGTGGCTGCAGCCCGATGGTGGTTGGGGGTGGTCCAACGCCGGCCTGATCGTCGACGGCGACCAGGCGTTGCTCGTCGACACCCTCTACGACGTGCCCCTCACCCAGGCCATGCTCGACGGGTTCGCCGCCGCATTGCCGGGCGTCGAGATCACCACCCTGGTCAACACCCACAGCAACGGCGATCACTGCAACGGCAACGAACTCCTGCACGGCGCCGAAATCCTGACCTCGGTCGTCGCCGCCGAGGAGATGACCCGTGAGAACCCGGCGATGATGGTCGGCCTGCTCGCGGCCGCTCCCGACATGGGGATCATCGGCGAGTTCTTCCAGCACTGCTTCGGCCGCTTCGACTTCGGTGGCGTCGACCGCCCCGACCCCACTGCGACCTTCACCGGTGCCACCATCCGCACCGTCGGCGACACCGTGGTCGATCTGGTCGAGGTCGGTCCGGCCCACACCGGCGGTGACGTGTTGATCCACGTCGCGGATCGTTCGACGGTCTTCACCGGCGACATCCTCTTCGTCGAAGGCCACCCGATCCTGTGGGCGGGCACCATCCCCGATCTGCTCATCGCCCTCGACCAGATCGAGTCGTGGGGCCCGGAGACGATCGTCCCCGGCCAGATCGGTGACCGG
>JBCBYI010000307.1:0-2721 GCA_039815945.1 Actinomycetota bacterium | reverse complement strand
CGGCACCGACGACGTGGCCGTCAGTATCGATGCGACGCACTACTGCGTGAAGTCGCGCGGCGTCATGGACGCCAACTCCCAGACCAGCACCACGGCCCTGGGTGGTTGCTTCCGCGACAACATCCACACCCGCGCCGAGTTCCTCAACCCGTAGGCGGCTCGATCGGCGCAGCGTTCAGCTTGGCTGCGGGCCGTCCGCGAGACGGTCCCATCGTCCGGGAATCTCTCGGAGAACGCGCCGCACTCGAACGCACTCGCATAGGCTTCGCGCTGCGCACCGCCCCGGACGATGGAGCAGCGACGGTGACCGAACGCCACATCCGCGACTTCTCGCTGGATTTGTTCTCGCTCGCCGGCAAGACGGCCGTCGTCACCGGTGGCAACCGGGGCCTCGGCCAGGCGTACGCCGTGGCGATGGCGAAGGCCGGGGCTGATCTCTACATCCCGACGGTCGCCGACGACGACGGCACCACCAACGAGATGATCGAGGCCGAGGGTCGTCGCTGTGAGATCATCCATGCCGACCTCACCGTCGCCGGCGCGCCGGCCGAGGTCGTGCAGGGTTGCGTCGACACGCTCGGCGGGATCGACATCGTCGTCAACAACGCCGGTATCGGCATCAACGTCGACGACGTCCGCGAGTTCGACCGCACGAAGTGGGATCCGATGGTGGCGGTGAACCTCACGGCGGCGTTCGAGATGAGCCACGCCGTGTCGTCGATCTTCGTCGAGCAGGGCAGCGGCAAGATCATCAACGTCTGCTCGATGTTCTCCTTCCTCGGCGGGCAGCGATCACCGGCGTATGCGGCCACCAAGCACGGCATCGCCGGGCTCACCAAGGCCTACGCCGACGAGCTCGGTCCGTTCGGCGCCCAGGTCAACGGCATCGCACCCGGCTACTTCGCGACCGAACTCACCACCGAGACCCGCACGGACCCCGAGTACAACAAGGCCGTGCTCGATCACATCCCCGCCGGCGAGTGGGGCCAGGTCCAGGACCTCATGGGCGCCTGCGTGTTCCTCGCCAGCCCCGCCTCGAACTATGTCAACGGCCACGTCCTCGCCGTCGACGGCGGCTACCTCGTCCGCTAGCAACCTGGAGACACTTCGTGCCAGGTACGAAGTGTCTCCAACTCCCTCTCTTCCCCTAATCAGGAGTCAGCTGTGGCTGAACCAGTGCCCACCATTACCCGTGAAGCGATCGTCGAGGGCCTGACCGGCCTGCTCGGCGCCGAGAAGGTCGACACCGACGAGCAGACGCTCAAGGAGAACAGCCTCGACCGCTACCGCAAGCTCGAGGACATCTTCGGCATCTACAACCTGCCGACGCCGGCCGCCGTCGTGCGCGTCGCCAACACCGACGACGTCTCGAAGACGCTCGCCTTCTGCAACGAGCACCGGATCAACGTGGTGCCCAAGACCGGCGGCACCGCGACCGAGGGCGGTCTCGAAACGATCGCCGAGAACTCGATCGTGATCGACGGCAAGGCCATGGACCAGATCGTGTCGATCGACGAGTTCGACATGCAGGCCACCGTGCAGTGCGGCGTGAAGCTGCAGGACCTCGAGGATCAGCTCCGCCCGATGGGTCTCACCACCGGCCACTCGCCGCAATCGAAGCCGATCGCCATGTACGGCGGCCTCGTCGCCACCCGTTCGATCGGTCAGTTCTCGACGTTGTACGGCGGCATCGAGGACATGGTCATGGGCCTCGAGGCGGTGCTGCCCTCGGGCGAGGTCGTCCGCATCAAGGACGTGCCCCGTCGCGCCGGTGGCCCCGACATCCGCCACATCCTGATCGGCAACGAGGGCGCGCTGGCCTACATCACCGAGGTGACGGTCAAGCTCTTCGCCTTCTACCCGGATCACAACCACTTCCTCGGGTGGCGTCTCGACAACATGAAGCCCGGCTTCGAGATGCTTCGCGACGTCATGGCCGCCGGCTACAAGCCGTCGGTTGCTCGCCTCTACGACGCCGAGGATGGCGCCCAACACGGGTTCGACTCCTTCGCCCCCGATCAGTGTGTGCTGATCTTCACGACCGAAGGCCCGGCCGGGGTGTCACAGGCGACGGCCGACGGCATCGCCGAGATCGTCGACGCCCGCCCCGAGGTCACCCGGGTCGACACCCAGATCATCCGTGACTGGTTCGCCCACCTGAACTGGGGTCCCGAGAAGCTCATCGAGGAACGTGAGTTCATCCGGGAGAACATGCGGATGGGCTACACCACCGAGGTCTCGGGCAACTGGTCGGTCATCAACGAGATCTACGAGAACGGCATCCGTCGCGTGCGTGAGGAGTTTCCCCACGTCGCCGACATCACGATGCTCGGCGGCCACTCGTCGCACAGCTACCAGACCGGCACGAACATGTACTTCGTGTACGACTACAACGTCGTCGACTGCACGATCGAAGAGGAGCGGGAGAAGTACCACATCCCCCTCAACGCAATCTTCGTCGAGGAGGCGCTGAAGGCCGGCGGCTCGATGTGTCACCACCACGGCATCGGCAAGTACCGCGCCCCCTGGACCGCCGAGGAGCACGGCACCGCCTACCGCCTGATGGAAGGACTCAAGAACGAGTTCGACCCCAACGGCATCATGAATCTGGGCTGCATCTTCCCCGCCGAGGAGAGCTGACGCCGGACCCTCGCCGGTTCATCACGGTTTCCGAACATCTCGGCGTGACACTCTCGGCATCCCCCGACGTCCCGCTGGAGG
>JBCBYI010000306.1:0-2732 GCA_039815945.1 Actinomycetota bacterium | reverse complement strand
ACTGCGCCGACCACATCGACCCGGAAGCCCGAGGTGCGCAGGCGTGCGGCGACGTCGTGGGCGTAGTCGGCGTGGACCTCGGCGACCGGGAGGATCCGGACCTGGGTCGGGGCCAGCCACGCGGGGAAGGCGCCGGCGTAGTGCTCGATCAGCACGCCGAAGAAGCGCTCGACCGAACCCATGAGCGCACGGTGGATCATCACCGGCCGCTTGCGTTCGCCGTCGCTGGCGACGTACTCGAGATCGAAGCGTTCGGGCAGGTTGAAGTCGAGCTGGATGGTCGACAGCTGCCAAGCCCTCCCGATGGCGTCCTTGACGTCGACGTCGATCTTGGGGCCGTAGAAGGCGCCGCCACCCTCGTCGGTGATGTAGTCGAGACCGCTGCGATCGAGCGCAGCGCGGAGCCCCTCGGTGGCCTCGTCCCACAGCTCGTCCTCGCCGACCGACTTCTCGAGCGGGCGGGTGGAGAGCTTCGCCTGGAAATCCTCGAAGCCGAAGGCCCGCAGCACCGACAGCACGAAGTCGAGCAACGACATCAGCTCGGTCTGGATGTCCTCACGGGTGGTGAAGATGTGGCTGTCGTCCTGGGTGAATCCACGGCTGCGCATGAGGCCGTGCACGGCGCCGGACAGCTCGTAGCGATAGACGGCGCCCAGCTCGAAGAGGCGCACCGGCAGCTCGCGGTAACTGCGCTGGTTCGCCTTGTAGATCATCACGTGGAACGGACAGTTCATCGGCTTCGGGTAGTACGTCGCACCGTCCATCTCCATGGGCGGGTACATGCCGTCGGCGTAGAAGTCGAGGTGGCCAGAGGTCTCCCACAGCACCGACTTCGCGATATGGGGGGAGAACACGAACTCGTAGCCACCGTGCTCGTGACGGTCGCGCGAGTAGTCCTCCATGATCTTGCGGATGAGCGCGCCCTTGGGGTGCCACACCGCCAGACCGGGACCGAGCTCGTCGGGCCACGACACCAGGTCGAGCTCCGCGGCGAGGCGACGGTGATCGCGCTTCTCGGCTTCGGCGAGCATCTGGAGGTGGGTCTTCAGCGCCTTCTTGTCGGCCCACGCGGTGCCGTAGATGCGTTGCAGCATCGGGCGGGTGACGTCGCCACGCCAGTAGGCACCGGCAACCGACTGGAGCTTGAACGCGCCGAGGCGACCGGTCGAGGGCACGTGCGGACCGGTGCACATGTCGCGGAACGCCGCGTCTTCACCCGGGGCGCTGTTGGAGTAGTAGCTGATCGAGTCGCCGCCGCCGACCTCGCCCGCGTCCTCCCCGCTGGCACCGCCGGAGGTGACCCGCTCGATGATCTCGGCCTTGTAGGGCTCCTCGGCGAAGAACTCGACGGCCTCGGCGGCCGACAGCTCGTGCCGTTCGAACGCCTGGTCGGCCTTCACGATCTCCTGCATTCGGGCCTCGATCTGCTCGAGGTCGTCGTCGGAGAGGGTCTGGCCGTCGGGGAGTTCGACGTCGTAGTAGAAGCCGAAGTCGATCGGCGGGCCGATCGCCAGCTGGGTGCCGGGGTAGAGATCGAGGATCGCCTGGGCCATCACATGCGCGGTCGAGTGCCGGATGGTGTGCAGGCCCCGCTCGCTGTCGCCGGTGACGATCTCGACGGCCGCACCGTCGACGAGCGGCACGTTGAGGTCGACGTCGACGCCGTCGACGACACCGATCACGGCCTCCTTCGCGAGGCGAGGACCGATCGAGAGCGCGAGATCGTACGTCGTCGTGCCGGCCGGGACTTCACGGGAAGAACCATCGGGCAGCTGTACGGAGATCACGTCACTCATAGGACGCTCAGGCTACCGGCGCGCCCCACCCCCGAGGGGTGACTTTCGATGCGGAAACCGGGTTGCGTCAGGCCGGGATCGGCTTGAGCACGTCGGCGGAGGAACGCCGCTCGGGCATCTCCGGCGACACGGTCTCGTGGAGGGTCTGTGTGGCGGCCGGCAGCGCCTTGCCGGCGTACTCGTTCACGTAGTCCTGCCCGGTGAGATCGCGGATCTCGAACATCACTTCGTCGGTGATCTGTCGCAGCCGAAGGCGCTGATCGCTCACCGAATCCGAGGTCGCAGGGTGGATCGGCTTGCCGAAGTGGATCTCGACGGGCCGGAACACGTTGGGCATCGGCCGGTCGGGTGGCTGGATCGAACGGGAGCCCTTGATGCCGACAGGGACGATCGGGCAGCCGGTGCGCACCGAGAGGCGGGCGGCGCCGGTGTGCCCCTTGTGGAGGTAGCCGGTTCGCGAGCGGGTGCCCTCGGGGTAGATGCCGAACAGGTTGCCGCCCTCGAGCACGCGGGCGGCCGTGTCGAGCGCTCGCTGGCTGGCGTCGCCGCCGCTGCGATCGATCGGGATCATGCCGAGGGCCGGGAAGAGCTTGCGGGTCTTCCAATCGTCGAGGTATTCGGCCTTACCGACGAAGCTGACCGGCCGAGGGGCGACCGCCGGCAGGAAGAAACTGTCGATCACCGAGGTGTGATTGGGGGTGAGGATCGCTCCGCCCGAGGTGGGGATGTTCTCCGTGCCGGTGACCCGGATCGACCACAGCGAACGGAACATGGGCCGCATGACGGTGAGCACCGCAGCCTGGAATTTCTGTCCGCCGTCAGTCATCTGACCTCACCCTGAACCTCTCTGACAGCAGTATGGCTCATAGGCCCGTGGCTGAGTCGGCGCAGGCGGCCGGATATGTCTCAGTTCACAAGCCGTTCACAGAACCACGC
>JBCBYI010000305.1:0-2777 GCA_039815945.1 Actinomycetota bacterium | reverse complement strand
CGGATCGCCCCTGGCAGCATCGGGCTCCCCGGATGGGGCACGATCGCAGGCGGTGATCCGGTCGTCTGCCGCTCCCGACGATGAACGAGCACTCATCGAACGGGCTCGAACGGATCCCGACGCGTTCGCCGAGCTCTACCGGCGCCACGTCGACGGGATCCACCGGTTCGCGCGCCGTCGCACCGGCGACGACGCCGAAGCCGAAGACATCACCTCCGTCACCTTCGAACGGGCCCTCGCCGGTCTCGGACGCTTCCGGCCCGGCCCCGACGGCATCGCGCCGTGGCTCTACCGCATCGCCGGCAACGAGATCATCGACCGTCAGCGCCGAGCCGGTCGTCGACGCGGTGATCGAGCGCAACGGGCGGCCGACCGATCCGGCGACCGCGTCGCCCACGACGACACCGACGCCATCGAGCGAGGCGACGAGACCCGGCGCCTGCGTGCCGCCCTCGCCTCCCTCAATCCCCGCTACCAGCAAGCGCTCTCGCTGCGCTACCTCGCCGATCTCGACGCGACCCAGGCCGCTGCCGCGATGGACATGCCCCGCAAACGCTTCGCCGTCGTCCTTCACCGAGCCACGACTGCGCTGCGCGCCGTGCTCGCCGACCTCGACCCGGGAGATGACTCGTGACCACCGATGACCCTCTCGACGACAACCCGCTCGAGGCACTCCACGCCGAGGTCGCCCCCGACGGCCGGCTCGACGAACGCGTCGCCGGTCGTATCGAGGCATCGCTGCGCGTCGCCCACGCCGAACAGCGAACGACCTGGGTGCCGTGGTGGCGTCGCTCGATCGCACTCGCGCCCGCCGCGGTCTTGGTCGTCGTCGCCATCTCGGCCGCCGTCATCCTGCGCACGGAGACGCCGTCGGCCGCGCTCGTGATCACCGACGCCGAAAATGTCACGATCGTGCTCCCGAGCGGCGACGTGGTCACCGACCCGGCCGACGGGTTCGAGCTTCCCGACGGTGCGGTCATCGAGATCGGCGCCGCCGGCATGGTCTCGATCGACGGCGTCGTGATCGACGAACCCGCCCGCTTCTCCGTCGTCGACGGTTCGCTCGTCAGCGACGTGATCGCCACGACCACGACCCCCGCCCGACCCGACCACCTCGACCCACCGCCGACCAGCACCGTCGAGTCGATGGAGACAACCACCACGACCACCGCCGCACCCGTCCGCGCCGAGCCCGTCGACACCACCACGACCGTCGCCGAGCGATCCACCACGACCACCACGACCACCGAGTCGCCCCAACGAGACGGCGACGACCGCGATCGAGAGGACGACCGGCGAGACGACGACGCCGAGCCCGGGCCCGCCGTCGGCATCGGCTTCACCGTCGATCGGGTCGACGACGACGGCGCCCGCATCGAGTGGAACGTCACCGGCGCCCCCGTCGGGTGGACCGTCTCCATCGTCCGGACGATCGGCGAGGGCGGCCCGGTCGCCGTCGTCATCGGCGGCCCGCTCACCGGCGAACTCGTCGAGATGTTCGGCCCGGATCAACGAGGGCGCGTCCGATACCGGCTCGTCGTGCTCGACGAAGCCGGGGGAGAGGTCGCCTCCGCCCCACGACAGGGACTGCGTCGCTGAACGAGGGCGCTAGGTTGAGCCACGCCGTGGCCCGTAGTTCAACTGGTTAGAACGTCGGACTTTGACTCCGGATGTTGCAGGTTCGAGTCCTGCCGGGCCAGCCGTTTCACTCGCTGCCATACGGCAGAACCCCCACCGACGTCCGCGACCTCGACGCAGCGGAACCTGTGCCAAATTGCGCGATTTCCCCAGGGCCACAGGCCGGACGCGCGGGGTAGGGTGCGTGCGGGACGCAACGACCAGGGGCATGGGGATGCAACTCCTGAATCACAAGAAGCTGCACGTCGTCGCGGGTCGGGCCACCTCCGAACTCGCCGCCGACATCTGCCGAGAGCTCGAGGTTCGCCAGGGCACACCGAACATCGCGGAGTTCGCCAACGGCGAGATCCACGTGAAGTACGGCGAGTCGATCCGAGGTTCGGACGTCTTCATCGTCCAGACCCACACCGAGTGGGACGGCCGCTCGATCAACGATTCGATCATGGAACACCTGATCATGGTCGACGCCGCCAAGCGGGCCTCGGCCAAGCGGATCACGGCCGTCGCCCCCTTCTACGGCTACAGCCGTCAAGACCGCAAGGCCTCAGGCCGCGAGCCGATCACCGCACGCCTCATCGCCGACCTGTTCGAGACCGCCGGGGCCGATCGACTGATCTCCGTCGATCTCCACAGCGGCCAGATCCAGGGATTCTTCGACGGCCCGGTCGACCACCTCACCGCCATGCCGGTGCTGATCGACTATCTCTCGGACCTCAACGAGGGTGACATGACCATCGTGTCGCCCGACGCGGGCCGCATGAAGGTCGCCGAGCGCTACACCAACTTGCTCGACGCCGACCTCGCCTATGTGCACAAGCGCCGGTCGACCGAGGAGAAGAACGCGGTCGAGGCCAAGGAGATCATCGGCGACGTCAAGGGCCGCACCTGTGTGCTCATCGACGACATGATCGACACCGGTGGCACGATCTGCGCGGCGGCCGAACTCCTCGACGAGTACGACGCCAAGCGCATCATCATCGCCGCCACCCACGGCGTGTTCTCCGGTCCGGCCATCGATCGCATCAAGAACGCGCCGGTCGAGACGGTGCTCGTCACCGACACCCTGCCGCTTCCGAGCGAGAAGCAAGCCGACAAGATCACCGTCTTGTCGGTCGCGCCGATCATCGCGCAGGCCATCT
>JBCBYI010000304.1:0-2837 GCA_039815945.1 Actinomycetota bacterium | reverse complement strand
CGAAGCACCGATCGCAGGTGACGCCGCCGCGGCCGAACTCTCCGACCCGCTGCCGCAGGCCTTCGCGCTCACAGCGATCGTCATCTCCTTCGGCCTGACGCTCTTCCTGCTCGCCCTCGCCCGGCGTCAGGCGCAGCTCACCGGCGACGACCTCGTCGAGGACGATCTCGAGGATCGCCGCATCGCGATCGAGACCGAGCTCGATGCCCCGTCCGAGGCCGACGACGCCACCGGTGAGGAGGGCACGTCATGACTTCGCTCGTCGGACTTCTCGTCGTCGTTCCCTTCCTCGGCGCCGCGATCGGCTTCGTCGCCGGCGAGCGGCAGTGGATCCGCGACTCCATCACCGTCATGGTGCTCGCGGGGGCCACGACGATCGCCGGCATCCTGCTCGCCCACGTCGAAGCCGACGGCACGCTGGTGCTGCGGGTCGGCGACTGGGATCCCGAACTCGGCATCGTCCTCGTCGTCGATCTCATGGCCGCCCTCGTCCTGCTGGTCGCGATGGCGACGATCCTTGTCGTGCAGGTCTTCGCGGTCGGCCAGCGCCGCACCGCCTGGGGTGCCGACCCGCAACTGTCGGGGCCGTTGCTGCTGGTGCTCACCTCGGGTGTCGCCCTCGCCCTGCTCACCGGCGACCTCTTCACCCTGTTCGTCGCCTTCGAGCTGATCCTCGTGTCGAGCTATGTGCTCCTCACCCACCAGGGGCGGCGAGGGCAGATCCGATCGGGCATGACCTATGTGGCGATGAACCTCTTCGCCTCCACGCTCTTCCTCGTCGGGCTCGCCGTCGTCTACGCCTCGACGGGCACGGTGAATCTAGCTCTGCTCGCGGAGCGAATCCCAGAGCTCGACGATCCCCTTCGGTGGGGCATCGGTCTGTGGTTCCTGGTCGTGTTCGGCACCAAGGCAGCCGTCTTCCCGCTGTTCTCCTGGCTGCCCGACAGCTACCCCACGGCGCCCACCACCATCACCGCGGTCTTCGCCGGTTTGCTCACCAAGATCGGCGTCTACGTCCTGATCCGCTTCCACGTGCTCACCGGCATGGACGATCTCGGGCCGGTCATCCTCACCCTCGCCGGGCTCACCATGGTGATCGGTGTGGCCGGCGCGCTCGCCCAAGACGACGTCAAGCGCATCCTGTCGTTCCACATCGTCAGCCAGATCGGCTACATGCTGATGGGGCTCGGGCTGTTCAGCCTGGCCGGCATCGCGGGTGCGATCATCTTCCTCGTGCACCAGATCCCGGTGAAGACGGTGCTGTTCCTCGTCGGCGGTCTCATCGAGGAGCGTGAAGGCACCTCGGCCCTCGATCGCATCGGTGGCCTCGCGCAACGGCAGCCGCTGCTCGCCGTCTTGTTCGCGCTTCCCGCCCTCAGCCTCGCCGGCATCCCGCCGTTCTCCGGCTTCGTCGCCAAGCTCGCCCTGGTCGATGCCGGCATCGAGGAGGTGTCGGTCCCGATCGTGATCGTCGCCCTCGCCGGCAGCGTGCTCACCCTCCTGTCGATGGTGAAGATCTGGGCCGGCGTGTTTTGGGGTTCGGGCGACGACGAGACCTCGACCCCGATCCGAATCCGCCGTTCCGGCCACACCCTGATGGTCGGGGCCACCGCGGTCGCCCTCGTCGGCACCCTCGCGATCGCGGCCTTCTCCGGCCCGCTCTGGGACATGAGCGAGCGAGCCGCCTCGGATCTCCTCGACGCCACGGCCTACATCGAGGCGGTCCGATCGTGAGCCTGCTGCGCCGTCACTTCCCGATCCGCCGGGTGATCCTCATCGTCGGGCTCGTCGCGGCCTGGTGTGCACTCTGGAACCAGCTGTCGTTCGCCAACGTCGCCTCGGGTCTCGTGATCGCGATCATCGTGAGCCATCGCACGATCGGCCCGCCGGGTGTCGGCCGTGTCCGCATCCGCCCGCTGCTCACGTTCGGCGCCATCGTCGGCCAGGACCTCGTCATGTCGACCTTCAACGTCGCCTACGAGGTGATCACCCCCACCGACTACACCGAGGAAGCGATCATCGGTGTCGACCTCCCCGGCAATGCCCGGGCCCACATGATGTTGATCGCGGTCGCCGTCACCGTCACCCCCGGCACCGCGGTGATCGACGTCGACCCCGACACCAGCCGCATCTATCTCCACATCCTCCACGCCGAGCGGGCCGACGCCACCGCTGAACACGTGCAGAAACTTGCCGAACTCGCGTGCCAGGCGTTGCCGATGCCCGAGAACTCCGAGGTGCCGTCGTGATCGCCAGCATCGCCCTCGTCGCGTTCGGCCTCACCTTCGTCGCCGCCGGGATCCGTGCGGCGATCGGTCCGACGCTCGCCGACCGCGTCGCCGCCCTCGATGTGGGGGTCGTGTCGATCATGGGCGCGGTGGCCGTCGATGCTGCTGACACCGGCTCCACTCGATTCGTTCCGGTGCTCGCGGTGATGGCGATCGTCGGCTTCACGGCCACGGTCGCCGCGAGCCGATTCATCGAGCACGAGGGGAGTGCGCCGTGAGCCCGATCGCCGCCGCCTTCGTCCTGCTCGGCAGCTTCGTGTCGCTGCTCTCGGGCCTCGGCATGCTCCGGTTCCAGACGCCGTACGCCCGCTTCCATGCCGCCGGCAAGGCGAGTCCGATCGCGTTCCTGCTCGTTGCGATCGGCGCATCGATCGAGACCGGGTGGGCCGGCCGGGCCGAGTTCCTCGTGATCGCCACCGCGCTCGTGCTGACCCTGCCGGTCGCCGTGCACCTGTTGTTCCGTGCGGTTCACCGCACCGAGCCGGTTCCGATCGGGCGTGACGATCTCGCCGCCGAGACCGGCTCCGACCTCGACTGACCGTTCCGGTC
>JBCBYI010000303.1:0-2865 GCA_039815945.1 Actinomycetota bacterium | reverse complement strand
CCTTCGACAAGCCCGTCCTCACCCTCTGGGCCGCCAACGACCCCGGCAACCTCGGCCAGTGCGCCACCCAGCAGAACCTCATCGACTCGATCCCCGGCGCCGCCGGCCAGCCCCACGACCGCCTCGCCGAGGCCAGCCACTTCTTCCAAGACGACCAGGGCACCGAGATCGCCACCCGTCTCGTCGACTGGTACGCCACCCTCGACGCATCCGGCGACGAGACCGCAGCCGGCGACGAGCGCGTCGGCTACGAGCTCCTCGAACGCATGGACGACGGCACGCTTCGCGCCTGGATCTCCGCCGACCCCATGACCCTCGAGGAGTTCGAGGCCATCGATCTCCCCGACAACTGGTTCAAGAACCAGCCCCGGGAGTCCTCCGTCGACGGCGGCGAATTCGCCGCCTCGCCCGGTGCCGACGAGATCGTGTACGAGGAACACTTCGGGTTCCGCTGGTTCCACTCGGCGACCGTCGTCGAGGTCGGCGTGCCGGTCGACGACGAGGGTCTGCTGGCGGGCTCGCTCGTCGACAAGGTCCATCAGGTCAGCTACGAGCCCGGCAGCACCGTGATCGCGCTGGTCTCGCCCGACGGCGAGACCTACGTGCGGATCGGACGCGACGCCGGGCGAACGACCGACGAGGCGACGCTGCCGACCGGCTGGGAGATCGTCGAGATCGACCTGCCCGACGGCTACACCACGACGCTCCCCGTGCCGACCCTGGTCATCCGAACCGACAACCAGGACTCGTACCAGGGTCCGGTGAGCGGGCTGTGATGCGGCCGGTTCTTCCTCTCCTCGGCCGCCCGGCCTCCCCATCCGACCTCCCGCCCCGGAGTACCACTGCCATGTCCCGATTTCTCTCCATCCTCATCGCCCTCGCCGTGGTCGCCGCGGCCTGCGGCAACGACTCCGACGGCGACTCCCCAGCTGCCAGCGACGTTGTCGAAACGGACTCGTCGCCGTCGACCACCGACGCCCCGGACACCACAACCCAACCGACAACGGAACCACCCGCACCCACCGCACCACTCCCCCTCTCCGATGCGTTGTGCGACGACCCGGACACCATGGCGACCCTGCTCGAGTCACCCGACACCGACGCAGCCCTCAGCTCCGCAGAGTTCGACGCCGACCAGATCGAGCGGATGGCTGCGGCACCGACGGACGGCCCGATCTATCTCGTCACCGTCTCGACGTACCGCGATGTCGCCGACTACACCGACGGCCGCGACAGCGACCTCACCGGCCGCGAGGCCGCCGAGTTGCACGACCCCACCGAGCTCATGACCGCCGTCGGTGCCCGAAGCGTGTACGAGGCAGAGCCGCACAACCAGATCGACGGCGACGACACCGTCTGGGAGTCGATCACCATCGCCGAGTACCCCTGCCCGACGGCCTACCTCGCCGTGGCTACCCACCCCGACTATCAGGCCGACGTGATCCACGAGACCGCAGGGGTCGAGGAGTCCATCACCGTCGTCGCCGACCTCCTCCCCATCCCGGCACCGTCCGATCCCGACCAAGCCGACGCAGCGTTCCCGCCGACGGCCGAGGACCCGGCCTTCGACATGATCCACCTCATGGACTTCCACGACATCGCCCAGTACGAACCCGACGCCGACGAGCCCGAGCGAAGCGGTGAAGAGGCGTGGCAGCAGTACCAGGCCAGCGGCAGCGGCGCCTCCGTCGAGCTCGGCCACCACCCCACCGCGATCCTCGACGTGCAGGGCGTGCTCACCGGCGATGACCGCAGCTGGGACCAGATCCAGATGATCCACATGTCCAGCACAGCGGGCTTCGAGGCGCTGCTCGACGACAGCACCCGCCAGGACGGCCGCTACCACCGGTACGCCGCGCTCGAGAACCACTCCTCGAGGATGACCGACCCGGACATCTCCCAGATCCCGTCTGCCGGGCCCCCGACGCAGCCCGCAGCCGACGCGGGCGAAGAGGAGGCGCTCGGAGCCGAGGCCGGCGATGCCAACACCGGCGAGCTGACCGCCTTCTTGGCGGCGGCCCCGGAGAACGACGACGCCTTCCACATGGTCAACCTGATCCGCTTCCGAGACACGGCCGAGTACCCCGATGGCAGGGACACCGATCTCACCGGCCGCGAGGCCGATGCCATCTACGGCGAGTTCATGTCGACCACCATGCTCCCAACAACGGGCGCGGAGATCGTCTACAGCGCCTCGGTTCCGGCCACCGAGAGCTTCGACACCGTGGCCATCGTCCGCTACCCGAGCCGGGCCGCCTTCCAGGCCATGATCGACGACCCCCAGTTCCAGGAGATGAGCATCCACAAACAGGCCGGCGTCGCCGAGACCATCGTGCTCGCCACCGACCTGATCAGCCTCGGCGACGTGACCTCGGGCGAGATGGTGCTGCACCTGATCGGCCCAGCCGACGCCGGGGCGACAATCCCGGGCGAGCGGGCCGCCTTCGAGGTCGCCGCGACGATCAACGGCCACGTCGACACCTTCGCCGAAGTCCGTATCGGCACCGCCGACATCGACGGCGCCCTCGTCTCCGTCACCCACCAACCGCTGGCCGACCTCCTCGACGAAAGCGAGTGATCACCAATGCTGCGCACGATCCTTCCCCGCCAGGCAAACAACACCTTCCCGGGTCACCGCATCGCCATCGGACTGTTCGCCCTGTTCACCGTGCGAGCGTTCTCCGGAAGCCTCACCCACATGTTCACCTCCGACGGCGGAGCCCAGAGCATCGCGAGCATGCCCCTGGACGACTACCCGACCGGCGCTGCGGAGAACATCATCACCGTGTTCGCCATCGCCGGCCTGTACCAGCTCCTCACCGCGCTGTTCAACGTCGTCGTCCTGGTGCGTTACCGGTCGCTGAT
>JBCBYI010000302.1:0-2924 GCA_039815945.1 Actinomycetota bacterium | reverse complement strand
GCCGAGCGCCACGGCGGCCCGCTCTGCATCACACCCTGCGACCTGGTCGCCCATCTCGACGGTGTCGAGATCCTCCAACAACAGCACGCACGGCGGCACGTCGGCATCGGTCTGCACCCTGCGCAGGAGGGGCCGCAGCAAGAACAGCGGAAGCCGCTCGGCCTTGATCATCCGCTCGAGAAACGCCTCTTCGTCGCCGGTCGCCTCGTAGATCGCGGCGTGGGCGACCGGCCGGGGGACGTCGAGCTCGCGAAGCAGCGTGTCGTAGGCCCGGACCTCGCGCTCGTACACGCCGAGCGACTTGCCGGTGGCCCGGTTGAGGTCGACGGCGGTCGGCACCTTGGCGATGACGCTCGCGGGCCCGCTGCCGGACGCGTAGCGGAGTTCGAGCCGGGCGATGTCGCCGACGAAGCCCTCGCCCTCACCCAGGTCGGTGCGTTCGAAGCCGCCGATCTCTGCGTGGGCGCTGATCGCCCCGCCGCTGTGCAGCGCGTCGGTGAGCCAGGCCGACGTGATGTCGTCGAGCCGGCTCGGTGTCCGTGTCCCCATCGGGCGACGGTAGCCCTCAGCCCCGGAAGGGGGCCAGCACCGCCTCGCTCTCGGCGTTCAACACGAGGACGTCGGCGCCAGACGCAGTGATGAAGCGATCGGTCGGCACCGTTGACGAGACCGGCTCGGCTCCCCGCAACGTGAGTCCTAGGCCCGCGGCGTCGACCAGCCCGAGGCCGCGGTCGACCCGCACGTGGTCGCCGACCGCGCCCATCGCGCCGATCAGGGTGAAGGGATTGCGGGTCGACCCGAGTTCGGCCATCACCGCCGCCAGGAAGCGTTGTTGGCGTTGCACGCGACCGAGGTCGCTGGTGGGGTCGGTGACGAGCTGTCCGTCGATGCGTTCGGTGTAGCGCCGCGAGCGCACGTAGGCGAGCGCCTGGGAGCCGTCGAGTTCGACCGGTCCCGTCGTGTCGACCGCGAGACCCGAGCGCTCGTCGAAGGCCGGGTGGGCGAACTCGATGGTCACGCCACCGAGCGCGTCGACGAGTCCGAGGAAGCCGGCCAGGTCGATCTCGAGATAGTGATCGATGCCGATGCCGAGTTGCGCCTGGATGGTGCTCACCAGCGCCTCCGGCCCCCCGAACGCGAACGCCGCGTTGATGCGGTTGGTCGAGCCGGTCGAGAGCGGGACGTAGAGATCGCGGGGAATCGCGAGGAGCGACACGGCATCGCCGTCGACTCGCAGGATCGCGATCGTGTCGGTGCGCTCGCCGCTGACCTCGTCACCGAAGATCACCCCGGCGTTCTCGGTGTCGGCGTCGACGCCCTCGCGGCTGTCGGTGCCGACCACGAGGTAGTTCGTGCCCGTCCTGGTGCCCCACATCACGTCGGCGAGTTCGACGCGTTCGACGTCTCGCCATGCGGCCCACGAGCTGATCCCGAGCACGACGCTCGGCACGCCGACGACGACGAGCAGGGCGAGCAGCAACCAGGGCCACCGACGCCGGCGGGCCCGAGGGTCGGGGTCGGGTGCCGCGACCGGCCCGGGTGCCGACGGGGTCGAGACGCCGACATGGATCGAGCGCGGGTCGCGGGGGAGCGAGGACATCGGCGACAGTCAAACAGCTCGCCGGGCGTGCGCCACCGCAGGGCCGGGGTGCCACCACCTGTGGACAACCCGTGGCTACCCTCACCAGGCGGGCCTCTCTCCAATGCGCTGTTTCACCCTGCCCTCGTTGCGATCCCGTCTCGCCGCCGTCGCCGTCCTCACCGTTGTCGTCGCCCTCGTGGTCCCAGCGTCGGCGCAAGACATCAGCGACCTGCGCCGCCAGCGCGAACAGGCGCGGGCCGCCGAGCAGGAGGCCCTCGAGCAAATCGACCTGCTCCGCGCCGACGATGCCGTCATCGCCGCCACGCTCGCCGAGATTCAAGGGCTGGTCGACGCCCAGACCGCACGGGTCGACGGCGCCCGCCAGGCGCTGGCTGCCGCCGAATCCGAGGTCCTCTACCGCGAGCAGCTCGCCCTCGACGCCGAGGCAGCGGTGGCGATCATGCTCGACGAGATCGCCGTTCGCGCCGTCGACTCCTACGTCGGCACCGACACCACGATCGGCCCCTGGCTGGAATCGGGCGACCCCAACCGCACGGCCATCCGCCTCGCCATGCTCGACTTCGCCGCCGGCAGCGAGCGCGACCTCCTCGACGACCTGCGCACCGTGCAGGCCGAGATGGAGGAGAACGTCCGGCTCGGGGAAGAAGCTCGCGTCGAGGCCGACCGACTCCGGGCCGCGTTCGAGGACGCATTGGCGGAGCTCGAGAGCCGGCGCGCCGTGCAGCTCGAGGTCCAGGCCGAGCTGCAGTCTCGCATCGACGAGTGGGTCGTGGTCGCCGACGAACGCGACGCGGCGAGCGACGAGTTCACCTCGCTGATCCAGGAGGCCACCGCGGCCGTGACCGGCCTCAACGTCGGGTCGGCGTCGCTGGAGGGCTTCGTGATGCCCACCGCGGGCTCGGTCGGGTCGGCCTTCGGTCCGCGGGTCCACCCGATCTTCGGCACCGTCCGCCAGCACACGGGGGTCGACATCGGGGCGGCGACCGGCAACCCGATCTGGGCCTCGAAGGAGGGCCGGGTCATCTTCGCCGGGTGGAAGGGCGGCTACGGCAACACCGTGGTGATGGTGCACGGCGACGGCACCGTCACGACCCTCTATGCCCACATGTCGGTGATCCACGCCTCGGTCGGCGACCCGATCGACCAGGGCGAGGTCATCGGCGAGATCGGCAGCACGGGTTTCTCGACCGGACCGCATCTTCACTTCGAGGTCCGCGTGAACGGCGAACCGAAGGACCCGCAGGCCTTCCTGCCCTGACCGCCCAGCGCTGCTCGGGTAGCGTTGCCCTGGGTGGTCGACACGAGGGAGGCCGACATGGCG
>JBCBYI010000301.1:0-2937 GCA_039815945.1 Actinomycetota bacterium | reverse complement strand
AACGCCCTCTACGCGGTCGGGGTGGGGCTCGCCCACGCGGCCTGCCAGGCGGTCGCCGTCGACGAGGTCCCCGCCGACCGGCTCGGGATGGGCGCCGGCATGAGCCGAATCAGCCAGGAGATCGGCAACGCCCTCACCGCGGCGATCGCCATCACCTTGATCGAGCGGGCGACGAACCCCGCCGACGGGCTGCAGGCGACGATGGTGATGCTGATCGTGCTCACCACGGTCGCCCTTCCGGTGGCATGGCAGCTCCCGCGTCGCCGCAGTGTCACCCCCGTGCCGTAGGTTCGACTCCGTGATCAGTTGTGGCCACTGCGGCGGCCGCCACGCGACGGTGGCGGAGGTCCGAGGGTGCTCGGGCGCGCCCGCCGACCCCGCCCCGACGCCGGCGCCACCAGATGCGTACGACGACGCACCACCGATCGACATCTACGACGACGTCGCCGCGCCGGCGCCCTCACGGTCGCGCGGTCGGGGCACGCCGGCTCCGGCCGTGCCGAGTGTCGCCCTCGTCGTCGACTGGGTCCGCCTGGCCGGGCCGTCGGCGCTGGGCCGCAACCTCGTGATCGGGCCTGACCACGCGGTGCCCGAGCCCTGGGCGCTCGCGCCAAGGGTCGTGATCGAGCGCGACGATCCCGACGCCGTCGCCGAGCTGCGAACCCACCGGCTCGCCCGCCAGCCGATCGTCATCGAGCTTCGGGGTGATCTCCCCGCGGCGGATCCCGCCCTCACGATCGACTACTGGCACCTCGCCCCCGACACCGACCTCGAGGGCGAGGCGCTGCGCCACCTCGTGCTCGCGCACGCGGTCGATGCCCGCGATCCCGAACGGCCATCGATCCACGCCGTCGATCTCGCCGTGGCGGCCGGCGCCACGCCACTCACCGACGGACGCGGCGACATCGCGGGCCCCGACGGTCCGCTCTGGTGCGACGGCGGCCCCCTCGATTGGGAGACCGTCGACGCCGACGGCACGCCGGTCGTCCCCCTTGCGAATCTGCGGGTCGGGTCGCTGCGACCCCTCGGTGCCGAGGCCCCCTCGGCCCGCCTCGCCCCCGACCAGCTCGCCGCGGTCGAGCACGGTGGCGCGGGCGCTCGCATCATCGCGCCAGCCGGTTCGGGCAAGACCACCGTGCTCACCGAGCGGGCCCGCCACCTCATCCGCGACCGGGGCATCGACCCGAAGGCGATCTGCCTGCTCGCGTTCAACGTCCGCGCCCGCGCCGAGATGCAGGAGCGCACCACGGACCTGCCCGGTCTCGAGATCCGCACGCTCAACTCGTTGGCGTTGGCGATCGTCGCCGGTCGGGCCCCGTTCGTGCGGCCCCGATCGGGGCCCGGCACCCAGGTGATCGACGAACCCCAGGTCCGGCGCCTGCTCGACGGGCTCGTCTCGACCCGACGCCAAGCGATGGCCGATCCGATGGCGGTGTACCTCGAAGCGCTCACCGCCACCCGCCTCGGCCTCCGGGCGCCCGACGCGGTCGAGCGTGAATTCGCTGGCGACATCCGCGACTTCCCGGCGGTCGTCGAGGGGTATCGCGAGGCGCTCGCCCGCAACGGCCTCCTCGATTTCGACGAGCAGATCCTCGGCGCCATCGAGGTCCTGTGCCGCGACGCCGACGCGCGGGCCGCCGCCCGACGGGCGTGCCAAATCGTGCTGGTCGACGAGTTCCAGGACCTCACCCCCGCCCACGTGCTGCTGGTGCGCCTTCTGGCCGGCCCCGACGCCAACGTGTTCGGCGTCGGCGACGACGATCAGACCATCTACGGCTACGCCGGGGCCTCTCCCGCCTGGCTGATCGACTACGCCGATCTCTTCCCCGGCTCGGGCAGCCACGACCTCACGATCAACTATCGCTGCGCGCCGCCCGTCGTCGACGGTGCCCGTACCCTGCTCGGCCACAACCGGCGACGCATCGTGAAGACGATCAACCCTCGCCCCGGTCGCGACGCCGACGACGGCGCGCTCGGCCTCACCGCCGGACCGGACCCGACGGCGCTCACCGTCGATGCCGTGCAGGCGCTCGTCGACGACGGCGTCGCGCCTCGCGACATCGCCGTGCTCACCCGGGTCAACGCCACCCTGCTCGGCCCGGCGCTCGGCCTCGACGCTCGTGGCATCGCCGCCACCAAGCCGGTCGACCTGCGGTTCCTCGAACGCACCGGCGTCTCGGCCGTGCTGGCGTGGCTGCGGCTCGCTACCGCACCCGAGCAGCGGCTGCCCGGGCGTGATCTGGGCGTGGCCGTTCGCCGGCCGCCGAGGGGGATCCGACCGAACCTGGTCGACTGGGTCGCCGAGAAGCCGAGCCTGCGAGAGATCGCGGCGCTCGCCAACCGTCTCAACAGCGAGAAGGACCAGATCCGGCTGGAGGACTTCGTGTCCGACCTCGGGCAGCTGCGGGCGCTCGCCGAGGGTGGGGCCGACACCGCCGAACTGATCGTCGCGATCCGCGACGTCGTGGGGCTCGGCTCGGCCCTCGACAATCGGCTCGACGCAAGCCGACGGTCGGTCGACCGGTCGGCCCACGGCGACGACGTCGCCGCCCTGCTCGCCGTCGCTGCGCTCGAACCCGATGCCGAGCGCTTCCCCGGCTGGCTGGCCGAGCGCCTCGAACACGGCACCCACGATCCTGACGGTGTGCAGCTCTCGACCACCCACCGGGTCAAGGGCCGCGAGTGGCCTCACGTGATCGTGCATGACGCCACCGCCGGGCTCTTCCCCCACCGCCTCGCATCCGATGTCGAGGAGGAACGGCGGGTGTTTCACGTCGCGGTCACCCGGTCGTCGCAGCGCACGCTCGTGGTCGCCGGCGTACCGGCGTCACCGTTCGTCGACCAGCTCCACACCGAGGCCTTTTCGAAGCGCCAGGTGCGAAGGGCATCGGCGACCGGCCCTTCGGCCCGCTCGGCCTTGCTGGCACGGACCCCGCC
>JBCBYI010000300.1:0-2963 GCA_039815945.1 Actinomycetota bacterium | reverse complement strand
CGCAGCGATCTGGTCCGACGGCGCGCCGTGGAGGACTTCGAGACCGAGGTCGTCGTCGAGGACGACGTCGGTGTCGAGGTGCGCGATGGCACCCGACTGTCGACCCGCGTCTTTCGGCCCGCTGCGCCCGGTCGATACCCGGTCGTCCTCGCCCTGACCGCGTACGGCAAGGATCTCGGGCCAGACACGTATCCCGAGGTCGCCTACTTCGGCGAGCGGGCGGACTTCGACGCGAGCGGGATCGACGTGAGCGACTGGGCCACGTGGGAAGGCCCTGATCCGGCGACCTGGGTGCTGGACGGGTACGCCGTCGTGTACCTCGACGTCCGCGGCTATCACGCCTCCGACGGTGTCGCGAGCGTGATCAGCCCTCAAGACGCCGACGACGCCTTCGACGTGATCGAGTGGGCGGCGGCGCAGCCATGGAGCAACGGGCGGGTCGGCACCATCGGGGTGTCGTATCTCGCCATCTCCCAGTGGGCGGTGGCCGGCCTGAACCCACCGAGTCTCAAGGCGATGATCCCGTGGGAGGGCCAGACCGACGCGTTCCGCGAGGTGCTCTACCACGGCGGGGTGCCCGAGACGTCCTTCACGGCCTTCTGGCGCAATCGGGTGAACGGCCTTGCGAACACGCCACCGCTCCCCGAGCACGAGCTCTTCTCGATGCTGCACCGCGATCCGCAGGCGATGGCCGGCATCCGGGAGCAGCACTTCATCGAGCCGGAGAACTCACGGGTCCCGGCGCTCGTGGCGGCGACCTGGTCCGATCACGGACTTCACAGCCGTGGATCGTTCGGCGCGTTCGTGCGCTCGTCGGCCGCTGAGAAGTGGCTGTTCACCCACGGACGACCCAAGTGGTCGACCTTCTACGGCGATGAGGCGATCGAGTGGCAGAAGGCGTTCTTCGGGCACTTCCTGAAGGGTGACGACACCGGGCTCGCCGAACGGCCGCCGGTCCGGCTCGAGGTACGTGAGACCCTCCACGAGTACGAGGTGCGCGCCGAACAGGAATGGCCCCTCGCCCGTACCGACTACCGACGGCTGGCGCTCGGCGCCGGCGGCTCGCTTGGAACCGATGCCCCCGAGGCAGGTGTCGTGTCGTACGCCCCGCTCGACGGCCGGGCCGAATTCGCCATCACCTTCGACGCCGACACGGAGATCACCGGCCACATGGCGCTGCGCCTGTGGGTCGCGACCACCGAGGGCGATGACATCGACCTCTTCGTCGGCGTGCACAAGCTCGACGCGGCGGGCGACGAGGTCCACTTCTTCGCGAAGGCCGGCTACGAGCACGGCGCGGTCGCGATGGGTTGGCTACGGGTGTCGGAGCGGGCGCTCGACGACGAGCGCTCGACCCCGTGGCAGCCGGTGCTGCGCCACGACCGGCCCCAGAAGGTCGCGCCCGGCGAGGTCGTGCCGGTCGATGTCGAGATCCTGCCGAGCAGCACCCGGTTCCGAGCGGGCGAGTCGCTGCGCCTCGTCGTGCAGGGTCGAGACCTCTTCGAACACCCCGCGCTCGGCCACGCCTACTCCACCGACGTGAATCGGGGTGTGCACTCGATCCATGTCGGTGGCGACCACGATTCCCATCTACTGGTCCCGGTGATCCCGCGCTGATGGAGGTCTGGGAGATCCTCCTGATCGTCGGGTTCACCGCCGCGGGGGCGACGATCCACGCGTCGGTGGGGTTGGGCATCGGCCTCGTGGCCGGTCCGGCGCTCATCGTGATCGACCCGGGGTTCCTGCCCGGCCCCATGATTCTCGCGGCCATGTTCCTCACCGCGCGGCATCTGCTCGTCGACGGTCGACACTGCGAACGAGGCACCGTGACCCGCGCCTTCATCGGCGTGCCGGTCGGGCTCGCGGTCGGGGTCGCCGTCGTCGCGATGGCCGACGAGGACGCCATGCGGCTCGTCGTCGGTTGTGCGATCGTGCTGGCCGCCGGTTTGTTGTTGTCGGGCCTCCGATTGCGTCGCTCCACCCGCACCGACGTCGCCGGTGGTGCGGCGTTCGCCTTCAGCCTCATCGCTGCGGGGATCCCCGGGCCCGCCGCAGCGGTCGCCTTCAGCGATCTCGAGCCGCCCGTCTATCGGGGGACGATGGGGTTCCTCGGGATCCCCGTGAGCATCGTGTCGCTCGTCCTGCTCGCCGCGGCGGGCGAATTCGGGCGTGACGAGCTGGAGCTCGTCGCCTGGATGCTGCCCGGCGTCGCCGTGGGCCTGCTCGCGGGGCGCCGGGTCCGGCCGTTTCTCGACCGCTCGTGGTTCCGCCCCGCCGTACTCTGGATCGCTCTGCTCGGCGGTGCCGCCGTCGTGGTCCGCCAGCTGCTCTGAGGTCAGTCGTCAGGCCGATAGCCCGCGACCCCCTCGAAGCCGCCCCGGCCGTGGTAGTGCCCCTCCGGGATGGTGAGACCGCGCACGAGCGGTGCGAACGGGCTCGTCTCCTCGGCACCGGTGAGCGCGTCGCCGATCGCGATCAGCAGCTCGCCGAGCGCCGTCTGTTCGAAGATCCAGTCGTTGAGCGCGTCGTGATCCGGCGGGGTCTGCCCGGGCTGCGCCGCCACCGCCTCGTGGTAGTAGCCGCGCAGGTCGTCGACGAGGTGCCGAATCAGGAAGGGCATCTCATGCGCCCACTCGATCTCGCCGTTCGGCGAGCCGTCGACGTCGCCCGTCTCGACGACGGTGAGCAGGGCGTCGACGACCTCGTCGACCTGGTCGACGCCGGCCCCGGAGAGGCCGAACAGGGTGCGGCCCCGGTTGCGGCGGGTCTCTGCGGCCCAGGGCCGAAGGCGAGCGACCTCGGCTCGGACACGGCCGGCCAATGAGTCGTCCGCCTCCACCGCGAGATTGAGGGGGCACGCCCAGGGCTCGGGCCCTTCCGCATCGGCCTCGATCGGATAGTCCTCGATCGTCGGCGTGTCGGCCGTCTCGAGCAGGTCGAGCGCAGCCCGGATCACGTCGAGC
>JBCBYI010000002.1:0-44643 GCA_039815945.1 Actinomycetota bacterium | reverse complement strand
GTCGACCTGTACGTCGGCGGCGTCGAGCACGCCGTGCTGCACCTGCTGTACAGCCGCTTCTGGCACAAGGTTTTGTTCGACCTCGGCCACGTCACCACCGCCGAGCCGTTCAAGCGTCTGATCAACCAGGGCTACATCCAGGCCGCGGCGTTCCAGGACGAGCGCGAGATCTATGTCGACGCCGAGTCGGTCGAGGGCGACGCCCAGTCGGGCTTCACCTTCGAGGGCAAGCCCGTGACGCGCAGCTTCGGCAAGATGGGCAAGTCGTTGAAGAACTCGGTGACGCCCGACGACATGTACGCCGCGTACGGCGCCGACACCCTGCGCCTCTACGAGATGTCGATGGCGCCGATCACCCAAGACCGTCCGTGGGAGACCCGTTCGGTCGTCGGTTCGCAGCGTCTGCTCCAGCGGGTGTGGCGTTCGATCGTCGACGAGGAGACCGGCGAGGTCGCGTTGACCGACGACGCTCCGTCCGACGAGTTACTGCGCGTGCTGCACAAGACGATCGATGGCGTCACCGGCGACATGGACAACCTCCGCTACAACACCGCCATCGCCAAGCTGACCGAGCTGAACAACGAGGTCACCAAGGCCGAGGGTCCGACGCCACGCGTCGTCGCCGACGCGATGGTTCGCATGCTGTCGCCGTTGGTGCCGCACATGGCCGAAGAGCTGTGGTCGAAGCTCGGTGGCGAGGGTTCGGTCGTGTGGGCCGAGTTCCCCGTGGCCGACGAGTCGTTGCTGGTCGACGATCAGGTCGAGCTGCCGGTGCAGGTCAAGGGCAAGGTGCGGGGCCGCATCATGGTCGCCCCCGACGCCGACGAGGCCACCGTGCTCGCGGCGGCGACGGCCGACGAGAACGTCGCGCACCACATCGACGGCGCCGAGATCCGCAAGGTGATCTACGTGCCGGGCCGGATGATCAACATCATCGTCTGATCGACCGGCCGTCCGGGTTATGCGCCCGGACGGTCGGTCGATCAGTCGGTGGTCACCGTCGCCGGGTCGCGACGGCGGCCGAAGACCGTGAGGGCCCAACCCATCGCCACCAAGGCGATGGCGAGCGAGATCAGCGGCTCGATGTCGATGCCGGTGAAGGCGAGCGTCGGCGACGGCGGGGTCTCGGCGTTGCCGTCGACCACGGTCGGGACGGAGACGTCGAGATCGTCGCGAGCATCGTCGAGGACGTCCTCGGGCAACGGCGTCTCGCCGACGACAGTGCCGCCGAACACGCCGGCCGAGTTGGTGACGGTCACCCCGGCCGCAGCCGTGACGGTGGTGGTGAGGTCGAGCGTGATCGACTCGTCCACGGCGACGACGGTGTCGGAGGTGCAGGTCACGACCTGACCCTCCGCCGAGCAGGTGAAGTCGTCGCTCGTCGAGCTCACGTAGGCGAGGGTGGTCGGCAACTCGTCGACGACCCGGATGGTGTCGTTGCTGGGCGAGGGGCCGTAGTTGGTGACGGTGATCCGCCAGGTGGCCGCCTGCCCGGTCACCAGGCTGTCGTCGACGAGCGTCTTCTGGATGCCGAGGATCGACAGGGGCACCGCGACCTCGTCATCGTCGGTGTCGTTCTCCGGCTCGACGTCGGGGATCTCGCCGTCGTGTTCCACCACGGCCGTGTTGACGATGCTGCCGGTGTCGGCCGCAGCCGCCTCGACGAGCACGGTGATCACGATGATCGCCGAATCACCAGCCGCCATGGCGCCGATGGCGACGCAGGAGATCCGGCTGTTGGCCTCCGCACAGGCGAAGCCGGTCGACTCCGCCCGCACGTAGCTGACTCCGTCGGGGAGTTCGTCGGTGACGACCGCGCGACCGTCCGTCGTCGCTGGACCGAGGTTCCGCACGGTCAGGGTCCACTGCTCCTCGGAACCGATCGACCACTCGCCGCTCGAGGTCTTCTCGATCGAGAGGTCGAGTTCGAGCCGCTCGCCGAAGTCGACGTCGAGCTGATCCTCACCCGGATCGAGCACCAGATCGGACGTGCGGTCGTCGCCGCCGTCGAGGTCGTACGTCGGGGCCATGCCGTCGGGCAGGGTCTCGGGATCGATCGACACGGTGTAGTCACCGGCCGGCAGGTTCTCGACGAGGTAGCCGCCGTCGGCGTCGGTCGTGGTCTCGATGGTGGTGGTCGCGCCGGTGATCGGGTCGGTCCACACGATCGTCACGTCGACGTCGGGGATGCCGTCCTCGTCGGTGTCCTGGACGCCGTCGTCGTCGAGGTCGTTCCACACGAGATCACCGATCGATCCGGTGCCCGTGTAGGAGAAGTCCTGGTCGAGATCGTCCGCGCCCGCGATGGTGGTCGCCGAGCCGTTGTCGGCGCCGCCGTCGGGATCGACCACCGGGGTGACGCCCCCGGGCAGGGTCGCCGGGTTCACGGCGACCGTGTAGTCGCCGTCGGGCAGACCGTCGAAGCGGTAGGTGCCGTCCGCGGCCGTCGTCGCGGTGAGCACGAGGTCGGTGCCGCCCGGGTTGGTCCACGTCGCGGTGACCTCGACACTCGGGAGCAGCACGTCGCCGGCCTGTGGCGTCGCTTCGCCACTGCCGTCCATGTCGAGCCAGATCGTGTCGCCGAGGGCATGGTCGCCGACGTAGCCGAAGTCGACATCGAGGCGCTCGGGCGCGAGCACGGTCAGCGTCACGGTCGCTTCATGAGCGGTTGCCGCAGTCGACGAACCGTCGGCCGGATCATCGAGGTCGTGGGTCTGGGTCGTGCTGGTCGGCAGATCGGTGTCGTCCACGGTGACGGTGATCGCCACGCCGAGCGGAAGCCCGCCGAAGAGGTAGGTGCCGTCGGTGGCGGTCGTCGTGGTGAGCACGACCGGGTCGCCGGTCGGGCCGGTGAAGGTCGCGGTGACCTCGATGCCGCCGAGTCCGACCTCACCGTCGTCGAGCACGCCGTCCTCGTCGAGGTCGAGCCAGACGGTGTCGCCGAGGCGGCCCGGCCCGGCGTAGCCGAAGTCGAGGCCTCGCTGGTCCTCACCGGCGGCGAGGACGTGGGTGGTCTCGTCGTCGAGGTCGGCCGCGTCGTCGGAGACGCCGAAGTCGGCGTCCCAGGTGGCCTGGTCGATGAAGTCGGGGAGGTCGGCGGTGTCGACGATCACCCGATAGCTGCCGGCGGGCAGGTTCTCCACCAGATAGAGGCCGTCGGCGTCGGTGGTGTCGCTGTAGGCGACGTCGTCGGCCGACTCGTCGACGCCGATGGTGCCGGGATCGTCGCCATAGACGCCGTCGGGGCCCGCGTACTCGACGGTGATGTCGATGCTCGGGATCGCCTGTTCGGCGGCGTCCTGCACGCCATCACGGTTCTGGTCGTACCAGACGTAGTCGCCCAGGCTGCCGGTTCCGGTGTAGCCGAAGTCCACGTCGAGGTAGCTCGGGTTCGTGCCGGTCAGCTGGATCTCGGTGACGATGCCGTCCACCGCGCCGCCCTGGGCGTTGCTCGCCTGGGTGTCGGTGATGTCGGGATCGTCGACGAGTTCGAACGTCTGGGTGAGACCGGCCGGGAGGTCGGCCGCGTCGACCGTGACGGTCAGGTCGATGTCCTGGGGCAGGTCGTCGAAGGCGTACTCACCGTCGGCGTTGGTGGTCGTCGTGCGCTCGACGGTCAAGAGCGTGCCGGGATCGGTCCATGACACGGTGACGTCGACGCCGGCGATGCCGGGCTCGCCCGGATCCTGCTCGCCGTCGTTGTCGACGTCGAACCAGATTCGGTTGCCGAGATCGGCGACCTCGGGCGTGAAGGTGACGGTGTCGTTGTCGTCCTCATCGGTGCCGACGCCGTCGTCCCAGTTGCCCGGTGTCGAGTCGATGTCCCATTGTCCGGCCGTCTCGACCTCGGTGTGGTTGGTGATCGCTGCGTCGGTGTTGATCTGCACGACGATGTCGAGCGTCTCGCTCTCGCCGGGCATCAGCGACGAGGTGAGGGTCCACGTGTCGGTGCCCGGCACGTAGGTGCCTTCGGAGGCGGTGAAGGAGTCGTAGACGACGCCGCTCGGCAACACGTCCTTGACGGTGACCTCGGAAGCCGGATCGACGGCGATCACGGTGTCGTCGTTGGTGACGACGATCCGGTAGGTGACGAAGTCGCCGAAGTAGTACGGCGCCGTCTCGACGATCGACTTGTCGATCTCGAGATCGATGCGACGGATGCGAGCGACGCTGTTGTCGGAGTCGTACGGGTCGCCGCCTCCGTTGGCCGGGTCGGTGGCGTCGTTGTCGTCGCCGTAGCCGCCGGTCGCGTTGCTCGTCTCGCCCGAGGCGTCCTCGCCGTCGACGCCCGAGTCGTTCTCGTGGTCGAAGGTGCCGGTGGTGCCGGTCGTGAGCAGGGAGGCCTGCGGGATCGTGTCGAAGCGGATGGTGAACGAATCACCGGCGTCGAGCGAGGCGACGACGTCGGTCCACAGCAGCGGTCCGGTCGTGCCGCCGGTCGGGTCGGCGAGTGCCCCGAACCCGGAGCCGGTGTCGATCTGGGCCGAGCCGGTGTCGAAGAGCCATGCGCTCGGGAGGACGTCGTCGACGTCGATGTCGAATGCCGTGGCGCCGCCGTCGTTGGTGACGACGAGATCCCAGGTGAAGGCCTCGCCGGCGCGAGCGTCGGTCGCATCGGAACCCGGTCCCGGGTTCTTCTCGATGACCAGGTCGGGGAACTCGACGGTGAGGGTCACGGAGTCGGCGGTGACCGGGTTGCGAGCGCCGCCGTAGGTCGGCACGTCGGCCGCATCGGGAGCCGCGGTGCGGTCGGCGCTCGACATGCCGAAGTACTCGGTGGCGTCGGCGGTGTTGACCAGTTCGTCGTCGTTCGTCAGCACGCTCGACGGCGTGACGGTGACGTCGTAGGTGTAGGTGATCGATCCACCCGGGGCGATCGGGCCGACGTGGGTCCAGGTGAGGGTCCGGTCACCCAGGCTGTAGACGGGCGTGTCGGGCCCGGTGAAGGTGTCCGGCATGCCCGTGCCGATCGTCGGCAGGGTGTCGACGGTGGTGATGTCGTGGGCCGGTCCGTCGCCGTCGTTGGTGACGGTCACGGTGAAGCGGTGCTCGGCGGTGACGATCGTGTCGCACTCGTCGGCGTCGTCGCTCGGCTCGCACTCGACGACACCCGGGTCGAGGAGTTGCACGTCCTTGTCGATCGACAGGTCGGGTTCGATGACGTTCACCGTTTCGGAGGCCGGACCGTCGGACTCGTTCCAGGTCTCACCGGAGAGGTCGGTGACCTCGTCGGGGTCAACGGTGATGTCCTCACTGTCGTGCCACTGCACGGTGGCGCTGTTGTCGCCGCTGTCGTCGGTGTCGGCCGCGATGTCGACATGGGCCGAGTAGGGGAGGGTGATGACACAGTTCGCGTCCTGACCTTCGACGTCGCCGATGTACCAGCCGAGGGTCTGGCCGTCGGGCGTGAGGCGGATCACGTCGACGGCGACGAGATCGGTCGCGGTGCCGGCCTGCTCACACTCGGTGCCGCTGATCGTCGGCGTGCCGTAGCTGTCGAACTCGAGGAACGCCGGGAGCGTGTCGAACACGGTCGTGTCGTAGGTGCGGCTGCCGTTCGGGATGGTGATGTACAGCTCGAAGTCCATCGCATCACCGACCGGGTAGTCGCTGACGTCGACGTCGGGCACCCCGCCGAACGGGGCGATGTCCTTGTCGATGAGCGCAAGCGGGAGCTCAATCGTGTTGTCGACGTCGTCGTCATAGCGGCTCGACGTGTTCGGGTCGTTGGCGGCGGTGCGCTCGTCGGCCGGCGTGTCGGTCGCTCGGGAGGTGGCGGTGACGTCGGCTGCGTTGGTCAGCTGAGTCGCCGCCACCGAATCGGTGTCGACGGTGACCGTGTAGACGAGATCCATCGAGTCGCCGACGTCGAGCTGGTCGAGCGTCCACGTGATCGTGCCCTCAGTGGTCGTGCCGTCGGCGACGAAGGCCTGGGAGTCCGCGGCGTTGGCGCCGTCGAAGGCGACGAAGGTGACGCCGAGCGGCAACACGTCGGTGATCACCAGATCGAAGGCGTCGGAGTCGTTGCCGCCCGAGCCGTTGCTGACCGTGACCGTGTACTCGATGGTCTGGCCGGCGACGACGTTGCTGTCGCCGTCGGCGGGCGAGTCGGTGTCGGTGCCGTCGTCGGTCTTGGCGATCGAGATGTTGGGCTCGACCACGCGAGTGCGGGCCCGGTTCGACTCGCTGTTGAAGTTCAGCGTCCCGGTGACGTCTTGCCAGTCGACGTCGGCGTAGTTGTCGATGTTGTCGCCGGCGTCGACCGAGGCGTCGTTGTCGACCACGGCGGTGAACTCGATCCAGAAGAGGTCGTCGTCGGCCCCGACCGGGTTCTCCCACGTGGCCGGGAACGTCGCCGTGAGCACGTCGCCCACCAAGGTCACGGCGATGTCGCCGGCGTCGAGGGTGTCGTTGTCGACGATGTCGAAGTAGCCGGCGCCGGTGGCGGGGTTGGTGATGGTCAGCGCGGTGAATCCGCCGGCGTCGGTGAGCTGGAAGGCGCCGGCGTCGAGGCTGACGAACGAGATCTCGGCGTCGAGATCGTCCGTGATCGTCGCGTTGTACATGTCGACGCCCTCGGGCACGGTCACGTCGAAGCGATACGTGATCGTCTCGCCGATGGTCGCGTCCTGGGTGCCCTGGTCTTGACTGTCGTCGCCGCTGCGGTTCTGGTCGCCGCCGTCGGACCCGCCGACGTCGGTGTCGTCGTCGCTCGACGTCTGCCCCTTCACGACGGTCACGTCGACGATGTCGACGACTGCGGTGTCCTCGAGCGGGCCGATGTTGTCGCCCGGGTCGTACTCGAGCGAGCCGCCGCGGTTGTCGGTCTGCTGATCGAAGTCGAGGACTTCGGCCGTGTTGGTGAGCGTGGCGCCCGCAGCGATGTCGGTCGGCACGGTGATCGTGTAGGTCAGCGTCGCCGTCTCGCCCGGATCGAGGCGGGGAATCGTGGAGCTGATCGTGTCGCTGTCGGTCGGGGTGCCGATCGTGTTGCAGACCGCGGCGATCGCGCCGTCGGGTCCGGCGACGGCGATGGCCGAGACGTCGCTGCACTCGATCAGCGGGGGCAGCGTGTCGAGCACGTTGATGTCGAGTGCGGCAGCATGAGCGTCCTGGGTTGCGCTGCCGGTGGTGGCGACGTCGTTGGAGATCGTCACCGAGTAGTCGAAGACGCTGCCCTGGACGCCGGACTCCGGGTCGTCGTCGGGGGTGTCGCCATCGGGGGCGTTGCGCTTGTCGAGGACGAGGTGCGGCTCGACGAACGGGAAGCCGGCGAGGTCGCGGCTCGAGTAGGTCTCGCCGCCGAGATGGGCGGAGTTCTGGTGGGTGAGCTTGGCGAGGTTCTCGATGATGTCGAACTCGCTCGCGTCTCGAGGATCGCCCGCGACGATCACGGAGAAGACGACTTCGAAGAGGTCCGACGTCTCGTCGATGTAGAGATCGCCCGCGTTCGCTGTGCCGTCGTCCTCGGTGATGTCGCTGCCGAGCGACCACACGATGGCGTCGATGCTGCCGTCGCCGACCCCGCCCGGGCCGAAGTCGACCAGCTCGACGTCGCCGATCGGGGCCTGGTTGCCGACGGTGACACCGCTGGCGGCGTCGGTCGTGCCGGGATCGACACCCCAGAACGCTTCGAAGGAGGTGTTCGGCGGGATGAAGTCGGTGACCTGCGGGTTGCGGAAGTCGAGGTCGAGTGTGAAGTCGACCTGCAGGCGATAGCAGACGCGGTCGCCAGGCTTGAATCCGACCGGGGCGTCGCCGGAGACGATCCAGCTCGCGGTGTCACAGCTCAGCGGATCGCCGGCCGCGGCAGGAGCACTGATCGACTTCACGATGTCGACGGTCTCGGAGACCTGGCCGGCCGACGACGCGTCGATCGTGTCGGGCTCACCCGCGCGATCGGGCGCGTCCGGGATCGGATCGGTCGCGCCGGTGATGTCGACGGTGTTGGTCCAGTAGTCGCCACCGACCACAGGCGTGTCATCGGCGAAGCCCTCCTGGTAGGCGCCACGGACGACGGTCGAGAACTCGATGGTGAGATCGTCGCTCGGGGTCAGGTCGGGGATCGTGTTCCACGTGAGGGTCCACGAACCGTCGGTGTTCTCGGTGACGATGTCGGGCTGGTCGGTGACGCCACCGACGGTCGGGGCCGCTGCGGTGCCGGCGCAGCCACCGGTCACGATCGGGCAGAGACCGTCGGGCACGGTGTCGACCACGACGAGATCCTCGGCGTCTCGGTACTCGCCGGTCTCGATGAAGAGGGTCCAGCGTGGTTCCTCGCGCTGGACGAAGACGCCGTCATCGACCGACTTGTGGATCGAGAGGTCCTCGGCGATGACGATCTCGCTGTCGGTGTCGCTCGACGGGCCGGCGTTCGGGCCGCGGTAGAAGCCCTCGACGCGTGCCCAGTTGGTCCACTGCTGCTCGTCGGCGGTCAGCGCACCGGTGTTGTTGTCGAGGTTGGCGATCTGCTCGCCGGCCGTTCCGGGATCGACGGTGAACATCTCGTTCTGGCGAAGCGGGATGCCGGCCGAGTATTGGATGTCGAAGGTTTCGCCGGCGGTGAGGCTGCCGTCGTCGCCCGGGTCGATGCCGGCACCGGCGTCGACGTCCCAGCGGACGTAGGTGTAGACGCCGGGAGCGGAACCGGGCGCGACCTCGTCGGCCGTCAGGGTTCGGGTCTCGACGAAGTCGGGTTCGAAACATGGTGCCGGGAGCGCACTGACCGGGGCGTCGATGAGCGAACCCGAGCCCACGTACTCGTCAAAGGTCACCCCGCCGGTGTTGGTCACGGGCGACGCGCTGGTGTTGTCGACGGAGCGGCAGCCGAGGAACTCGACCCCGGCCGGCAGCCAGTCTTCGACGACGATCGTGTCGGTGACGTTGAGGAAGTTGTTCTGGATGGTGAGCGTGTAGGTCGTGAACTCGTCGTGCACGCCGCGCAGGAGTTCGGACTCGGCGTTGGGTTCGTCCTTGGTGATGCGGACAGCGGTGATCTCGGTCGCGTTGCTCTGCGTGTCGAACGCCGTCGTGTCGCTGGTGTCGTTGTGCGAACCGTCGGCGTTGAAGTCGGGTACCTGTCGTGCGTCGCCGGAGGCGAACGCGCCGGCGGTGATCGACGGGATCCCGGCGACGTCCCACGTGGGGTGGGCGTAGCTCACGGTGACCTCGTGGCTCTTGGTCACGTTGACCTGGAGGTCCTCGATGTTGGTCCAGACCAGGGTGGTCTGTCCGGCGGCGGGGGAGTCGGCGACCTCGATGGTCGGCTCGCCCAGGTCGCTCGCAGTCACGGCTGCACCGGCCGGGAGGATCAGCTGCCACGACAGGTTGTAGAGGTCGCCGCCGCCACCGTTGTTCGTCGCGGCGAGCGAGTACGTCGCCGTCTCGCCGAGCAGGATCTCCGAAGGACCGCCGAAGGCGAGGTCGAGCGAGCCGTCGTCGCCCGCGGCCACCGGCACGGGATCGGCGACATCGACGACGACGAGGCCGGTCGTCAAGACCGCGAACGTCGCAAGGAGCGCGAGAGCGCGGCGGAACCGGAGTCGGGGCACAACACACCTCTTCTGAGAACCCATCGGGGGTCCCTTCGGCGCTTGCGGACGCCGACTGACGGGTTGTGTCGCGAAATCAGGGGATTTGGACCACACGGCCATGTGACCGTGGGCCGGAGTCATCAGCGAGGTGGGTCGCCCGACCCACCTCGCCCGACTCGGGCGTCAGACGACGCGGACGTTGAGGGCTTCGTCGCCCTTGCGGCCGGGGCCGACTTCGAACTCGACCTGCTGGCCGTCTTCGAGCGAGCGGTAGCCGCTGCCCTCGATGTTCGAGAAGTGGACGAACACATCGTCGCCGTCGTCGCGGCTGATGAATCCGTAGCCCTTCTCGTTGTTGAAGAACTTGACGGTGCCGTTTGCCATGGCGGGGGATTCCTTCTTGAAGACTGGATCGGGTTGGATCCGTGCGCAAAAGGTAATTCCGGGGCGAGGGCTAATGCGCGCGCGGGCGCCGTGGTCGAAAGTCACACCGGCCCGACTTGACCGACCGGTGCCGTACTGTCGGGAGCCGAATTGTCAGAGGCTCGACTGTATGCCAACATACGTTCTGATGACGTCGACCGACCACCTCGCTCGCACCGCCCCGTCGTGGCGCCGCGTCGAGATCGCGCTGATCGACACCGCCCGGCGGCTCCGCAGCGCCTTCGATCACCGCCTCGCCGAGCTCGACCTCAATCTCAACCAGGCCTCGCTGCTCGCCTTCGTCAACGACTTCGGCGGCACCAACCAGACCGAACTCGCGGAGCTCGTCGGCGTGGGGCGAGCGTCGTGCGGCTCGATGATCGACCAGCTCGAAGGCCGCGGTCTCGTCACCCGCAATCCCGACCCCAAGGATCGACGGGTCTGGCTCGTCGGCATCACCGACGACGGCTCGGCCCTCGTCGAACAGTTCTACGCCGTGGACCAGGAGTTCCGCTCCGACATCCGCCGCGACATCAGTCGGGAGGAGCGCCAACAGTTGGCGTCCCTCCTCGAACGGCTCGGCACCAACGTCGACGCCATCTTGCAAACCCCCAACCCCCAGCAATCTCAGGCCGACGGCCTGAGCGAGCCCTCAGGCGCAGCCTGAGCACTACAAGGAGAGAGACCTCATGCACGAGGCTGTCATCGTCGACGTCGTGCGGACGCCTGCCGGGCGCCGCAACGGCAAGCTCAAGGACTGGCACCCGGTCGACCTGGGTGCCCACGTTCTGAAGGCGCTCCAGGAGCGCAACGATCTCGACCCGTCGCTCGTCGACGACGTCGTGACCGGGTGCGTTTCGCAGGTGGGCGAGCAGGCGTTCAACATCGGTCGCAGCTCGGTGCTCGCCGCCGGGTGGCCCGAGTCCGTTCCTGCCACCACGGTCGACCGCCAGTGCGGTTCGAGCCAGCAGGCGATCCACTTCGCCGCCCAGGGCGTCATGGCCGGCGCCTACGACGTCGTCGTCGCCCTCGGCGTCGAGTCGATGACCCGCACCCCGATGGGGGCCTCGTCCGGCGGCGGCCAGCTCGGCATGCCGTTCGGTCCGCAGGTCTTCGAGCGCTACGAGGAGAGCGGCCTGCCGCCCCAGGGCATCGGCGCCGACATGATCGCCGACGAGTACGGCCTCACCCGTGAGGATCTCGACGCCTTCGCCGCCCAGAGCCAGCAGCGCGCCGCCCAGGCCACCGCCGAGGGCCGCTTCGAGCGCGAGATCGTCCCGGTCCCCATCGACGTCGACGGCACCGCCGAGATGTTCACCCAGGACGAGGGCATCCGCCCCGACACCACGTCGGAGACGCTCGCCAACCTGAAGCCCGCCTTCGCCGAGGACGGCAAGATCACCGCCGGCAACTCGTCGCAGATCTCCGACGGCGCCGCTGCCGTGCTGATCATGAGCGCCGAGAAGGCCGCCGAGCTCGGCCTGAAGCCCCGCGCCCGGTTCACCAACTTCGCGCTCGCCGGCACCGACCCGGTCACCATGCTGAAGGGTCCGATTCCGGTCACCGAGAAGATCATGGACAAGGCCGAGATCACCCTCGACGACATCGACCTCTTCGAGATCAACGAAGCGTTCGCCTCGGTCGTGCTCGCCTGGCACAAGGAGACCGGTGTCGATCTCGACAAGGTCAACGTCAACGGTGGTGCCATCGCTCTCGGTCACCCGCTCGGCTGCTCCGGCGCCAAGCTGATGACCACCCTCGTCAACGAACTCGAGCGCACCGGCGGTCGCTATGGCTTCCAGGCCATGTGCGAAGGCGGCGGGCTCGCGAACGCCACGATCATCGAAAGGATCGATTCCTGATGCCCCGTATGAACCTGGAGGGCTCGTCCTCCGTCATCACCGGCGGTGCGTCCGGCATCGGCGAGGCTGCGGCCCGCCAGCTGGCCGCCGCCGGCGCCCGCGTCGTCATCGCCGACCTCAACGAGGAGAAGGGTCAGGCCGTCGCATCCGAGCTCGGTGGCCTCTTCGTGAAGTGCGACGTCAGCTCCGTCGAGGACGCCCAGGCCGCCGTGGCCGCCGCGTCGGAGATGGGTCCGCTGCGCTCGCTCGTCAACTCCGCCGGCATCGGCATGGCCGGTCGCACCATCGACCGCAACAACCAGCCGTTCGATCTCGACACCTTCTCGTTCGTGGTCAAGGTCAACCTGATCGGCTCGTTCAACATGCTGAGCCAGTGCGCCTCGGCGATGGCCCAGACCGACCCGGTCGACGACGACGGCAGCCGCGGTTCGATCGTCAACATGGCGTCGGCCGCTGCGTTCGACGGTCAGATCGGTCAGTGCTCCTACTCCGCCTCCAAGGGCGGCGTGGTCGGCATGACCCTGCCGATTGCCCGTGACCTTTCCGCGGTCGGCATTCGAGTGAACACGATCGCCCCCGGCCTGATCGACACGCCGATCTACGGCGAGGGTGAGCAGTCCGAGGCGTTCAAGGCCCACCTCGGCCAGTCGGTGCTGTTCCCCAAGCGCCTCGGTTCGGGCGAGGAACTCGCCTTCGCCGTGATGGAGTGCATCACCAACCCGTACCTCAACGCCGAGACCATCCGTCTCGACGGCGGCATCCGGATGCCACCGAAGTGAGCGCCGTCCTGACCGAACGTCGTGGTCGGGTGATGATCATCACCCTGAACCGGCCCGAGGCGATGAACGCCATCAACGGCGACCTCTCGCATGGCCTCTGGAACGCGACCCAGGAACTCAACGACGACCCGGGCCTCACCGCCGGCGTCTTGACCGGAGCCGGCAAGGGCTTCAGCTCGGGCATGGATCTCAAGGCCTTCGCGGCCGGCGAGGACATCGGTCCGATGCAGGAGTTCATCCAGGCTGGTGCCGAGAAGCCGCTGATCGCGGCCGTCGAGGGCTTCGCCATCGCGGGTGGTCTCGAGCTGGCGCTGTCGTGTGACCTCATGGTCGCAGGCGAGAGCGCCAAGTTCGGGATCCGGGAGGTCAAGGTCGGCCTCTTCGCCGCCGGTGGTGGCGTGATGCGCCTCCCGGCGCGGGTCGGCTACGCCAAGGCGATGGAGATGGCCGTCACCGGCGACAACATCACCGCCCCCGAAGCGCTCGAGTTCGGTCTGCTCTCGCAGACCACCGCCGATGGCGGCGCGCTCGACGCCGCGATCGCGCTCGCCGAACGGATCGCCAAGAACGCTCCGCTCGCGGTGGCTGCCAGCAAGAAGCTGGTGAAGGCCGCGGCGCAGGGCTACGACGAGGCGGAGCTGTGGAAGCTGCAGGGCGAACTCATGGGCCCGGTGTTCGCCAGCAACGACGCCAAGGAAGGTCCCAAGGCGTTCGCGGAGAAGCGCGAACCCAACTGGACCGGCACCTGAGCCGACCCACGAGATCCCTCCTCCAGAAGGACCCGACGACCCGTCAGGCGCTCAGCGTCGGCGGGTCGTCGCCGTTTTCCGAAGTTGGAGACACTTCGTGTCAGGTACGAAGTGTCTCCATGTCAGGCGGTGGCCTGGGGGACGGCGAAGAAGGCGACGGCGACATAGTGGACGGCGACGCCGGCGATCACGAAGAGGTGGAAGATCTCGTGGTAGCCGAACCACCGGGGCCACGGGTTGGGGCGGTGCAGCGCGTAGAAGATCGCACCGATCGAGAAGAGGCCACCGCCGACGACGATCAACACGAACCCGGCCACGCCGAGCCCGTCGAGCACGGCCGGCAGGGCGACGACGCCGACCCATCCGAGCGCAACGTAGGGGGCCGCCACCACGGGGTACGGCGCATCGGTCCACACCAGGTTCGCCACGATCCCGAGCGCCGCACCGATCCACACCGTCGGCAGGATCCAACGAGCCGTGTCGCCGTCGAGGGCGAACACCGCGATCGGGGTGTAGGTCGCGGCGATCGCCACGAAGATCATCGAGTGGTCGAGCCGCTTCATGATCGCCCGGCCCCGCTCGCCCCAATTGCCGCGGTGATAGAGGGCGCTGATGCCGAAGAGTCCGACGACCGCGAACACGTACACCGCGGTGACGAACCGAGGGCCGACGCCGGGCGTGACGACGATCATCAGCGGCGCCAGCGTGAGCGCCGAAACGAAGGCGTACTGATGTGAGACGCCGCGGAGGCGGGGACGGGGGAGTGCGTCGTTCATGAGGCTTGGGTGGTGATCGGTCGCTTCGACAGGGCGAACACCATGGCGAGCAACGGTGCGAGCGCCCACAGTGTGGCTGCGGTGCGGAACGAATCGGTGGCGGATTCGGTGAGCGAGAACGCGATCGGGCCCGCCGCCGAGGCGAGCACGCCGATGAAGCTCATCGTTCCCTGGATGGATCCGAGGTGGCGGGTGCCGAACCAGGCGGGGAGCAAGGCGGCGCCGAGGGTGCGGACCATGCCCGACTGCAGGCCCAGCCACACGGCGTAGAGGATCACACCGGCGGTCGACGCGACCCAGCCAGCGAGCAGCAGCGATCCCGAGAGCATCACCAGCGTCACCGCTGGCGCGTAGCGGGTGCCGATGCGGTCGAGGGCGAGGCCCATGCCCGGGGAGCCGACCGAGGAGCCGAGCACCTGGGGCAGGAACATGATCGCCGCTTCGGTCTCGGTGAAGCCGCTCTCGCCCAGCAGCGCGATCTGGTGGAAGTTGAGTGCGGTGACGAGCATCGACGCCAGCGCGGTCGCGAGTGCGAGGATCCAGAACGCCCGGGTGCGGACCGCGACGCTGCGCTCGACTCCCCACTCCTCGACGATGTCGTCTTCGTCGACGGGCGGTTCGCCGTCGGGGAACTGCCCGACGGCCGAGGGACGGTCGATGATCCCGAACCACGAGATCGGCACGACGACGAGCGCGATCGCGCCCGCTGCGACGAGCCAGGCCTGTCGCCAGCCGACCTCGTCGATCACGAACGAGAGCACGACCGGCACGAGTGCCATCAGCGCCGACGACACGGTCATCGCGATGCCGAGGGCGAAGCCGCGGCGGCGGTCGAACCAGCGGGAGATGGCGACCGTCGACGCCAACGACAGCGACCCCTGGCCGAGCATGCGGATGAAGAAGAAGCCGATGGTGAGGGTGACGAGACCTTGGACCCCCGACATGTACGTGAGCCCGAGCGCGAACAGGGCACCGATCGTGGTCATCGCCTTGCGGACCCCGTAGCGGTCGACCAGTCGGCCGACCGTCGGCAGGGTGAGAGAGCCGCACAACGTGCCGATCGCATAGCCCGCCGAGATCGCGTTCTTCGAGAGATCGAGCGTGTCGGCGAAGTGGTCGATGAAGACGCTGACGCCGATCGTCTGCCCGGGCCCGGTGAGCCCCAGCGTGATCGTGGCCAGGGCCATGATCCGCCAGCCCGAGAATCGAGTGGTGTCGCGAACGACGGGTTCGGCGGCACCGGACATCGTCGGAGTCTATGGACGGCACGGTGACGGTCGGTGTGCTCTACTCCGGACCATGGTCTCCCCCGAGCACATCGACGCCGTCGTCTTCGACATGGGCGGTGTCTTCCTCGTCCCCAACCCGGTCGTGATCTCCGGGATCCTGCGCGATGGCGGGCTCGACGTCAGTATCGACCCGGCGCTCGCCGCCGACGCCCACTACGCCGGCATTCGCGGCATCACCGAGCTGTTGGCGTCGCAGGTCGTCGCCGAGCACGACCTCGACATCTGGAACCACTACGACCGGGAGTCCTTCGGCTGCGTCGGACTCGACGGCGACGAACTCGACCGGGCGGTGGCGATCCGCGGCGCGGCCCGGCGAGACGGATCGAAGGTCTTCAAGACCTGGAACCACCGACTCGAGGCCAACATCGCCGCCTTCCACCGCATCAGCGAGACGGTCCCGGTGGCGATCGTGTCGAACAACGACGGCACCGCGATCAACCAGTGTCGTGACTTCGGCATCTGCCAGCTCGAACCGGGAGGGCCGCTCCCGCACGTGCCGGCGATCGTCGACTCGACCACGGTCGGGATCGCCAAGCCCGATCCCGGGATCTTCGCACCGGCGATCGACGCCCTCGGCACCGACCGGGACCGCACCCTGTACGTCGGCGACACCGTGCACGCCGACGTGCTCGGCGCCGGCCGCGCCGGCCTTCCCGTCGTGCAGCTCGATCCGCTCGACCTCCACGCCGATCACGACCACTGGCGCCTGCCCGATCTCGACGCCCTGGCGGCGCACCTCGGAGCGTGACCCGCTCGCTGTCGGCCTCGCAGGCGAGACGCATCGCCCTCGCCGCCCAGGGTTTCCGCGACCCGCGCCCCGGCGGCAAGGTCGACCGCCGCCACCTTCGACGGGTGATGGGCCGCCTCGGTCTGCTGCAGCTCGACTCGGTGCCGGTCGTGATGCGCACCCAGTACATGCCGCTGTTCGCCCGACTCGGCCCCTACGACCCTGATCTCCTCGACCGGGTCGCCTACCGCGACGACGAGTGGTTCGAGACCTGGTGCCACGAAGCCTCGCTCATGCCGATCGAGGACGAGCCGTTGATGCGCTGGCACAAGAGCCGCTGCGCCTCGGGTCAGACGTGGAAGGGGCTCGTCGAGTACGCCGCCGCCAACCAGGGATATCTCGACGAGGTGCTCGATCAGGTCCGCGAGCGGCCCCTCGCCCCGGGCGAGCTCGCCGACCCTCGCCCTCGCGACGGCGAGTGGTGGGGCGACCGGTCCGAGGGGTCGACCGCGCTCGACTGGCTGTTCCGCGTCGGCGAGGTGGGCATCCGGCGCCGACCGGGCTTCGTCAAGGAGTTCGACCTGATGGACCGGATCGTGCCCGCGGAGATCCGAGCCGTGCCCACGCCGAGCGAGGAGGAGGCCCACCGCGAGCTCCTCCGGCGGGCCGCCCGAAGCCTCGGCGTCGCCGCCGCCCCCGACCTCGTCGACTACCACCGCCTTCCGAAGCGTCCCGCCAAGGAACGCGTGGCTGAACTCGTCGAGGCGGGCGAGCTCGAAGCGGTCGAGGTCGAGGGATGGGACCGGCCGGCACTGCTGCATCCCGACGCCTCGCTGCCCCGGGCGATCGACGCCTGCGCACTCCTGTCCCCGTTCGATCCGGTGGTCTGGTTCCGGGAACGAGGCGAGCGGCTCTTCGACTTCGAGTACAAGATCGAGATCTACACGCCTGCGGCCAAGCGGAGGTTCGGCTACTACGTGTTGCCGTTCCTCATGGGCGATCGCATCGTCGGGCGCCTCGACGCCAAGACCGATCGCACCGAGGGGGTGTTCCGGGTCTTCGGTGCCTTCGCCGAAGCCGGTGTCGACCATGTCGAGGCCGCCGACGGGCTGGCCCGGGCCCTCGACGACCTCACGGCCTTCGTCGGTGTCGACGGCTGGCGGGTCGAGGGCGACAAGGGCGAGCTGATCGGTCTGTTGGCGCATCGCCAGGACGCGTCGCGATGAAGCCCGTCGACCATCGACCGGTGCTCGAACAGGCGGCTGCGCTCGCCCACGCCTGGCTGGAGTCGGTCGACGACCGGCCCGTCGGCCCGCCGGTCGACGCCGCCTCCGTCCTGGCCGGCACGCCGGTCGATCGGCTGCCCGACGAGGGCGTGGCGCCGGAGACCGCCGTCGAGGAACTCGCCGCCTGGCTCGAACCCGGCCTCTCGGCCCTCGGCTCGGGCCGGTACTTCGCGCTCGTCAACGGCGGCACCCTGCCGGCCGGGCTCGGTGCCGACTGGCTGGTCTCCGCCTGGGACCAGCACGCGGCGTTCGCCCAGCACGGCCCCGCACCGGTCGCGGCCGAACAGGTCGCCGGCCGATGGATCCTCGATCTGCTCGACCTCCCCCGTGATGCCGCAGTCGGATTCCCCACCGGTGCTCAGGGCGCCAACACGATCGCGCTGCTCGCCGCCCGCCATCACGTCCTCGCCGCCCACGGTGTCGACGTCGAGCGCGCCGGGCTGGTCGGCGGGCCCCCGATCACGATCGTCGGAAGCCGCGAGCAGCACTCCTCGATCGCTCGATCGGCCCGGGTGATCGGCCTCGGCACCGACGCGATCGTCGGGGTGCCGAGCGACGACACCGGGGCGATGGACGCCGATGCGGCACGCACGATGATCCTCGGGCACGACGGTCCGCTCATCGTCAACGCCCAGGCCGGCAACGTGAACGCGGGCGCGTTCGACCCGCTCGCAGCGGTCGCCGATGCCGTGGCCGAGCGGCGAGCGCATCGAGACGACGTGTGGCTGCACGTCGACGGTGCGTTCGGGTTGTGGGCTCGGGCGTCGGCTCGGCGTCGCTCCCTCACCGTCGGTGCCGAGCGGGCCGACTCGTGGGCCTGCGACGCCCACAAGTGGCTCAACACGCCGTACGACTGCGGCATCTCGATCGTCGCCGACCGCACGGTGCTCGCGGCTGCGGTCGGCGTCCGTGCCGCCTACCTCCCGCCCGCGGGCGACGTCGACGATCCGACCGATCGGGTCATGGAGTTCTCCCGCCGAGCGCGCGGCGTGCCGGTCTGGGCCGCGCTGCGCTCACTCGGCCGGGTCGGGGTCGAACGGCTCGTCGATGACGCGTGCGACGCGGCCGAAGCGCTGGCCACGGAACTGGCTCGAGTCGAGGGTCTCCGGGTCCGCGGGCAGGGCATCAATCAGGTGGTCGTCGAGGTCGTCGACCCGGCCGGAGCACCCGACTCGAGCCGCACCGAGGCGGTGCTCGCGGCCGTCGTCGCCGACGGCCGGTGCTACCCGAGTGGCACCGTGTGGCAGGGGCGACCTGGCATCCGGCTCTCGGTGTCGAACTGGCGGACCGATCTCGACGACGTCGACGTCGTGGTCGCCGCGTTCGTCGACGCGCTCGATCAGCCCTCGGGCTGATCGCCGGGCGGGACCTCGGTCGGGGCGGCGAGCAGATCTTCGACCGGGCCGGTGCACTCGTGCACGACCTCCATGACCTCGACGATCTCACCGGCCTCGCGACCCTCGCACGGGTCGGGGAGCGGCATGGGCACGTAGGTGCCCCACGGGCGCGACGGCCAGAGCTCGAGACCATCGAGTTCGGGGAGCGCCACCCGCTGCATGTCGTCGAACGCCGACTTCACCGACGCGACGTAGTGGGCGCTGTGGTTGTACCCGAAGATCGCGTTCTTCCAGTTCTCCCAGTCGTTGTGCGGGCCGTAGTTGCACAGGTAGCCGGCGGCGGCGAGGGCGGCGTCGTCGAGATCCTGCGGGTCGCGCTCGCCGTCGCCGTCGGCGTCGGCCCCCCAGCGCTCCCACGTCTGCGGGATGAACTGCATCGGGCCGACCGCTCGGTCGAACACGGTGTCGCCGTCGTAGCGGCCGCCATCGGAGTCGGGGATGGCGGCGACGGTGTCGCCGAAGTTGTCGACCGCCAGCCCGTCGAGCGGCAGGCCGACGATGTCGTCATCGGGCCGTCCCGCGAGATCCAACACTCGGCCGCCGTAGGTTCCGTGGGATCCCTCGACCCGGCCGACGGCCGCGAGGGTTCGCCAGGAGATGCGGCACCGCGGCGTGAGCTCGGTCTGAACGATCTCGGCGCGCACGTAGGCGTCGAGCGCACGCGTGGTCAGGTGGGTCGCCCGGGGGACATCGGCGAGCACGAACGCATCGGCGGCCACCGGGAGCAACTCGTGAGCTCGGTCCTCGAGGTCGGCCTGACGGCGAACGAGCAGCATCGCTTCGTCGCGCAGCGTCGCGTGGTTGATCTCGAGGCGCTCTCGTTCGAAGGTGGCGAGTCGCAGCGCCTCCTCGGCGGCGTCGAGTGCGGCGATGGCGGCATCGCGTCGTTCCAGCATCTCCTCGAGGGTGTGGCCCTGGATCTCCATGGTCCGCTGCGCGCGCACGAGCGCCTGACCGTCCGAGCCCAGCAGCTCGTCGTCACGGTCACCGTTGCCGGCGAACAGGTCGATCGCGACCGACTGCACGAGCGCGACCGAACCACGGAGGTGGGCGTCGGCGTGGTTGCGCTCGATCGTGTGGCGACGCTCGAGCTCCTGGGCATCGGTGACGGCGATCGCGGCGCGTCGCAGCCGAGTCGTCACCCGGGCGTGCTGCTCATCGGTCGACCGGATGCGGCTGACGAGGGCCAACAGGTCGGCGACGGGTTCGTCGGCGCCGGACGCGTATTCGACGGTCATGGCGCGGGTTACGTCGTGCAGTCCGGTCGCCGAACGCCACGCTGCGTCGAGGCCGACACTCGCGAGCACCGCTTCGATCTCAGCGCCGTCTCGCAGATCGATCGACACCGGATCCGCGAACGGGTCGGTCGCGTCCTGGGCGCGAGCGGTCCCCATCAGCGCGGCCACGAGGCTCACGCCGAGGACGAGCAGCAGGCCCGAACCCCACGAGGGGCGAGTCGACATCCGATTCCACACGGTCGCGTCCCATCGGCACCACCGGGTCTGATGCAAGCGTTCGGTTACCATCGTCCCATGAGCATGCAGGTGCCCGTCGAGACGCTCGCCGAGGTGGTCCACGGCTACGGCCCGAGCGCGTATGCCGTCGTGTCAGCCCCGGACGGAGCGCCGCGCGTCACGCACGTCACGCCAACGTTCGTGGGGGTCACGCTGACGTTCGGCCTGGGCCGCACATCGATCGCACTGTTGGAGGCCAACCCGCGGCTCAGCCTCCTGTGGCCGGCTGCTCAGGACGAGGTAATGAGTCTCATCGTCGATGCGGATGTACTCGACATGGTCGAGGACGGCACCGTGACCGCTCGTGCTGTGTCCGCTGTACGCCATCGTCGGGCTCCCGATCCCGAGTCCCACGACTCGACGGGGAGTTCTTCGGGCGACTGAACGGCGATCTGTAGCGAAAACTGGGCCATTCGACCCAGGTCGGGTGATCCGTTCGGATCAGGGCGCTGGATAGGTGACCGTCGTCGCCGGCGGGATCGTCGGATAGTTCGGATCGTTGGGGTCGAGCCGTTCCGGTTCGGTGACGGTCGTGGCCTCGGTGGTCGTGGTGTCGGCGACGGTGGTGGTGGTCGTGTCCTCGACGGACTCAGCCTCCGTCGTGGTGGTCGTGTCGGTGCCGGTGTCGTCGCCGCTGGTGTCGGTGTCGTCGTCGGACGCCGCGACCGTCGTGGTCGTCTCGGACTCGGTCGTCGTGGTCGTCGTGTCGGCCGGGTCGGTGAGGGATGGACCCTCGTCGCTGCTGCACGCAGCGGTCAGGCCCGCCAGGGCCGCGAACGCGAAGGGGAGCAGGGATCGCCGCATGGTCCGAGAGCGTAACGGCCGCGGCGGTGCGGAGGTGATCAACCGCGCGGGTGGGGCGACATCAAGGCGATGGGCACCGATATGGCGAGATCGCGGGTGCGAACGGTGGCGATCCGGCGCCCCGGCTGGACCGCGTCCGTGACGCTGCCGAGTGCCATGCCGAGGCGACTCGCAGCGAGGTCGAGATCGTCGCACTCCAGCGCGAGGCCCCAGAGGGACGCATCGCCGTCGCCGACCGCACCGTCGACGCCGACGAGTTCGAGGATGACGTCGCCGAGCCAGAAGAAGTCCTGGCGACGGGTCTCCCCACCGATCTCGAAGCGGCGGGTGCGGCGCCGTTCGAGTCCGGCGTCGATCAACGCATCGGCGGTCCGGTCGATCGCCGGCGACATCACCACCAGGTGATCGAAGCCGGTGACCCGGTTGTGATGCTCGGCCGGTTCCGATGGCGCATGGTCGAGATCGGCGACGGGGAGCCCGTCGACGCGATCGTGGAGTCCCTCGACGGCGATCGCAGCGATGCCCGGATCGGCGAGCGGATCGCAGACGATCGTCGTGGATCCGATCCGCACCCGGTTGTCGCGCACGGTGAACCCGGCCGCGGCCCACGCGGTCGGTTCGTCGCCGACGATCACGGTGGTCAGCTGGTGTCGATCCGAGGCCATGGTCGGAGTGTCGCACGTCGATCGGTGGTGATCCGAACCAGCGAGCTGGCTAGGGTCGGCCGCCATGGCTGCCACGGTCACCTTCGACGAACTCTTCACGCTCGAGCCGACCGGCGACGACACCTTCACCGCCATCAGCGCCGTGTATCCGTGGGGGCAGGTCTATGGCGGGCAGGTCGCGGCCCAGGGGCTGCTGGCGGCCGGCCTCACCACCGACGCCGTCTACGCACCCCACTCGCTGCACGCCTACTTCGTCCGCATCGGGAACTACGACGAACCCATCGAGTTCGAGGTCGACCGGATCCGCGACGGCAATTCGTTCGTCACCCGTCGCGTGCTCGCCCGCCAGTCCCACGGGGTCATCCTCAACCTGTCGGCCTCGTTCCAGCGGGTCGAGGACGAGCCGGAGGCCCAGCGCATCGAGATGCCCGAGGTCGCCGAGCCCGACACGATCGAGATGGATTCGTGGATCGAGCCGATCATCGAGCGCAGCGGCACCGGATCCGTCGCGCCCGACGCTCGCACGTGGATCCGCATCACCGAGCCCTACGCCGACACGGCGCTGATGCACGCCGTCGCCCACACGTACACGAGCGACGACCTGCCGACCGAGGCGGTCGAGCACGCCCATCCGATCGAGTCGCCCGACTACGACGATCCCGATGTCGTGCGGCCATTCTTCGGGGCGAGCCTCGACCACGCGGTCTGGTTCCACAACCTGAAGCCGGCGACCGACTGGACCCTCCACGATTTTCGCTCCAGCGGCGTGCGGGGCGGACGTGGCCACTCGACCGGTGAACTCTGGAACCCCGACGGCACCCATGTCGCCACAGTCACCCAGGAAGTCCTCCTGCGGGTCGCCCGCTAGGTTGGCCGACCATGACCTTCACCCTGCGACGACCGGCGGCTCGTGTCGTGCTCCTCGACCGCGAGGGCCGGGTCTTCCTCATCGAGGCCGAGGATCCGATCGACCCGTACAAGCCCGACTGGCTCGAGATCCCCGGCGGCGGCATGGGCTGGAACGAGGACTCCGGTGCGGCTGCGCTGCGCGAGCTCCACGAGGAGACCGGCATCCCCAACGTCGAGATGGGCCCGTGTGTGTGGGTTCAGCAGACCGAATACGACTTCGCCGGATACCACTTCGAATCCGACGATCGCATCCACGTCGCCTGGTGTGACGGCGGCGAGTACGACCCCAAGGGACTCGAGGCGCTCGAAGCTGCGGCCTTCATGGGAGCGCGCTGGTGGACGCTCGACGAGTTGCTCGCGAGCGACATGCCGACCGTGCCGTACGCGCTGCGTGAGCACGTGCCGGCGCTGATCGCCGGCGATCTTCCCGCCGAGCCGATCGACATCACCCCGCCACCCGAACACGGCGGGCGCCGCCCGTCGGCCTGACGGATCAGTCCCGCTTGCGCTGCGGGGCGCGGAGGCCGTGCCAGGCCAGATCCGACACGTGCTCGACGACCTCGTCGAGGTCGAGGCCGCTGCCGCCCAACGACCAGTGCCGGGCGCTGGCCTCCACCAGCCCGACGATGCCGTAGGCCAGCGCGAGCCGACCGGCCGGTTCGATGCCGTCGATGTCGATGAGTCCGGCGATGGCATCGGCCATCGAGCGTTCGAAGCCCCGGACCTCGACGGCGAACTTCTCGTCGGATCGCACGCCCTCGCCGTAGAGCAAGCGGAACTCCTCGGGGTGTTCGTCGACGAAGGTGAACACCGCCCGAATGCCGCGACGGACCATGTCGTGGGGGCTCCTGGCGGCGCCGATCGCATCGTTGACATCGCCGCGGAGTCGCCGGGCGACGTCGCGGATGAGTTCGTGGAAGAGCTCTCGCTTCGACGGGAAGTGCTGATAGAGCACCGGCTTGGTGACGCCGGCCTCGGCGGCCACGGCGTCCATGGTGGCGACCTGAAACCCCTCGGCGGAGAAGACCGCGAGGGCGGCATCGACGAGACCGGCGCGGCGCTCGGCGGCCGGGAGACGGATCGCCATCAGTCGACCTCGCGTCCGTGTTCGAGATCGTCGCGCACGGCCGCCTTGACCGCGTACGACACCACGATCGCGGGGGCCAACACGATCGATGCGATCACCACGCACACGATGATCGCGGTGGAGATGCCGCCGGTGAAGTCGCCGATGAGGCCGACGAAGAACAGCACGAGCGCGAGTCCGAACAAGCCGTAGCCGATCCGCTGACCGAGGTCGGCGAGGCGGCTGGCACGGGCCCGCTGTTCGAGCACCGGATCGCGGGGGCTGGTGGACATGGCGGCCTACGGTATCCAGCCCGCCTCGTCGAACAGCGCTCGCAAGGCGTCGGTCATCGAGTCGAGGGAGAGATGGGTTCGGGCCACGTCGCGGTTGTGGGCGAGCAGGTCGAGGTCGGGTTCGGCGAGGAAGCGGCCGAGTGGCGCGGCGTCGTCGGTCGGGAACCAGCGGAAGCCGAGCCGGCGCAGTTCGTCGGCGACCGGATAGGGGCCGACCGCGGCGGGAAGGTCGTGGAGCGCCGCCTCGACCGGGGGATTGCCGAAGCCCTCCCACGTCGACGGGAACAGCACGGCGTTCGACGCCCGGTAGAGATCGATCGAGTCGACGTCGGGGGCGCGGTGCACGACCCGGCATCGGGCGCCGGCCAGGATGCGGTCGAGTTCGTCGTCGTAGCCGTCCTCGGCCGGCCCCCACAGCCAGTAGGTGGCATCGAGCTCCTCGGCGATCGCCAGGGCCCGCGGGACGTCCTTGCGTTCGATCGCTCGGACGGGGTGGGCGAGAACGACCTCGTTGGGAGCGAGGTCGAGCATCGCTCGGACCTCGGGCGCGGTGCCCGCACGGGTCTCGGTAGGGAAGCCGTTGTAGATCCGCACCGCGTCGATGCCCCGGTCGCGGAACTGGTCGCGGGTGAGGTCGTTGATGGTGACGTGGCGCCACGCCGGGTCGTCGATCGGGAGCTCGGTGATGTGGGCGAAGTGGGCCCGCTGCCACGGTGGGTCGTGATGGTGCATGACCGTCGGGCGGCCCGCGCAGACCTCGGCGACGGCGCGGGCGGCCGGGAGGTTGAGCGGGATCGTGCAGAGGTTCTCGACCACGATCACACCGGCGTCGGCGAGGGCGGCCCGCAGCTCGTCGGGATCGGGTGGGTGGGTCGCGGCCAACCCGAGTCCGGCTACGGTCCGGTCGACCGGACCTTCACCGGCGACCGTCACCGTGTCGAAGCCCATCGACTCGACGGCGCGCTGCCAGTGCCCGGCCACGACGGACACGCCGTCGGTGAGACCCAGTCGGAACGACACGAAAGCGCAGACGGCCATGTCGTCCACCATGCCCGATCCCGAGAGCGACACCACGATCGAGGCGATCGGTTCCGCCGTCGGTCGGTTGATGGACGACGCGTGGGTCGACCTCGGGTACACCGCGCCCAACACCGAGGTGTACCCGTGGTTGTGGCTGTGGGACAGCTGCTTCCACGCCCTGATCTGGGCCGATCTCGATCGAGCGGATCGGGCGGTCGCCGAGCTCGGCCGCACGCTCGAACTCCAGGACGACGCCGGGTTCGTGCCCCACATGGGCTATCAGCTCGATCCCCAGGTGCCGGTCGAGCTGTGGGGCCGGCCGGGCGGCTCGTCGATCACCCAACCACCGATGTACGGCCACGCCGTCGCCGAGCTGCGCCGTCGGGGGATCGACGTCGCCGACGAGCTCGCCGAACGAGCCCACGCCGGGCTCCGCTTCCTCCTGCGCGATCGCGCCAGGGACCCCGAGTCGGGCCTGATCACGGTGGTGCACCCCTGGGAGACCGGCTGCGACGACTCGCCCCGCTGGGATCACTACTGCCCTGGTGAGGGGTTCGATCTCGAGATCTGGCGTCGCCACAAGGTCGAGTTGCTGGCCTCGCTCGAGTTCGGCTCCGCCGGCGAGCCGCTCGCGAATCACGCCTTCGGCGCCGCCTCGGTGAGCTTCAACGCCCTCACGGCGTGGAACGCACGAGAGCTGGCCACGGTCACCGGCGACGACGAACTCCTCGCCGACGTCGACGCGCTCGTCCCCTCGATCGAGGCGCGGTGGGATCCCGAACTCGCGACGTGGGTCGACGGCGGCCCCGGCGCGTTCACGTCGGGCCGGATCCGCACCGCCGATCCGTTGTGTGCCCTGCTCGTGGTCGACGATCCCGGTCAGCGCGCGGCCGCGGTGGCGTCGCTCGCCGACGCGGCCGATCACGGCGGTGCGTACGGCCCTCGGGGCGTGCACCCCGACGAGCCGATGTACGACCCGGCGTCGTACTGGCGAGGACCGGTCTGGCCTCAGCTCGCCTACTTGCTCTGGAAGGCCTTGGGTCGAGGACCGGCGGAGACCGAGGTGGGCGAGGAGGTGCGTGGTCGCACGATCGCCGGCGCGGTCCGTTCGGGGTTTGCAGAGTACTGGGACGGCGATTCGGGGGCCGGCGGTGGGGCGATCCCGCAGTCGTGGGCCGGACTCGCGTTGGTGCTGGCGAAGACCCGCACCACCTCACCCTCGTCCTCGGGGTAGAGCGGCCGCATCTCGGTGCGCAGATCGATGACCGAGCCGAGCGCTTCCTCGGTCTCGTGCCATCCGAACGCCTCCAGGCTGGCGAGCGCGCTCGGGGGAACCGGCCGCCGGCGACGACGGCGGGTCATGAGGTTGGCCAGCACGTCGGCGAGACCGACGAGGATGATCAGGTCGCCGAACGACACGACCTGGCCGGCGACCGCGAGCGGGATCGTGTCGCCGAGGAACGACAGCAGCGTGTCGGCGTCGGTGAGTTCCCGGGGCCCGGTGAGCATCACCCGATCGACGTCGGCGGCATCGATCATCCCGGCCTCGACGAGGGCGTCGGGTCGCACCGGGGTGGCGCCGTTGAGGGCGATCGGCACCAGGTTGGCGATGATGCCGATGCTCACGACCGCCATGCCGACGAGTCGCAGGTTGCGCAACGTGAAGACCAGCGCAGCGATCAGTGTCGCGAGCGCGATCCAACCCGGCGCGGGCAGGTCGAAGCGGTCGACGGCGATCCCGCCGCCGACGGCGACGAAGAGCGGGACGGACGCGACATGCACGCCGGCGAGGTTGGAGAGGCGGCCACGTCGGGAGAAGCCGACGACGGTGCCGATGACGATGGCCAGAACCAAGGGCGCGAACGCCATGGAGGAATCCTCCTGGTCGTGCCCGCTGACCGGCGCTTACGGTAGCGGCTGGGCCCGGCGAGGGTGCGGACCCCTCAGAGGCCGCTGCTGCGCGACGTGCCGACGAGCTTGGTGGAGTCCTCGCGCTCGACGAAGCACTGGATGCCCCGATAGCTCTGGGCCTCGAAATCGTCGCGGGTCGGGGTGAAGGCGCGGATCTCGAGGGCGCTCGTCTCATAGATCGCGTCGGCCCACGCCTCGAAGCGGAGATAGCAGGCGGCGAGGGCGAAGTCCTCGACGATGTCGTCGCCGGGATACAACTCACCCGGCTCGGCCGGGTACGAGAGGCGGCTGAAGATCTGGGCATCGTGGGGTTCGTCGCACGGGATCTTGGTGGTGATCTCGCGGGGTCGGCCGGCGGCGAGGTCCTCGAGTTGGTCGAAGCAGTCGTCGATCGTGAGCGCGAACTTGTTCACGATGATTCCCGGGATCGTGGTCGTCGTCGTGGTCGACGAGGTCGTGGTGGACGAGGTGGTGCTCGGCCCGTCGACGTCGACGTCGTCGCGGGGTTCGGCGGCACGTGCGTCGAGATCGGCGTCGGCGGCCGCTGCCGGATCCTGGCGGCCCCCGGCATCGGCGCCACCGTCGCTGCAGGCGCCGGCGAACGCCGAGACGGCCACGGCGGCGAGGAGCAGACGGACGCGAGGCATCCGCGAAGGCTAGACCCGCGGTCGGGTCAGCCGGCCGGCAGGGCCCGGTCGACGAGCTCGAACGCGAACCACAGGCACACGGCGGCGGGGACGAAGCCGGCGAACCGGAGTCCGAGCCGCTGCAGCCGGTCGGCGTCGAGGCGACGACCGATCCAGCCCCCGGCGAACCACAGCGCCGTCGCGGCGAGCAGCCAGGCGATCGCGGGTGGGATGGCGTCCCGTTCGCCGCTGAGACCCTCGTCGAGATCCGGCTCCTCGAACGTCACCGCGGCGACCTCGACGTCGTCGGACTCGTCGTCGATCGGCGGGGGGCTCTCGGTGACGGTCTGGGTGGGGTCGGCGATCGTCGTCGGGGGCACGGTGTCGGTCGTGCCGTCGGCACCCAAGCGGATCGCAGCCTGACGCTCGGCCTCGGCGGCCACCGCCCACTCGGGCAGCGCCACCGCGTCGTCGACCAGCTCGGCGGTGACGATGATGCGTTGGCGCGACGAGAGCTTCGGGTGGCAGGCGGTCAGCGTGAGGCGATCGTCGCCGAAGTCGCCGAGGACCCAGGTCGCGCCAGGGTCGACGATGATGTGCCCGCCGCCGACTTCGAGCACTCGGTCGAGGTCGTCGGCGTAGGCGAGGGTCGGATCCATGACGCGGTAGGTGAACTCGCCCTGGACACTCGTCACGGTGATCTCGGCGCCGGGCTGGAGCTCGTCGATGCGGTTGAAGGGCGAGCCGTAGGTCGTCCGGTGGCCGGCGATGCTGCTGTTGCCCGGGTTGCCGGGGAGCGAGGTCTGGTCGTAATGGCCGGGTCCCTTGCGCAGGTCGGCGACGGCGACACCCCGCACGACGATCTTGTCGACCTCGATCGTGGGGATCTCGATCTTCGCCAACGCATCACCGTCGTCGGGGAACAGCAGGGCGAGCAGCTCGTCGTCGACCTCGGGAACGGTCGCGGTCGGCACCGGGTCGGCGGTCGCGGCGGGAACCTCGCCGTCCGGCTCGTCGGCGAGGACGGGGTCGTCGGCGGGATCGACCGGCTCGGCGACAGGACGGGCGAACAGCGCGGGGTCGAACTCGGTGGCGATGGTCTCGAACCGCTCGTCGAGTTCGGACTCGAGACCGTTCTGGGCGCGTGCCTCTTGGATGTCGGTGCCCCAGAGCTGGAAGACGACGAAGAGCAACACGACGATGCCGGCGATGATCATCGTGCGACCGGCGGCGCCGAGCACTCGCGCGAGCCGCGGCGCCGGTGGGACCTCGGCGGCGGGTCGGTCGGCGGCGTCGAGTGCCTCGGAAGGGGGATCGAGCACGTCGGTCATGATTGCATCATCGGTCACACCCGTCCGCTTCTGAGCCGGACCGTTCCCGGCGCGACGCTAGCGTTTCGTGGTGTCCATCGTTTCTCTCCAGAGCGTCGTCGCGCTCCTCGGCCGGTTCCCGGCCCTCGCTGGCGCGGATCTGGAGGTCGGCGAAGGCGAGATCGTGCTCGTCCAGGGACCCAACGGTGCGGGCAAGTCGACCCTCCTGCGGGTCTGCGCCGGACTCCTGCGCATCGAGTCGGGGCGCGCCGAGGTGCTCGGCCACGACCTGACCACCGACCGGGCTGCGGTGCGTCGCTCGGTCGGTCTGCTCGGCCACGACACCGCGCTCTACGACGACCTCACCGTCGAGGAGAACCTGCGCTTCTGGGCCGAGGCCTCGCGTGTCGATGTCGCCGCCGTGCCCGCAGCGCTCGATCGACTCGGGGTGGCGGACCGCATCCGCGACGTCGCCGTGCGCGACCTGTCCGCCGGGCAGCGGCGCCGCACCGCCCTCGCCGCCGTCGTCGTGCGTCGTCCCCGGCTCTGGCTCCTCGACGAGCCCCACTCCGGGCTCGACCAGAGCGGCCGCGATCTCATCGATCAGGTGATCCTCGACGCCGCTGCCGCAGGGGCCACCGTGATGCTCGCCTCGCACGAACTCGATCGCACGCTCGATCTCGCCACCCGCCATCTCACTGTCGCGGGCGGGACCATCACCGCCGACCGCCGCGGCGGCGACGGCGGAGACCGCCCGGACACCCCGCAGCCGGGAGACGACGATGCTGCGTGATGCGTGGCTCGTCGCCCGCAAGGACCTGCGCATCGAGTGGCGCTCGCGTGTCACCTTCAGCCAGGTCGTGCCGTTCGCCGGTCTGGTGCTCGTCCTCTTCGGGTTCGCGCTCGACGCCAACCGCCCCGTGCTGTTGCAGGCGACCTCGGGCCTGTTCTGGATCACCGTGATGTTCGTGTCGACCCTCGCCGTCCAGCGTTCGACCTCGATCGAGACCACCGACGGCGCCCGCCGCGCCCTGCTGCTCGCCGGCATCGAGCCCGCGGCGGTGTTTCTCGGCAAGACCCTCGCGGTGGCAGTGCAGTTGCTCGCCGTCGAGGTCGTGTTGGTGGCCGGCGTGGTCGTCCTCTACGGCGCCGACGTCGAGGCCTGGGCGCTCGTGCTCGCGACCTGCCTGGTCGCCACCGTTGGTATCGCGGGGGCCGGTACCCTGCTCGGAGCGCTCGTGGCCGGAGTGAGAGCCCGTGAGACGGTCCTGCCGATCTTGCTGCTCCCGGTTCTGGCCCCGGTGCTCATCGGTGCGACTCGGGCGTTCGACGACGCCCTCGGATCGGTGGCCGTCGACGGCTGGTCCTGGCTCGGTCTGCTCGCCGGGTTCGGCGTCATCAACGTGGTCCTGGGAGCATTGTCCTACGGCGTGCTCCTGGAGGAGACATGACTCACCCCCAACTCGATCTTCCCGCCCACACCGGATCCCGCACCACCCGCCTGCTCGGCTTCGCCGTTCTCGCCGGCGTGGCGGCGATGATCCTGCTCGGCTTCTTCGTCGCGCCCGAGGACGACCTGATGCAGGACTCCGTCCGGATGATCTTCGTCCACGTGCCCTCGGCGATCCTCACCTACGTCGCCTTCTCGGTCACCGCGGTCGGTTCGATCATGTGGCTCTGGAAGCGCTCGGTCTGGTGGGACATCGTCGCGCAGAGCTCGGCCGAGATCGGCGTGATCTTCTGCGGGCTCACCCTCGTCACCGGCTCGATCTGGGGTCGTCCCACCTGGAACACCTACTGGGAGTGGGGCGACGTCCGCCTCGTCACCACCCTGATCCTCTTCGTGATGATGGTCGGCTATCTCGCCGTTCGATCGATGGGCGGCGACGAGTCCGCGGTGGCGACCCGCGCCGCCGTCGTCGGCATCATCGCCGCGATCAACATCCCGATCATCAACCGCTCGGTCGAGTGGTGGGCCGACCGCACCCTCCACCAGCAGTCGTCGATCACCGACGGCAAGCTCGAGGACTGGACCCTCTTCACGATGTTCCTGGGGATCGTCGTGTGGGGTGTCTTCTACACCTGGTCGATGATCCACCGCTTCCGCATCGCCTGGCTGGAGCGCGAGCTCCGCGACGGCGACCTCGACGAGGCGATCGCCGCCCGTCGGGCCGAAGCCACGACCTCGGGAGGTGCGTCGTGACCCATCTCGGCTACCTGCTCGCCGGCTGGGGCATCACCCTCGGCGCCCTCGGCGTCTACGCCTTTCGCCTGTCGGTTCGCGGCCGGGCCCTCGCCGCTCGCGTTCCGGCCGACCGTCGCCGCTGGATGACCGCGGAGGACGACTCGTGAGCGACGCCGTCGTCGACGACTCCCTCGCCCCCCAAGAACCCCGCCCGACCCGGTCGCGGCGCCGCAAGGTCGTGCCGGCGCTCATCGCCTTGGTGATGGCCGGTGCCGTCGTCGGACTCGTGTGGAATCTCGCGTCCGGGTCACTGTTCTTCTACAACGCCGACGAAGCGGTCGAGCGCCGCGACGATCTCGGCGACGAACGCTTCACCCTCCAGGGCCTGCCGATCGGCTGCTCGATCGTCACGGGCTTTCAGGACGATCTCCCGATCGTCGCCTTCTCCGTCACCCACGGCGGCGTGTCGGCCGACATCGTCCACTTCGGTGATCCCGCCGAGCTGTTCGAGCCCGACGTCCCGGTCGTGCTCGACGGCGCCTGGGTCCAGGCCGATCCAGGCGTCGACGGCTTCGAGGGCCTGGCCGACGACGGCTGGTACTTCGCATCGGATCGCATGCGGGTGAAGCACGACAACGACTACATCAACGAAGAAGGCTACGACGATCGTCTTGCCGAGAGCGCTGAGCAAGTGGTCGTTGCCGAGGCCTGCGCGTGAGCAACGTCGCCCTCGGTTCGGCCTCGGTCGCGCTCGGCGCCGCCTGTGCCCTGGCCGGCGTCATCGTCGTGCTGCTCGGCATCCTCGGCTACCGGCCGCGCTGGTTCGCCGACATCAAGCTGCTCGTCGGCCTGATGGCCCTCGCCTCGGTCGCGTCGGTCGTGATCATGGAGCGGGCGCTGATCACCCGCGACTTCACGGTCCAGTTCGTCGCCGACCACGGGTCGTCGCAGACCCCGGCGCTGTTCAACTTCGCGACGCTCTGGTCGGCGCTCGAGGGTTCGATCCTGCTGTGGGTCCTTGTGCTGTGCGGCTATGTCGTGGCCGTCGTGGTGAAGTTCCGCGACGAGGGCGACGACCCGATGATGCAGTGGGTGATGCTCACGCTGTTCGTCGTGTGTGCGTTCTTCTTCTTGTTGATGGTCGGCCCCTCGGCGCCGTTCACCTCGTTCGACCCGCCGCCGGGCTACGACGGCCCCGGCCCGAACCCGCTGCTCCAAAACCACATCCTGATGGCGTTCCATCCGCCGATCCTCTATCTGGGCTACGTCGGCTTCACCGTGCCGTTCGCCTTCGCGATCGCCGCCCTGGTGACGGGTCGAGTCGGCGAGGGCTGGCTGGTCGCCACCCGCCGCTGGACTGTGCTCGCCTGGGGCTATCTCACCTTCGGCATCGTGCTCGGTGCCTGGTGGAGCTACGAGACCCTCGGCTGGGGTGGCTACTGGGCCTGGGATCCGGTCGAGAACGCCTCGTTCCTACCGTGGCTGACCGGCACCGCCTTCATCCACTCGGTGATGGTCCAGGAGCGTCGCGGCATGCTGCGGGTCTGGAACCTCTCGCTGGTGGTGTCGACCTTCGCGTTGACCATCCTCGGCACCTTCATCACCCGTTCGGGCGTGCTGCAGTCGGTCCACGCCTTCGTCGAGTCGGGCATCGGTCCGTGGTTCCTGTCGTTCTTCGCCTTGATCGTCGTGGTGTCGCTCGGCCTGATCGCGTGGCGCGGCGACGAGCTGCGGGCGCCGGGTCGCATCGATTCGCCGATCTCGCGCGAGGGCGCGTTCTTGGCCAACAACGTGCTCTTCGCCGGCTTCGCCTTCGTCGTCTTGCTCGGCACGATCTTCCCGCTGATCGTCGAGGCGGTCGACGGGCGCACGATTTCGGTCGGCAATCCGTACTTCGATCAGATGACCATGCCGATCGGATTCACCCTGCTGTTCTTGATGGCGGTCGCCCCGATCCTCCCGTGGCGCAAGGCGAGCGGCGAGGTGCTCTCCGACCGCCTGATCTGGCCGGCGTGGCTCGGCGTCGGATCGATGGTGTTCGCCGCGGTCGTGGGCGCCCGGGGTTGGGCCCCGATGCTGGCCTTCGGTCTCGGCGGCTTCGCCGGTGGCGCGGCGCTGCGTCAGGTCGTGCTCGCCACCCGCCGCCAGGGCTGGCGGGGGCTGGTCGGTCGCACCAACGGCGGCATGATCGTGCACCTCGGCGTGGTGCTGATCGCGGTGGCCTTCGCCGCCAGCAACGCCTACGTCCGCCAGGGCGAGTTCACGCTCGAGCCCGGGGAGAGTGCGGTCATCTCCGGCCATACGCTGACCTACGAAGGATCCCGGGTCGTCGAGTACGACAACCGGGTCGAGCGCAAGGCCGACATTCGGGTCGACGGCGGCCAGGTCTACGCGCCGGCGATCGCGACCTACCCCTTCGCCGGGCAGACCATCGGGACGCCGAGCGTGCGGTCGACCTTCCAGGACGACATCGCGCTGTCGGTGCTGTCGTTCCCCGAGGACGCCGACGACGCGGTCGTGTTGCGGGCGACCGTGCAGCCACTGATCGTGTGGCTGTGGATCGGCGGCATCGTCATGGCGGTGGGCACCGCACTCGCGGTGGTGCCCGGGCGCCGCCGCAATCCGATCGCCCCCACCTCCGCGCCGATCCCCGAACCCGTCGACGGCCCCGTCGACGATGCCGTGCTCGCCGCCTCGCCGGCTGACGAGCGACCGAGCACTGAGCCCGCCGAGGTGCCGTCGTGACCGAGGCGGCCACTCGCTCGAGCCGCACCGCGGTCTGGATCGTGTTGCCGATCGCCGTGGCGTTCGCCTTGCTGATCGTGCTGCTCGCGACCGGCGAGCCAGCCTCGGAGCGAGCAGCCAACTCCACTGCGGTCGGTCGGCTCGCCCCGCTGATCGAAGGCGAGGACCTCGACGGGCAGTGGTTCGACATCGACGACCATCGAGGCCAGTGGGTGGTGGTGAACTTCTTCTCGACCACCTGTGTGCCGTGCATCGTCGAACACCCCGAACTCGTCGCGTTCGCCGAGGAACGAGCGGCGACCGGTGACGCGCTCGTGGTGTCGGTCGCCTTCGACGACTCGTCGGCCAACGTGCGCGACTTCTTCCTCGAGAACGGCGGCGAATGGCCCGTCATCACCCGGGACACCGGATCGATCGCCGTCGACTACGGCGTCACCGCCGTGCCCGAGAGCTACCTCGTCGCCCCGAGCGGTGTGGTCGCCGCGAAGCTGATCGGCGGCATCACCAAGGCCGATCTCGACAACCAGATCGAGGATCTGCTCCTGCAGGCGCAGCTCGATGCGGAGTCCGAGGTCGGCTCGTGACCCGGCGCCTCGCCTCCTGGTTGCTGGTCGCCGCGGTCGGCTTGTCGATGCTCGTGTTCGCCACCGTCGACGAGGGCCCTCCGCTGAGCAATGCCGACCGGGCCTACTCGCTGGCGCAGGATTTCGCCTGCCCGGTCTGTCAGGGTCAATCGGTGGCCGAGAGCGATGTCGTGGTCGCCCGCAACATCCGGCGAGAGATCCGGGTCTGGGTCGACCAGGGCCAGTCCGACGACTTCATTCGCGAGCAGCTCGTCAGCACCTTCGGTGAGGACGTCGACTACACGCCGTCGGCCGAGGGGGTCACCGCTCTGGTGTGGATCCTGCCGGTCGTCGGTGGCGCCGTCGCCGTCACCGGCCTCGGACTCGTCTTCCGGCGCTGGAAGCTCGAAGCGGAGCTGGAAGCCACCGACGAGGACCACGCACTGGTCGAACAGGCGCTGGCCGATCGGGGATGAGTGTCGATCCCGCGCTCATCGAAGAGCGCGACTTCCTGCTCGGGTCCCTCGACGACCTCGAGGCCGAGTACGCGGCCGGTGATCTCGACGCCGCCGACTACGAGTCGCTGAAGGCCGACTACACGACCCGTGCTGCACGCGTGCTGCGGGCGATCGACGCCGGCGAGAAGCCGGCGCCGATCACGCCGGTCGAGACCCAGGGCCGGGCCTGGCTGTGGCTGGCCGGGATCGCCGTCGTCGCGACCCTCGCCGGCATCCTCGTCGCGCAGTTCTCCGGCAGCCGCACGCTCAACGACACCATCACCGGCGACATCCGGGTCACGACCCGCGAGCTGCTGCTCGAGGCGCAGCAGCTCCTCGGTGAGGGCGACCTCGACGCCGCCATCGACGTCTACGACGAGGTGCTCGAACTCTCGCCGTCGAACACCGAGGCGCTCGCCTACAAGGGCTGGTTCCTTCGCCTCCAGGGGGAGGTCGGCCAGGCCCGCCCCCTCGTCGAGGACGCCGTCGCGATCGATCCCGAGTACGCCGACGCCCGCGTGTTCGCCACCGCCATCGCCCTCGACGTCGGCGATGTCGAAGCCGCCAAGGGCCACCTCGACGCGTTCGACGAGCTCGACGCGCCGCCCTTCATCGAACAGCTCGTCGTCCAGCAGGGTCTGCGCGACCGCCTGACCGAGATCGCGTGGGCCGATGCGCTCGCTCGGGTCGAGCCGGTCGCCCTCGTCGACGACCCGCCGCCGTTCTCCGAGACCGATCTCACCGTCGACGACGTGCTGCTGGCCGCAGAGGCGCTGGCCGCCGACGGCGAGCCCTTCGCCGGCATCCAGCTGGGGGAGTGGATGCTCGCCTCCGTGCCGGAGGATCCCGATGCCCTCGCCGGCCAGGGGTGGCTGCTCGCCCGTTCGGCCACCCCCGACGCCCTCGCCCCCGCCGAGATCGGACTCACCTTCCTCGACCGGGCCCTCGCCATCGATCCCATCCACCCCGAGGCGCTCGTGTACCGGGCGTTCGTGCACAACTTCCTCGGCGACACCGCCTCGGCGGCGATCGATCTGGCGGCCTTCGACGATCTGGCGGTACGGCCCGCGGACCTCCGCGAGCTGATCTTGGCCTTCGGCCTGCGGGAGTCGCTCGCCGGTCCCTGAGCGTCGGTGGTTTCACGTCTCGCGTCGGCTGACCGATACTGGACCCATGGCAGCCCTGCGTCGACTCCACGTCGGTCAGTTCGCGATCCTCGGAGTCCTCCTGGTCGGGACCCTGCTGATCTTCACCAAGGACCAGTGGGACTGGCTGTTGGCCGACGGCGATCCGGAAACGACCGACGTCGAGGCCCCAACCGTGGCAGTCGAGGAGGTCGACGACGAGACGCAGCGGCTCTACCGGATCAGCCCCGGCAACGGCAGCGAGGTCCGCTACGTCGTCACCGAACGGCTCGCCGGCACCGAGAAGACGACCGTTGGCACGACCACCGTCGTCGGCGGCGACATCGTGCTCGACACGGTCGATCCGTCGGCGTCGACGGTCGGTGAGATCGTCGTCAACGTCGAGATGTTCAGCTCGGATTCGAATCTGCGCGACAAGCGGCTCCGGCACGACTTCCTCGAATCCACCCACTTCCCGTTCGCCAATTTCGCCACGACCTCGATCAACGGCCTGCCGTCGGCCTTCACCGACGGCGAGACGGCGTCGCTGACCCTCACCGGCGACCTCACCGTGAAGGAGACCACCGCCGAAGTGGTCTTCGAGGGCGACGCGACCGTCACCGACGGTCGGCTGCTGGCGTCGGTGACGACGACGATCCTGGGCTCGGCGTTCGACGTCGGCCCGATCAACATCGCCCGTCTCGCCCACACCGACGACGAGATCACCCTCGAGTTCGATCTGGTCGCCGACCGCATCGACCTCGGCGCTGACGGCGCCGGCTCGTTGGAGACCGACATCCCCGACGACGAGATCGTCGGTGGCGCGTTCGCCCAGTTCGTCCAGCCGGTCCTCGAAGGCAACTGTGTTGGCTGCCACACCAGCGGGGGCCCGGGCTGGAGCACCCTCGCACTCGACACGGCGGCCGATGCGGCGGCGATCGCCGACGACATCGCGCTCGTCACCAACGCCGGCTACATGCCGCCGTGGCTGCCCTCCGACGAGAGCCCGGCCTTCCACAACGACTGGTCGTTGACCGCCGACGAGCTCGCGACCCTCAGCCAGTGGGCGGCCGATGGCGGCGGCCTCGATGTCGCTCCCGACACCGCACTCGTCAGCTCCCATCAGCTGATCAACCCGATCCGGCGCGACATCGTCACCAACGCCGCCGAGGCCTACGTCGGTTCCGAGGCCCGCAAGGACGACTACCGCTGCCAGGTCTACGAGGTGCCCGACCCCGAGGGCGACGGCACCTGGATCTCCGGGATGCACTTTGAACCCGACGAGGAGAGTGTCGTCCACCACGCCATCGTCTACCGGGCACCGGCCGCCGCCCGCGACGAGGTCGCCCGCAAGTCGGCCCAGGACGACCAGCCCGGGTACACCTGCTACGGCGCAGCGAACCTCGGCACCAACGGCGTCTACTCGATCATGGGATGGGCGCCGGGCCAGCAGGCCACGCACCTCCCAGAGGGCGTCGGCATCTATCTGCCTCCCGGCGACTTCATCGTCAACCAGATCCACTACCACTTCGACCACGAGTTCCCGGCCGACAACTCGACGATCGTCCTCCAGGAGGCGACGCCTGAGGAGATCGCCGCCGGGATGCGCCAGATCCGGGCCAGCGCCTATCTCACACCGGCGGAGATGCCGTGTACGCCCGAGGAGATCGCCACCGGGGCCCCGCTCTGCGACCGCGACGCCGTGCTCGCGGAGATCGCCGACAAGTACGGCCCCGGCGCCGCCCAGATCCCCGGCGCGCTGTTGCGCCAATGCGGTGGCACCGTCGACGACTACGACGACCTCGACGGCACGGTCGCGCACAGCTCCTGTGATCTCCAGGCTCGCAACACCGGCACGATCTTCTCGGTGCTGGGCCACATGCACGAGTTCGGTGCGGCGTACCGGATGACGCTGCACCCCGACACGCCCGACGAGCGCATCCTGCTCGACATTCCGGTCTGGAGCTTCGAGTGGCAGCTCGCCTACGAGCCGATCGAGGAGATCCGGATCGAGCGAGGCGACGTCGTGCGGTTCGAGTGCTGGTGGGATCGTTCGCTGCTGTTCCTCGACGAGCCCCGCTACGTCACCTGGAACGAAGGCACGGTCGACGAGATGTGTTACTCGTCGATCCGGGTGATCCCCGATCCGTGAGCGACCGGCCTCGCCTCAGTCGGGGTTGAGTGACACGTAGCCGGTGCGAAAGAACGTGAGGGCGGCGACGAACGGATCGTCGGCCGCAGCGAGGTCGGCGAACGACATCGCCGCGCCGTTGAAGCTGGTCTCGTTCCAATAGGGGTCGTCGCGGTCGACCTCGCCCCAGGCCCCGACGTACAGGTACGGCTCGTCGTGGCCGTGATCGCCGGGCGACATGCCGTAGGTGGCTCGGCCACCGACCTCGGCGTCGCCCATCGCGATCGCCGGGTCGAAGTGGCCGGGCCAGAGCTGGGTGCGTTCGACGTCGTGGGCGCCGGGCGTGAGCCGCAGCTCCTCGATCACGGCCCAGGCGAGCCCGAACCAGGCGCCGAGGAACACGCCGGTCTCCTCGGTGACGGCGAGCACCTCGTCGTGGTCGCCGAGCTCGGGCGAGTCGTGCTCGGCGGCGTCGGCGCACGGCTCGACGCCGAGGAAGTCGGCGGCGGCCCGCAGGGTGGTGATCTCGATCGCGTCGGCGTCGCCGGCCCGCTGATGGATCAGCCGGGTGCCCTCGACCCGCACCTGTTCGTCGTCGCCGAAGAAGGGCGTGCCGAAGCCGCCTCGCGTGTACCGAAGACCGAACTTCGTGTTCGCTCGCTTCCGGGCCTCGGCGACCACGCCGTAGGCGAGTCGGTGAAAGGCGTCTCGGGCCACCGGGTAGTTCGCCGGCACCGCAGGGAGTCGTCCCCGGTTGCCCAGCCACCGCTCGGCGGCGAAGTCGGCGAGCTCCGGTCGCTCGGCGAGCAGGTCGTCCCACGTGAGGTCACCGCCACTCGTCGGCGTGACGACCGGTTGGTCGCTGGTGCCCGCGGTGGCCGGGTCGTCGGCGAAGAACGGTCCGTCGTGCACGGTCGGCGGCGACGGTTCGAGCACGCGCACCGTGATGTCGGGGCCGACCAGTTCGGCGGCTTCGGCGGCGGGATCGTGGGCGAGGGACATCGGAGGGCTTTCTGGCTGGACATCAGCGGGCGTTCCGGCTGGAAGGTGTCGGTGGAACCAGGTCGTATCGTCGCACGGTTCCGAAGCGTCGCCTGGAGAACACTCGTCGACCCTGGCGGCATTCCCGGGAAGCCGACACCGGCGAGGCGGGTTCCGGCCCCGTGCGAACACGAACCCTGCCCGCGCTCCTGATCGCCCTGACCATCCTGGCCGCCGCCTGTGGCTCGACCGATGATCCGGTGACCGAGGCGGCGTCACCCGCCACCGATGCCGACGCGGGAGCGTCCGGCTTCCGGACCTCGACCGGCTCCGACGGCGCGCACCTGCCAGCCCTCGACCCCGATGCCTCGTCCGCGGCGATCGAGGTGGAACGGATCGCCTCCACCGAGCGTGAGCGGGTGCCGTCGGCGCTGCGCGGTGATCGTCTCGACCCGGCGTTCCCCGCCCCGCTCATCCCGCTCGATCGGGTCCTGTCGGGCGGCCCGCCGCCCGACGGCATCCCGCCGATCGACGAGCCGCGCTTCCAGTCGGCCGCATCGGTCGACTGGCTGACCGCCGTCGAGCCGGTGATCGTGCTCGAACTCGAGGGTGACGCCCGCGCCTATCCGGTGCAGGTGATGACGTGGCACGAGATCGTCAACGACGTCGTCGGCAGTGTTCCCGTCGCGGTTGCGTACTGCCCGCTGTGCAACTCGGCCCTCGCGTACGACCGCCGACTCGGCGATCGCATCCTCGACTTCGGCACCTCGGGTGAGCTGTTCAACTCCTCGCTCGTCATGTACGACCGCCAGACCGAGTCGCTCTGGACCCACTTCGACAGTCGAGCCGTCGTCGGTCACCTCACCGGCGAGCGACTCGAGACCTTCTCGATCCAGACGACGTCGTGGCAGGACTTCCGAGACGCCCATCCCGACGGCCTCGTCTTGACCCGAGACACCGGCTTCACCCGTGACTACGGCCGCAATCCCTACGTCGGCTATGACGACCCCGACGGGGTCGCGTTCTTGTTCGACGGTGACGCCGACCCCCGCCTCCCCATCAAGGAGCGGGTGATCGTGGTCCGCGACGACAGCGAACCGGCGGTCGCTGTCCCCCTCGAGACCGTCTTCGTCGACGGTGTCGTGGCCTTCGATGCGCATGGCCTCGATCTCGTCGCCGTCGTGCAGCCCGGCACGTCGAGCCCGCTCGACAGCGGACAGATCGAGCTCGGGTACGACCAGGGGGCCGCCGCGGTCTTCGTCGCCGAACTCGAGGGCGAGCCGATCGAGCTGACCCGCACCGCCGCCGGATTCGAGGACGCCGTCAGTGGCGTGACCTTCGACATCTTCGGCGATGCCGTCGACGGCTCCGGCGCCGCCCTGACCCCGGTCGAGCACCTCGACACCTTCTGGTTCGCGATCGCCGCATTCGAGCCGGACGCGACGGTCTGGGCCGAGTGATTTCACGTCGGATCGGGAACGATTTCGTCCGGAACGGAGTTCCATCGACATGAGCACGACCACCGCACCCGCACCCGAGCTGGTCTCCTGGCTCGGCACCTGCCTCGGACGAGGTGAGCTCGCACCGATGTCGTGCGACGACCTCGAAGAGCTGGCGACCCACCTCGACGAGCACGCGTTCGCCGGCGGTACCAACGTCTATGAACAGCACGCCCTCCCCAGCCGGGTGTACATCCTGCGGTCGGGCACGGTCGAACTCACCCGTGAGGTCAACGGGCGCCGGGTCGTCGTGCAGTTGCTCCGCGAGGGCAGCGTGTTCGGCGACATTCCGCTCTTCCTGCGTTCGGGCGAGCCCACCACCGCCCGCGCCGTCGAGGACAGCGTCGTGTTGTCGATCGACTCGGTCACCCTGTTCGGCCTGCTCGGACGGCGCCCGATGCTGGCGCGGCGCTGGCTGGTGTCGGTTGCCCAACGCATGGCGGCCATGCAGGACCGGGTGAGCGATCTGCTCGCCGGCAGCCTCGACATGCAGGTCGCGTCGTGGGTGCTGCGTGAGGCCGGTGTCGAGGGCATCGCCGTGAGCCAGCAGACGCTGGCCCGGCTGCTCGGTGCCCGTCGCACGAGCGTCAACCAGTCGCTGCGCCGGCTCGAGGCCCAGGGCCTCATCGAGACCGGCTATCGGCGCATCGCGGTGAAGGATCTCGACCGTCTCAGCGCGGCGGTGAACCACAGCTGAAGGTCCGGCGTCAGGGCGTGGCGGTGTAGGTGCCGCTGACGATGTCGCGGCCTCGTGCGTCGAGGGTCCAGATCGAGCCCTTCTCGCACCCACGCCCACCGATGACGGCCATGCCCTCGCGCAGGAGCCGGCTGAGCACCTCGGGGATGAGGTCGCCGTGGCTGCACATGACGAGGTCGCGGTCGAGCAGGGCTTCGGCTCGGATGAGTTCGAGTAGGTCGTTGGCGCGAGCGCCCTCGGTCAGTTCGCGTCGCACGTCGACGGTGAGTCCATGGCGAGCCGCGAGCGGCTCGACCGTCTGGGTGCACCGGGTCGCCTGCGACGACCACACCCCACGGATCGAGGTCTCGGCGAAGAACTCGACGAGGGCGGCGGCCTGATCGTGGCCCCGCCCGTCGAGGGGGCGTTCGAGGTCGTCGCCGTTCCAGCGGGATCGGTCGCCGGCGGCGGCGTGGCGCACGAGATGCAGAGTCACCGCCCGGCAAGATAGCGGCCCGGATGGGCCATACGCCTCATGTCGCAGGTGACCGATGGCAGGCAGGATAGGGCAAGGAGTGGTGCCATGGATGATGCCAAGCGAACCGTCGTCATCGTCTCGACCCACATCGCGCTGATCGAGCGACTCGTGACCGAGGCCGGCCTGGTCGTCGTCGGCGCGGCCGACACCTCCGTCAACGGCGAACGCCTCGTCGAGCACTTCCAGCCCGAGGTGATCGTCGTCGAGAACGACCTCCCGGGCGAGCCCGACGTCGGCATGGTCGAGCGGCTCGGGCGGATGGCCCCTTCGGCTCGCATTCTCTTGATCGTCACCCAGCACTGGTCGCCGTCGGCCACGAGCACGCTCGGCGTCGCCGGCGTGATCGGGCGCGATGACCTCCACCTGCTGGGCGACAAGCTCCACGACCTGGAGCATTCGATCGACCTGACTTCGACGTCGGGCCAGATCGAACGGCGCAGCGGACGCGACCGGCGAGTGGTCCAGGACTGGTTGCAAGTCGGTTGGGAACGGCGCCGCTCGGTGCGCCGGGCGGCCGACCGGGTCGACGCACCCGTCGGCTGAGCAGGATCGCTCAGAGCGAGACGTGGGTGACGCAGACGTCGTCACCCTGGGCGAGCGACGACGCGGTGTCGGCGCCGGGAGTCGAGCCGATCATGTGGGCGAGCATGCCCTTCACGATGCCCCGATCGACCGCACAGATCACGGGGTGTTCGACGACGGCATCGCCGAACGGGCAGTGCTCGGCGACGATCTGGAGTTCCTCGTCGTCGTCGGCCTGCTCGGCGCGAGCGGCGAAGCCATGGGCCGAGAGGGCGTCGGCGATCGCGTGCAGGGCGCCCTGGAACGAGCGGTGGGTCGAGGACGGCTCGAGAGTCTCGGCCATCGCCTTGCCGTATTCGAGGCCAACCTCTTCGGCCATCTGCTCGGCCACCTCGGCGGGGAGCATGCGCAACGCCCGCCCGAGCAGTGCGACCAGGATGTCGTCTTGGCGGACGTCGACCTCGAGGTGCACCTGTTCGTCGGTGGTCGTGTAGCGCTTCGAGGGACGACCGACGCCGCCGCTCGGCTTGGCCATCTCGACGACGAGATAGCCCCCGGACGCCAGCTTGTCGAGATGGTGGCGGGCGACGTTGGCGTGCAGGTCGAACTGCTTGGCGGTCTCCGCCGCGGTGACCCCGTGTTCGCTCGCGTGCGCGAACAAGAAGATGTCGCGGCGGGTCGGGTCGCCGAAGGCCGCCGTGATCGCCGTGACGGTCGAGGCGAACTCGGTCGGCGTCAGGTCACGTCGACCATCGGGGCTCGAAGCCGCCGAACCGGTCGGTACCGGGCTAGGGGAGACGGTGTCCACGGCGATATTCTACCTACGGCGGTAGGAGAAATTCCCGCTGCCCTTCCCCCGACTGCGTTCTGCCCTGGAGTTGCCCCATGTCCGTCACCGAAGCCGCCGTCATCGATGCCCTGCGTCCGGTGCAGGATCCGGAGTTGCACCGCAGCATCGTTGACCTCGGCATGGTCCGCTCCACCACGATCGACGGCGGTCACGTCGAGGTCGGGATCGACCTGACGATCGCAGGCTGCCCGCTGCGCAACCAGATCCAGACCGAGGTCACCGAGGCCGTCACCGCCCTCGACGGCGTCAACCTGGTGAGCATCGACTTCGGTGTCATGACCGACGAACAGCGCGCGCACGTGCGCGAGATGCTGCACGGCGACCCGGCCGCCACCGCCGGCTCTCAGGCCGCCCACGGCCACGCCGAGGGCCGGGCCATCCCCTTCGCCGAAGCCGGCAACCGCACCCGGGTGCTGCTGATCGCGTCCGGCAAGGGTGGTGTGGGCAAGTCCTCGGTCACCGCCAACCTCGCCATCGCGCTGGCCGACCAGGGCAAGTCGGTCGCCGTGGTCGACGCCGACGTCTGGGGCTTCTCGATCCCGCGCATGCTCGGTGTCGAGCACGCGCCGGTCGTCATCGACGACATGATCGTGCCGCCCACCACTCACGGCGTGCGTTGCATCTCGATGGGCTTCTTCGCCCAGGAGGACCAGCCCGTCATCTGGCGTGGCCCGATGCTGCACAAGGCGCTCGAGCAGTTCCTCACCGACGTCTTCTGGGACGAGCCCGACTTCCTCCTCGTCGACCTGCCGCCCGGCACGGGCGACATCTCGCTGTCGTTGGCGTCGTTCTTGCCAACCGCCGAGGCCTTCGTCGTCACGACGCCCAACCCGGCTGCGCAGAAGGTCGCTCAGCGGTCGGCGTTCATGTTCGACCAGGTCAACATCAAGGTGAAGGGCGTCATCGAGAACATGTCGTGGTTCACCGGCGACGACGGCAAGCGCTACCACCTCTTCGGTGCCGGCGGCGGCAAGGATCTCGCCGATCGCCTCGAGGTGGACCTTGTCGGGCAGGTCCCGATGACCATGCCGATGCGGGAGGGCTCCGACCAGGGCCGACCCGTCATGGCGGTCGCCCCCGACGACGAGTCGTCGCTCGCCTTCGTCGAGATGGCAAAGTGGGTGCTCGCGCACGGACCGAGCAAGCGCACCCATCCCGAACTCAAGATCAACGGCTGATCACACCCCGAACCGGAGAACTTCCACCGTGGACATTCGCATTGGCGTCACCGACAATCCCCAGCCCATCGTGCTGCAACTGCCCGAAGATACCGACCGTGACGATCTAAAGGCCCGGATCGACACCGCCATCAGCGGTGGCGAGGGCGTGCTGTGGCTCACCGACGACAAGGGCAAGGAAGTCGCCGTGCCGGCGGCCCGCCTCGCGTTCGTCG
>JBCBYI010000029.1:0-24624 GCA_039815945.1 Actinomycetota bacterium | reverse complement strand
TGCGACTGCCACTCATGGTGCCCCGGCGTGATCGTCCGATCGGTGCGCTCGGCGGTCTGTTCGGTGGCTTGGCACTGGTCTGTTACGTGTACGGCACTCAGCGCCACGACCTCGCGATCGTCGGGGTCACCGGCTCGCTGTTTCCGGCCGTGAGCGCATACCTGCTGTACCGGGTGCTCGGCCATCCCCTGCGCTGGTGGCAGGGCGTCGGGATCGCAGGGGTGCTCGCCGGCACCTCGCTCATCGCCCTCGGCTAGACGGGCGCCGGCTTCTTCGGCTTCACGTTGGTGACGACCGGATAGAGCGCCACGGCGACGAGCGACAGCGCCAGCACTGCGGCCCAATGGCTGAGGGCGTGGTAGCTGCTCGCCTCGACGATGACCCCTGAGAGCAGGCCGCCGGTGGCGCCGGCGGCGACCATGGTGAAGTCGGCGGCGCCTTGGACCGAGGCCCGCTCTGCGGCAGGGAACGCCGAGGTCAACAGTGCACTGCCCGAGATCATCGCGATCGACCACCCGACGCCTACGAGGAAGAGCCCGATGAAGACGCCGAGCGTGTCCTCGGGATCGGTGTGCGACGCCATCTCCGCACCGATGAACAACACGACGCCCGCGGTTCCGACCATCAACACGACGGGGAGACGGTCGACCAGCCAGCCGACGAGCGGTGCGAAGAAGTACATGCCCACGATGTGCAGGCTGATGACGAGGCCGATGATGCGGGCCTCGTGGGCGCCGTCGTCGAGGTGCAGCGGGGTGACGGTCATGACCGCGACCATCACGCCCTGGCCGACCGCCATGGCGAACACGGCGATGGCGGCGAGCCGGTGGGTGACGAGCTTGCGGAACGACTCAGCGAGCGACGGCTTCTCCGCCTCGGTGTCGCCCTCCGTGCCCAGCTCGACCGACACGAGCAGCGGGTCGGGCCGCAGGAAGCGGTTGATCACGAACACTGCGACGCCGAAGACGAAGATCGACATCAGGAAGGGACCGGCCAGCTCGTCGAGACCGAGCAGTTCTGACGCGATCCATCCCGTGCCACCGAGGGCCACGGTGGGGCCGAGCACCGAGCCGATGGAGCCGGCCCACACGACGATGCCGATCTCTCGGGCCCGTTTGCCCTCTTCGGCCAGATCGGCGGCGGCGTAGCGGGCGGCGAGATTGGCGGCCTGCCCGATGCCGATGCCGAGAACCCCGAGCAGCAGCAGCGGGTAGAACTCGGTGATCACGGCGAGGAAGGCCAACAGCGCACCGAGCGTGCCGACGATCCAGGCGCGCACCAGGCCGGGTCGACGGCCGTGCTCGGCCATGTACCGGCCGAGCGGAACCGCCGTGATGGCTCCACCGATCGAGATCATCGATGCGGCGAAGGTGGCGAGCGTGTCGCTGCCGGTGATGTCCTCGGCGACGAGGCTCGTCGCCGCGAACGCCGCGGTCATGCCCATGCCGGCGGGGAGGACCGAGCCGATGAGCGTCCAGCGGGTCCGGCTGCGGATCCGGGGCAGGTCGACGGCGAGATCGGTCATCACGGGGAAGCCTGCCATACTCCGGGCATGGAGCCGACACGGGTTTGGCGATCACCGAAGGTCGATGTCCGTCCGAGCGATCTGGGTGGGCTCGCGGTCTTCGCCAATGCGCAGATCGAGCGGGACGAGCCGGTCGCGGTGAAGGTCGGCCACGTCGTCGACACCGCCGAAGTCCAGCGGCTCACCGAGGAGATCGGTGATTTCAGCCTGCAGATCGCGGAAGGGCTGTTCCTCAGTCCGCGTCACGCCGACGAGTACGACGACATGGTCGTGCACATCAACCACTCGTGTGCGGCCAATGTCGGCTTCCAGGGCAACGTCACCTATGTCGCGGTCCGCGAGATCGCCGCCGGCGAGGAGCTCTGCCACGACTACGCGATGGCTCGCGTCGAGCCCTACCGACTCGACTGTCTGTGCGGCACCGATGCGTGCCGAGGTGTGGTCACCGAAGGCGACTGGATGTTGCCGGACGTGCAGCGGCGCTATGCCGGGTACTTCATGCCTCATGTCCAGGCCCGGATCGACGCGATCTGAGATCGCATCGGTGAAGCGAGCGCGGGTGGGTCGCATCGGCCACACTCGGGGCATGCCCCGCCGGTTCTACCTGCACGAGACGATCGACATCGTCGGGCAGGGTCAATACGAGTACATGGAGCTCGCCGCCCGCGAGCCGGTGCACGACATGCCGGGGCTCTTCCGGTTGCAGGGGACCTTCTTCGTCATCGGCGCCTCGGGCGGCCGCTGGCCCCAGGTGATCAACCTGCACGACGGCGGCCCCGATGGCTGGGACGCCTGGACCCGCAACCTCGACCGGCTCAACCTGAAACGTCGAGCAGCGTTCTACGGCGACTGGTGGGACGAGGCGGCCGAGTTTCGCTCGGGAGGTCGGGACCGCATCGGCGGCTCGGTGCCCGGGTGCCCGACCCAGGAGGAACTCGTCGTGCGGGATCTTCAGTGCACCGTCTTCGTGCAGCAGGTGTTGGAGGTCCGGCCCGGGAGCCAGATCGACTACCTCGGGCACGTGGCCGAGACCCGAGCGCCCCAGCTCGACGCCCGCGGCATCCATCTCACCAACCTGCTCGAGGTGGTCAACAACAACCACGAGATCATCGTCGTGTGGGCGACCCACCTCGAGCACTGGGTGCAGTTGCGCAAGGATTTCGACACCACCCGCGGGCTTGACGACACCGGCACCCACGATGCCGACCTGCTGGCCTGGCGAGATGTCGAGAACACCTTCGTCACCGGCGGCACCACCGAGCTGATGACACCGCGTCCGGGCAGCGTCGGCGCCGTGCACTCGTGGGACGCCGAGTGATTTCTCCGATCCTTTTCGGATTCGTGTCGTAAGGATCGTGCCCTCGTCGCACTAGAGGGCGTGATCAGAGGGAGAAGCAGAGTGACCGAGGGGGTCGAGACCAGCCAGCAGGCGTTCTCGACGTTCGCGGCCGACGCCGAACCGAAGGTCAGGCGGGCCCTGGTGGCCGCCTTTGGCCCCGACATCGGAACCGATGCCGCAGCCGAAGCGATGGCGGTCGCCTGGGAGAAGTGGTCGGTCGTGGAGACACGACCGAACCCGGCGGGATATGTGTGGGGAATCGGCCGGAACGTGGCGCGCAAGCGTCTCGGCGGGAGCCGGCTGTTCCCCGCACCCGACCCACAGGCGGAACCGTGGATCGAGCCGGGACTTCCGGCAGCGATCGAGAACCTCAGCGAGAACCAGCGCACGGCCGTGATCCTCACGTCCGGGTACCAGTGGACGTTCGCCGAGGTCGCCGAGCTGCTGGACGTCTCGGTGTCCACCGTGCAGTCCCACGTCGAACGTGGGATGGCGAAACTCCGAGAGGCGATGGGAGTGAACGATGACTGAGCTCGAACAGCAGCTTGCGGCGTACACCGGTTTCCTCGAGGAGCGCTCGCTGGCCCGAGCCGCTGATCACACCACCCCAACCGAACAAGAACAGGGAGATGTGATCGTGGTGGATCTGATGGAACGGCGAGAGACCGAGGACGAGGCGAACGAGCCGGCGGCGAGGCGGGCGGGATGGCGGACGCCGATCGCGTTCCTCGCGGCCGCCGCACTGGCGCTGGTCGTGGCGGTCGTCGCCTTGCTGAACACCGGCGACGAAGGCGCCAACGACGTCGTGACGACCCCGGACGGTGATCCGGCCGTCGTCGAGGAGGCGCCGACCGAGCCCGACGCGACCGTCGACGCCGAGACGCCGCTGGCGGGTGCGATCGGCGAGCCCACGGAGGTCGGTGTGCTGCTGCAGTCGGCGATCACCACGGGTGATCCGGCGTTGGTGTCGCTCTATGCCGACAGCGTGCGGCTGTCGGTCGACGGAGCCGTCGCGGCCGGCGCGTTCGAATCGCTCACCACGGCCGACGTTTGGACCGCGGGGTACGCGACGCCGGCCTACGAGGAGTGCATCGTCGGCCCCGACGAGCGGGTCACCTGTCCGGTGATCTGGCGCTTCGACGGCACCGACCTCGACCTCGTCGAGGATCAGGTGTTCACCATCGAGGACGGCCGCATCGTGGCCCAGGAGAACACCCGCTTCGGCACCGTCGACCTGGCCGACGGTCTCTCGGCCTACCGGTTCTGGCTCGCCGTCCAGGGCGCGACGTCCACCTTCTCGGCCGACGGAGCGATCGGCCTCGACACAGGCTTCGCCGATGCGCACCGAGCGGACCTGCAGACCTTCTTCGCCGATCCGGGCGGGCAGTTGGCCTCGGCGCTCACGCAGCTGTGGCAGAACGGCACGCTCACCGACAAGGAGCGCATCGTCGATCCGGCGGTGACCGGCACCGTCGACGGCTTCGACTTCACCGAGAACGCCTACTGGCTGCTCACCAACGTCGATAGCCGCGACCTCATCCCGCCGACGTTCGAGAGCTGCACCGTCAACGGTCCGACGCTCTCGTGCACAGTGTCGAGCAGCTTCGCCGCCTTCGGCAGCGATGCCGGCGGTGTCAGCGAGATCGGCTGGGTCCTCGCTGATGATCGCATCGTCGAGCTGACCCAGGTCAACCCGAACAGCGACGAGGTCACCGCCGGCTATGCCGACTACCGGGCCTGGGTGCAGGCCACCCACCCCGACGAGTTCAGTGGGCTGTTCCTCGAGGGCGGCCTGCTGACGCCCTTCCCCGACGCGATGGCCCGGCACGCCCAGCTCGCGCCGGAGTACCTGGCGAGCATCGGCTGATCGCTACGGCTGGAGCCGGTCGCGGAAGAAGTCGAGGATCAGATCCGCTCGCTGGATCCGATGGATCGGCGATCCCGACCGGCTCAGCTCGTGGTTCTCCCCCGGGAATCGGTAGTACTCGACGTCGTGGCCCCGCTTGCGGAGCGCGAAGTACAGCTGATCGGCCTGCTCAAACGGGCAGCGGGTGTCCTCGTCGGAGTGGATGATCAGGAGCGGGGTGGTCATGTCGTCGACGTAGGAGATTGGCGACATGCGCATGAGCTCGTCGTGGTCGGTGAGCGCAGCGGCACCGAACCAGAACTCGTCGACCCCGGCGATGTCGCTCGTGAGATCCAGGGTCGACAGGTTGTTGACCGCTCGTTCCGAGCAGGCGGCGGCGAAGCGATCGGTGTGGCCGACGATCCAGCTGGTCATGTAGCCGCCGTAGCTGCCGCCGAGCACGCCGATGCGATCGGCGTCGATGAACGGGTACCGCTCGACCGCGGTGTCGACCACCGACATGAGGTCGTCGTAGTCGACCGAGCCCCAGCCCGGTCCACCGAGTGCCGTGCCGCGGATCGCCCGGCCCCAGGAGTCGTCACGACCGGAGCCGCCCCGGGGGTTGCTGTAGACGACCACGAAGCCGGCCCGAGCCTGATGCTGGGCCTCGTCGAAGAAGAAGTCGCCGAACTGGGTGAACGGGCCGCCGTGGATGTTGAGCAACATCGGGTAGGACTTCGTCTCGTCGAAGTCGGGCGGCGTGACGATCCAGGCGTCGACCTCGCGGCCATCGCTGTCGGGCGACGGCGCACCGAAGCGCTCGGCTCGCTGGGGCTTCGCGGTGCGGGCGAAGGCGTCGGTGAGGGTGGTGAGCTTGCGCTCCTCACCGTCGACGAGGGCATAGACCTCACACGGGTGGGTGGAGTCCTCGGCGACGTAGGCGAGCGTGCCACCGGCCTCGGACCAGCCCATGACCCAGCGGTCGCCGGTGACGAGCGGGGTGGTGGAGCCGTCGAGCGTGACGGTGTGGAGGTGGACCGAGCCGTGGTCGGCGACGACGCCGATCAACTCGTCGCCGCGCCAGGTCGGCGCACGATGGAGCGGGAACTCGTTCCAGTCGCGGTCGTACGAGCGGGTGAGCCAGGTGAGACCGTCGTCGCCGAGGAGCGCGAGGTGATGGTTACAGGGAAATACCATGGCGTCCTCGTAGCCGACACAGACGATCTGGCCGTCGGGCCCGACCGCTGGTGAGCCGTAGACGCCGGTCTGGTCGGTGAGGATCTCGATGTCGCCACCGTCGACCGGGATGCGGGCGATGTCGGATCCCAGGATGCGTTCGGCCGTGTTGACCCGGGCGGCGGCGAGCCAGCTGCTGTCGGGGGCCCAGGCGGGCTCGCTGAACTCGGCGTCGCCGGGGGTGAGATCGACCGGAACACTTCCCCCGTCGAGCCGGAGCAGGTGCACATGGGTCGGACGATCGACGACCGTGCCGGCACCGTTGAGGTGGTAGAAGGGCCGATCGATACGGCGAGGTGGCCGCCGATCGATCTCGTCGAGCTCGTAGTGATCGCCACGGACGCGAGCGGTGTAGGCGACCGCGGACCCGTCGGGAGCGACGGCGACGCCACCGATCGACTCGTCGTGTTCGGCGAGCAGTGCGGCTTCGCCGGGGCCGTCGACGTTGAGCGCGTAGAGCGAGCTGAGCGTTGCGCCGGAGTCGTCGGTACGACGGGTCGAGGTGAACAGCAGCTGGGTGCCGTCCGGGGTCCAGGTCGGTGAACCGTCGTCGTGTTCGCCGGCACTGATCGGCCGCGGACGGGTGGTGCCGTCGACCGCGGCCAGCCAGACCCGGCTGCGGTATCGATTGGCCTCCTCGTCGACGCGATGCACGACGTAGGCGACGGTCGAACCGTTGGGCGAGAGTGCCGGACTCGAGGCCCACACGAGATGATTGATGTCCGCCGAAAGCACGGGATGGACCATAGGCCGCGCCGGTGTCCGACAGTCCAGTGACCCTGGGCACGCCCGTGCAGACGCCGTGCTCGCTTCCGTGCGATAGTGACGCGTCATCGTCCGTTCCAGGGAGGTCAGGATGGCCATCGCCGAAGTTCCGCGTTTCGTTCGTGCCGACGGTCCCGACAAGGTGACCGGCAGCGGGCGCTACGCGGCCGACATCTCGCTGACGGGACAGCTCGTCGCCAAGTTCCGCTACGCCGGTGTCTCCCACGCCCGCATCACCCGGCTCGACATCAGCGCGGCGGCGGCGATGCCCGGCGTGTTCGCGGTGATCACCGCCGACGACGTCCCCGACGTCATGTACAGCCCGGTCGTGCCCGATCGCCGCCTGTTCGCCAACGACGTCGTGCGCTTCGAGGGCGAACTCGTCGCCGCGGTCGCCGCGATCGACGCCGCCACCGCCCAGGCCGCAGTGGACGCGATCGTGGTCGAGTTCGAGGCGCTCCCGATCGTCGATGATCTCGAGGCCGCGATGGCCGACGGTTCGCCACTCGTCCACGAGGACTGGGAGTCCTACGCGGTCACCGGCGACACGGTGCAGCGGCCCAACGTCGCGTCGTTCTCCTCGATCGAGAAGGGCGATGTGGAGGCGGCCATGGCGACCGCCGATCATGTCGTCACCAGCCGGTACGTCGCCGATGCCTGCCACGCCCTGCCGATCGAACCGCGCGCAGTCGTCGCCCAGTGGGAAGGCGAGAAGGTCACGATCTGGACCTCGTCGCAGGTGCCGTTCGACGCCCGCAACGGCGTGTGCGAGACGCTGCAGATGCCGGCGAGCCGGGTGCGGGTCGTCGTGCCGCACCTCGGGGGCGGGTTCGGCGGCAAGTGTGGCTTCCACTTCGAGGCCCATGTCGCGGCGCTCGCCAGGGCCACCCGCCGGCCGGTCAAGCTCGTGTTCTCCCGCCAGGAGGAGATGGTCGCCCCGGACCGACGCCGCGAGGGCATGGTCGTCGACATCACCTCCGGTGTGAAGGCCGACGGCACGCTCGTCGCTCGCACCGGCTGGATCGCGATCGACAACGGTGCCTACACCGCCGACGCCGCCTTCTTCCCGCAGCTCGCGGCGATGCACGTCGCCGGGCCGTACGCGATGGCGGCGGTCAAGATCGAGTCGTCGCTCGTCTACACCAACCACCAGCCGTCGGGTTCGGTGCGGGCACCGACCGCGCCGCAGGCGTGCTGGGCGCTCGAGTCGCACACCGACGAGTTGGCCGCCGTGGTGGGGATGGATCCAGTCGAGTTCCGTCGTCACAACATCGTCGACGAGGGCGTCGAAGGTGCTGCGGGCCAGGTCTACGGCGAGATCGGCTTGCGTCGCTGCCTCGACGCCGCCGTCGAGGCCTCGGCCTACGGCGATGATCTGCCCGACAACGAAGCGGTCGGTGTCGCGGTGTCGTGGTGGCCGAGCTTCCCCGGGCCCTCGGGTGCGTACATCAAGATCGACAGCGACGGCTCCGGCATGATCATCACGGGCGCACAGGAGTGCGGGACCGGCTCGGTGATGACGCTGCGCATGTTGGCGGCCAAGGAACTCGGCATGGAGCCCGAGGACTTCCAACTCGTCTATCAGGACACCTCCGCCGCGCCCTACGACACAGGTGCCACCGGCTCGCAGACCCTGCTCAACAACGGGCGGGCCGTGATCGAGGGTGCCCGCGAGGTCGCCGCCCAGCTGCGGAACGTGGCCGCGGATCACCTCGAGGCCGCGCCGGACGACATCGTGCTCGTCGCCGGTCAAGCGCATGTGTCGGGTTCGCCCGATCGATCCGTGCCGATCGCCGAGCTCGCCGCGATCGCGGCCGAGGGCGAGATGCTGATCGGCAAGGGCTCGGGCACGCCGCCCCAGTACCCGACGGTCTCGGCGATGTGTGTCGGCGATCAGGGCCTCGCCGGTTGGGCCGGTCCCCAGTTCGCCTGCCACGCCGTGCATGTCCGCCTCGACCGCGAGACCGGGGTCGTACGGGTGCTCGACGTCTCCGCCGCTCACGACTCCGGCACGATCGTCAACCCGATCGGCGCCCATGGCCAGGTGGAGGGCGGCATCACGATGGGCATCGGCCAGGCGCTCACCGAAGGTACCCAGTACGGCGAGGACGCCAAGCAACGCAACACGGGGCTGCTCGAGTACAAGCTCCAGACCGCCGCCGATGCGCCGACGATTCGCACCCAGTTCATCGAGATCCCCGATCCCAACGCCGGCCCGTACGGCGCCAAGGGGCTTGCCGAGGCACCCAACGTGCCCACCGCCGCCGCGATCGCCAACGGTGTCGCCAAGCTCGTCGGCGCCCCGGTACGCCAGCTGCCGATGACCGCCGAACGGGTCTGGACGACGAGCATGGAGGTCGATCGATGAGCTTCACGATCGCCACCACCGTCGACGACGCCCTGGCGGCACTGGCCGACGGCGCCCGTCCGATCGCCGGGGGCACCGACCTCGTGGTCGGGGCCCGGCACGGCAAGGCCCCCCTGCCCGATGCGCTCGTCGCCATCGACCGCATCGAAGAGCTCGCCGACGTGCAGCTCGACCACGACGGCGTGCGGGTCGGCGCTCTCGTCACCCACGCCGACCTCGTGACCGACCCCGTCATCGTGGGCTCCTACACCGCGATCGCGGATGCGTCGGCGCTCGTCGGGTCGCCCTCGACACGCCATGTCGGCACCGTCGGCGGCAACGTCATGAACGGTTCGCCGGCGATGGACACCGGCGCGCCGCTGACGGTGCTCGGTGCCCGAGCCCAACTCCGGTCGGCCGGCGGCAGCCGCACGGTCTCGCTCGACGACCTGTGGACCGGCCCCGGCCGGACTTCTGCCGCGGCCGACGAGCTGTTGGTCGGACTCCACCTGCCGGCTGCCCAGGCCCGCTGTGGCAGCGCGTACGTGCGGCTCGAGTACCGACGGGCGATGGAGATCGCCGTCGTCGGTGCCGCGGCAGGTGTCACCCTGGCCGACGACGGCACGATCGCGTCCGCCGCCGTCGCCCTCGCCGCCGTCGCGCCGACGATCCTCGCGGTCGTCGGCGCCAACGACTCGCTGGTCGGGCTCACCCCGGCCGTCGCCGGCCCCGTGATCGCGGAGCTGGCATCCGATGTCGCTGCGCCGATCAGCGACCTGCGGGCGAGCGATCGCTATCGGCGCCACTGCATCGGCGTGATGGCCAAGCGCGCGGTCGATGCCGCGGCCCGCCGAGCCGCCGGCGAGTCGATCGCCGTCCCCGTCAACCGATCGATCGGCATCGGAGCCGCCTGATGACCCCCAGCTATGAACTCGACGTCAACGGCGTCACGTATCCGGTCACCGCCGACCAGGGCAGGAATCTGCTGTCGGTCATCCGTGACGATGTCGGCCTCACCGGCACCAAGGAAGGCTGTGACGACTGCGAGTGCGGTGCGTGCATGGTGCTCCTCGACGGACAGCCGGTGAACTCGTGCAGCTATCTCGCCGTTCAGGCCCAGGGACGCACGATCACCACGATCGAGGGGGTGATGCAGGGGCCCGAGATGCACGCGCTGCAGCGCAACCTCCTCGAGGCAGGCGGTGTGCAGTGCGGGTTCTGCACGCCCGGCATGATCATGTCGGCCAAGGCCCTGCTCGAGCGAGACGAGCACCCGGATCTCGATGCGGTGCGGATCGGGCTGAGCGGAAACCTCTGCCGATGCACCGGGTATGCGAAGATTGTCGCGGCCGTGGAGGCCACGGCGGTGGAGCTGAACACCTGATCGGCTCCTGATCACGAGGGGGTCGCCGATGCCGCGTCGAGAGCTGATTCTGATCGGCATCATCATCTTGTTGGTGGGCGTCCTCGCCGGCCTGGGCGTCGGTGCGCTCACCGGCGACGACGACACGACGGAGGCGGGATCCGGCGAGTCGGCGGCCGCCGACGGCGCCGATGCGGCCGAGGAGGAGGAGTCCGAGGCCCAGGAGGCGACGACGACCACCGCGGCTCCGACCACCACGTCGACCTCGACGACCACGACCACGACATCGACGACCACGACGACCACGACGACCACCACCACCACGACAGCGCCGCCACTCGTGCAGGAGGTGGCCAATCTGCCCGAGCAGACGGTGTTGGGTCTGCCGCTCGACTCGCTGCTCGACGAGGTGGAGTTCGCCATGGTCGAGGTCTTCGGCGCCCCCGACAACGACACCGGCTGGATCGAGGGCTGCCCGTTCGACGGACCCGGCGACCCCAACGAACGAACGATGAGTTGGGGCGGGCTCGACCTGAGCTTCCGCAACTGGGCGGGCGCGGAGACGCTCGTCAACTGGAGTTGGCGACCGGGAACCCCGATCCCGACCGGGTCGCTGCCGGTGAACCCGCAACCCGACGAGTGGGTCCTCACCTTGCACGACGGCGTCACTGCGGAGATGACGCTGGAGGAGATCGGTTCGACGATCGGCGTTCCGGCCGAACGAAACGAGTTCGGGCTGCCGGTGGTCCAAGAACTCGGGGGGTGGACCTATCTGGCGCTCGACGGTGTCGACGAACCGCCCTTCGAGATCATGGCCCGCTTCTTGATCTGCGACTGAGGGCCCTCAGTCGAGAAACTCGGCGAAGGAGTCCGCCTCGAGGACCCGAAGCGCAGCCTCGGCCTCGGCCTCGCCGATGATCCCGGCGGCGATCGCCGCTTCGAGGTCACCATCGGCCGCGATCACGACCATCGCGGTCAGGACCATCTCGGTGTCGAGCGCGTCGGCGTCGGTGATGTCGGCGACCTCGCGGGCCGCGCTCGTCAGCGCAAGCGCGGGGTTCGGTGCATCGGGGTCGTCGGCGCGGACCTGCTCGCTGGTGTCGAGACCGGTGTCATCGGCACCGTCCGAGGCGCCGCACGCCCCGAGCACGAGCGCGCCGGCGATGGTGAACACGAGGATGAGACGGCGCATCAGTACTCACCGCCCGTCTCGTCGCCTGCGGGGGGCGGTGGGCCGTCGCCCGGCCTGGTGGTCGGATAGTCGCCGCCGCCACCACCGCCAGGCGGTCGGGGGCGGGTGGTCGGATAGTCGCCGTCCGGCACGGTCGTGGTGGGCGGGGGCGGTTCTGTCGTCGGGTAGTCGCCGCTCGGGTATGGCGGAACGGTCGTGGTCGGCGCCGTCGTCGGGTAGTCGCCGGAGGGCGCCGTCGGTGTCGGTTCGGTGTCGGCCGGTTCGCCGCCCCCGCCGCTCGGGGGAGGTGGTGGCGGCGTGCTTCCCTCGACGGGGTCGACACCGTCGACAGGAGTCGGCCCGGGAGGTGGCGTGCCGTCGGGCAGGCCGAACTCGATCTCGTCGAGCAGGTCGGCGAAGTCGTCCTCGCTGAGACCGTTGTCGTCGAGGGTGTCTCGGATCGACGTGCTCGCGTCGGTGACGATCCCCAGGTCGGCGAGGAGCGCCTCGGCTGCGGTCCGCACCGCGTCGCGGCGTTCACGTGCGTCGGCGATGCGGGGCGGAGCGACCAGGTCGTAGGCGCCGATGGCCAGCATCTCGGCGAGGCTGCGAAGTTGGGCGTTGGTGAGCGCACCCGCCTCGACGAGCGCGTCGAGCCGGGCCGCGATGCCGTCGAGCCGGGAGTCGACGATCACCCTCGCGATCTCGGGATCGACGTCGAGTTCGATCAGCAGGTCGACGACGAGGGTCGAGAGCTCGCCATCGTCGAGCGGTGGCTCCACCGCCGGGTCGGTCTGGGCAGCGACCGTGGGGATCGACATGAAGGCGAGCGCAACCAGCGCCATCAAGGCGAGAGCTCGGCGAAGGACGAACGGGCGAGGCGTCACCCTCCTCCGTTCGGTGCGCTTCGGCCCCGGGTTGAGTGACGATGGTCATCTTCTCCTCCCCGGCGTCGTCGCCTCGAATGGATCTCCAGGGAACATTCCTCGGGTCCACCGAGTTCCCGTCGCATGAGCAGTTCTCCCGTCTCGTTCCTTTCTCGCAACAAGCGCTGGGCCATCCCCGGCGGCATCGCCGGCATCGCGGTGCTGGCGTTCCTCGCCTTCGGCGTGTTCGGCATCCACACCGCGTTCATCGACGACGTCGTCGACGAGGACGGTCCGGTCTTCGCGTCGGGTGCCGGTGCGTCGGGTCTCCCGTCCGACGCGATGACCGATGCCGAGGCCGACGAGATGAACGAGTTCATGGCCGAGAACGGCACCGAGCTCGAGGTCGAGGCCGCCGATGCGATGCCCGACATGATCGAGATCGTCACGGAAGCCAGCGGCACGTTCATCGATCGCTCGCATCCGGCCGAGGGCGTCGCCTCCGTGCTCGGTGACGGCACCGGCCAGCGATTCCTGCGGTTCGAGCAGTTCGCCACCGACAACGGTCCCGACCTCAACGTCTACCTGTCGACCGCTGATCCCGATGCCCCCGCTGGCGAATTCGACGACGACTTCATCGACCTCGGCGACCTCAAGGGCAACATCGGCGATCAGAACTACGAGATCCCGGCCGACGTCGATCTCAGCCGCTACCGCACGGTCGTTATCTGGTGCGTGCGCTTCGGCGTCGCCTTCGGCGCCGCTGAGCTGATGGTCAGCTGATCACTCGGTGTTCACCGCGTTGACGAGGTCCATCAGCCGGGCGAGATCGTCGAGGGTCTCGGGTGACAGGTCGACACCCACCCTGATCGTGTCGACGCCGGCGTCGCGGTAAGCCCGCAGGCGTCCGGTGACGTACTCGTCGTCGCCGACGAGATTGGTGTGGAGCCCGATCTCGGTCGGGACGGCGGCGCCGGCGGCGTCGCGATCACCGGCCGCCCAGAGACGCTGGACTTCCTCCACCGCGTCACCGAAGCCCATGCGGGTGTACGCCTGGTTGTAGAAGTTCGTCTTCGACGAGCCCATCGCCCCGATCGTGAACGCATACCCTGCGGCGTGACGGCGCCCCGCGGCCTCGATGTCGTCGGTGAACTCGAGGCCGGCCGCGACCGTGATCTCGACGTCGTCGAGTGAGCGTCCGGCCGACTCGGCGCCCTCCCGGATCGGGTCGAGATAGACGTCGGCGTGCTCGGCGAGGAACGCGGTGCCGATCCAGCCCTGGGTCATCTCGCCGGTGAGACGCAGATTGGCCGGACCCATCGACGCGACGTACATCGGGATCGGCCACATGGCGACGGGCGAGCGCATCGCCTTGCCCTGGCCGTCGGGCAACGGCAGCTCGTAGGTCTTCCCCGCGTACGAGACCCGTTCGCCCGAGGCGATCTGATCGATGATCTCGATCGTCTCGCGGGTGCGGGTGACCGGCTTGTCGAAGCGAACGCCGTGCCAGCCCTCCATCACCTGCGGGCCGCTCGTGCCCATGCCAAGGATGAATCGGCCTCCCGACATCGCTTGCAGCGAGAGGGCCGACATCGCGAGCAGGGCGGGGGAGCGCGAGCCGAGCTGCAGACAGGCGGTGCCGAGCCGCATCGTCTCGGTCCGCCCGGCGAGGTAGGCGGCCGGGGTGAGGCCGTCGAACATCCAGGCCTCGGGGACCCACACCGAGTCGACGCCCAGCCGTTCGGCGTCGGTGACCAGGTTGAGCGAGTCCGCCGATGCGTTGCCGGTGACGATGCCGATCTTCAGGGTCATGGCCATCACCCTCTCATGTCGATCATCGATCCGTCACCGGTCGCTCGAGCTGGCGCAGCCGGATGTCGACCGGGATGGTCTGTACGCCGCCGCGCTCGACCTCGTCCTTGCGGGGTCCGTCCTCGGCCCAGACATGGCAGGTGTCGGTCAGGTACTTCCAGCTCTCGTTGGGCGGCCGGACGATGATCGGATTCGGCTCGCCGGCGCGTTCGGCTTCGATGCACTCGACGCTCTTCGTGCTCTGCATCGCGATCGGTGCCATTGCCTGCAGCAGCGCCGTGGTGTGGCTGCAGCCTCGCGGCCCGCCGAAGAGCTCGCGCACCTTGTGGGTGAATCCTCTCGCGATCGAGAGTCCGACCAGTTCGCCGTAGTGCTGTTCGATCGACGGGCACAGGTCGTGCGGGAAGGCGAGCAGCCGTGCGTGCGCGGCGACGATGATCCGGCTCGGGAACTCGACCTCGAGGGTCAGCTGCATGTGGTGCATGGTGAGCGGCTCGGGGTCGTCGGGGATGTAGACGCCCGGCGGTTTCTGGTCCCGCACCGCACCCTGGATCAGCAGGTTGCCGTTTTCGAGCAGGAACGACTCCACCCGGTACTCGCGGTCGTGGAGCACCGGCGCGGCCCCGGCGGGTGGCGGCGGGAGGATCGAGTCTGTCCGCCATAGGGTGGTCACGCCATCGTCGCCGGCCATGTCAGAACTCGTTGGCCCGTGGGGTGTAGGGCTCCTCGAGGAACGCCGTCTCCTCGGCCGACAGCTCGACCTCGACGGCGGCGACGGCGTCCTCGATGTGCTTCGCCTTGGTCGCCCCGGCGATGGGCGAGGCGACGACCGGATTGCTCAGCACCCAGGCGAGCGCGATCTGGGCCATGGGCAGACCCCGCTGCTCGGCGATCTCGGCGACCCGTTCGACGATGGGTCGAGCGCCGGCCTCGTCGAAGCGGCGGTCGATGTTGGGGTCGCTCTCGCGTCGGGTGGTCGTCGTGCCCCACGGCCGGGTCAGCAGGCCGCGTCCGAGCGGGCTCCAGGGGATCGTGCCCACGCCCCGGTCGGCGCACAACGGCAGCATCTCGCGCTCCTCCTCGCGCATGAGCAGCGAGTAGTGGTTCTGCATGGAGATGAACCTCGTCGATCCGGCGAGCTCGGCGGTGTACTGCGCCTTGCTGAACTGCCAGGCCCACATCGACGAGGCACCGATGTAGCGGACCTTGCCGGAGGTGACCGCGTCGTCGAGGGCCGCCATCGTCTCCTCGATCGGCGTGCGGTTGTCCCACCGATGGATCTGGTAGAGATCGATGTAGTCGGTGCCGAGCCGGCGCAGGCTGTGTTCGAGCTCCTGCATGATCGCCTTGCGGGACAGGCCGATGCTGTTGCGCCCGCCGGTGTCACCCCGCATGGGAAAGAAGACCTTGGTGGCGATGACGACCTCGTCGCGGTCGGCCATGTCGCGCAACGCGCGCCCGGTGATCTCCTCGCTCGACCCGCCGGAGTAGGCGTTGGCGGTGTCGAAGAAGTTCACACCGAGGTCGAGCGCCCGCTTGATGATCTCACGGCTGTCGTCCGCACCGATCGCCCAGTCCTGGCGCCCCGGCGACGGTTCACCGAACCCCATGCAACCGAGACAGACCCGGGAGACGTCGAGACCGGACCGACCGAGGCGCGTGTACTTCATCGCCGAACCCTAGCGGTGGGGTCCGAACCGCTCCCAAGGCCGTCATGTCCGTCGCGATGATCTGCTGTGCGAAGATCCGCCCATGGGGATCAATCTGGCCACCGCCTGGGAAGTCGTCGCCGACAACCACGGTGATCGGCTCGCCGCCCAGCACGGTGAGGTCGCACGCACCTGGAGTGAGTTCGACGACCGAGCCGCCCGGCTCGCGGGGGCGCTCGAGGCGGACGGTGTCGGCGCCGGCGACACCGTCGCGTGCGCGCTGTACAACGGCAACGAGTACCTCGAAGCCGAGTTCGCTGCGTTCAAGCTTCGGGCTGCGCCGTGCAACGTCAACTACCGCTACGTCGAGAACGAGCTCGCCTACCTGATCGACAACAGTGATGCGAAGGCGGTGTTCTTCGACGACGCCCTCACCGAACGGTTCGGCGCTGTCCGTCATCAGCTCGACAAGGTCCGTCGATGGATCCACGTCGGCGACGGGGAGTGCCCCGAGTGGGCCGATCGCCACGAGGACCTCATCGCTGCGTCGATGCCGGCCGCGCGCCGCGACCGTTCCGCCGACGATCTCTGGATCCTGTACACCGGTGGCACGACCGGTCACCCGAAGGGGGTGATGTGGCCGCACTCGAGCCTGGTGGCGCTCACCGCCCGCACCCTCGCGCCGCTCGGATTGGCCATCCCGTCGACGCCGGACGAGGTGGCATCGATCCTCGCCCTGCTCGACTCCTTCGGTGCGACGCCGCGTCAGCTCGCGGCCGCGCCGCTCATGCACGGCACGAGCGGGATCGGCGCGATCTTCACCCTCTTCACCGGGGGCGCGACGGTGACCCTCATCGGTCGGTCGTTCGATCCCCACGAACTGTGGGAGACGGTGCAGCGCACCGAGTGCTCGTTGATCTCGATCGTCGGCGACGTCTTCTGTCGCCCGATGGTCGAGGCGCTCGACGAGGCCGCCGGGGCGGGCACTCCCTACGACCTCCGGAAGGTCCGCTCGGTCACCTCGTCGGGAGTCATGTGGAGCCAGGCGATCAAGGATCGTCTACTGGCCCACGCCCGCGAGCAGGGCTCACCGCTCGTCACCAACGACAGCCTCGGCGCCAGCGAGGGGGTCGGGTTCGCCGGCAAGGAGTCGACCGGCGACGGCGACACCGAGACGGCGACGTTCACGCTCGGACCCAACGCCGCGGTGTTCACCGAGGACGGCCGCCGCGTCGAAGCGGGGTCGGGCGAGACGGGTCTGTTGGCGGTGACCGGGCCGATCCCGCTCGGGTACTACGGCGATCCGGTCAAGACCGCGGAGACGTTCCGTGAGTTCGAGGGGATTCGCTGGTCGGTCCCCGGCGACTGGGCGACCATCGGTGCCGGCGGCATGGTCACCCTGCTCGGGCGGGGCTCGGTGTCGATCAACACCGGCGGCGAGAAGGTGTATCCCGAAGAGGTCGAGGAGGCGCTGAAGGAGCTGCCCGAGGTGGTCGACTGCAATGTGGTCGGCGTCCCCGACCCGCAGTGGGGCGCCGCCGTCACCGCCGTCGTCGAGTTGGTCGACGGCGCCGACCCCAGCGACGCCGACCTGGTCGACGGGCTCCGGGCTTCGCTGTCGGGCTACAAGCTCCCGAAGAACATCGTGCGGGTCGACTCGCTCTTCCGGAGTCCGAACGGCAAGTCCGACTACAAATGGGCCAGCCGTACCGCCCGCGACGCGCTGGGGATCAGCGAGTCGTAGGCGCCCACGCCCCGAGGGTCAGCTCGAGGGTGGTGTCGATCATCTCGTCGACCTCGCGACGTGTCGGCTCACGATGCTCGTGCCGTCGGCCCAGGCCGACGAGACGGAGCTCTGGGACCGCAACTGGGAGCGCGTCTGCGTGACGATTCCCCGTCCTCCAGATCGGGTTCAACGAGGAGAAGCTGATCGAGCGCCTCGACGAGGTGGACCAGATCCTCCAGGGGTGATCAGCCCTCGTTGATCGCCGGCGAGGCTACGCCTCGACCGAAACCGGGCGACCGAAGGCCACACGGTCGGTGATCTCGGCTGCCGCGTCCTTCGGGGTCGGGTAGTACCAGACCACGTTCGAGAAGGTCTCGCCGTCGACGGTGACGTCGTAGTACGCGGCGGTGCCCTTCCAGGGGCACACGGTCTGTAGGTCGCTCTGCCCGAGGATCTCGGGGTTCAGCGATGAACTGGGGAAGTAGTGGTTGCCTTCGACGACGACGGTGTCGTCGGACTCGGCGATGACGGTGCTGTTCAGGATCGCTTTCATGTCTGTATCTCCTTCACCGGTGGGAACCCGGTGGCGGCGCCGGTATTCCCCGGCCAGACTCCCGCCGTGCCCGACATCCGCCTGGCCACCGCCGACGATCTCGAGACCCTTGCTGCCACCGTCGTGGCCGCCTTCGATCACGATCCTGCGTTCCGCGCCTTCTTCGGACCGGGTCCCGAGTTCGGACCGATGGCGCTCGCCTTCGCCACCGACCTCCTCCGCCGCCGGATCGCCACCGAGTCGGTGTGGATGACCGGCGACGGCGACGCCCTGGCGATGTGGGATCCACCCGCCGGCTCGGTCGAGACGCCGGCATCGACACTCGAACTACCAGCCGACGCCCGGGCACGGCTCGACGAGTACGACGCTCGGGTCCACGCCGCCATCATCGACGAACCGCACTGGTACCTCGGCGTGCTGGCCTCGCATCCACGGCGTCGGGGCGAGGGGCTCGCCCGGATCGTCGCTCAGGCCGCTCTCGATGCCGCAGCGGCCGCGGGCCTGCCCGCCGTGCTCGAGACGACCAACCCCGACAACGTCGCGATGTACGAGCGCTCCGGCTGGCGGACCACCGCCGAACTGCCTGACGTCATCGGACTGGCGGTCTGGATCCTGCAACGGGACTGAGTCTTCCCACTCTGCGGGAATCGGTTGAGCCGATTCCCGTCCAGCGGTAGTTTCGCCAGCGTGGGAACCGTCCAGAGTGTCGATCGCGCGTTGTTGCTGCTTGGAGAGATCGGCCGCGAGCCCGGTGGGCTCGTCGACCTCTCCTCTCGTGTCAACCTGGCGACCAGCACCACCGGTCGCCTCCTCGCCACGCTCGAGCACGCCGGCGCGGTCGTGCGCGGCGACGACGGGAGCTACCACATCGGCCCCCTCGTCCACGGCATGGTGTCGGCCTCGGAACCGACCGCGAGCCTGGAGGCGATCGCCCACCCGCATCTCGTCGACCTGAGCGAGGAACTCGACGAAGCGGCCTGCTTCTCGATCATCTCCGCCGACGACACGATCACCGTCGACCAGGTCGACGCCCCGAAGCCCATCCAGGCCGAGAACTGGACCGGCACCCGCGTGCCGATGCACGCCGGGTCGGCCGGCATCGTCGTGATGGCCACCTGGGACGACGCCGAGATCGAGCGGTACCTCGCCGGCACGCTCGCGACCTTCAACGACAACACCGTCACCGATCCCGACAAGCTCCGCTCCCGTATTCGCCAGGCCCGAGTGCGGCGGGTGCTGTGGAGCCATGGCGAGTACGTCGACGGCCTCTCGTCGTGTTCGTCGCCCGTGATCGGTGGGTCCGGTCGAGCCCTCGGCGTGCTCTACGTCTACGGGCCCTCGTTCCGCTTCCCGGCCGAGGGTGACGCCGACCGGATCGCCGCCGTCGTGCTCGAACGAGCCGAACGCATCTCCGCCGAACTCGGCTGGAGCCGCACGTCCTACTCCTCCCCGATGAGCGAGGCCTCGTGACCGACACGCCCACCGACGCACCCGAGGCCGGCGGTCGCCGTCGCCGCGGTGGCCGCCGCGAACGACCGACTGGACCCGTTGGGCCTCAGCAGGTCCCGTGGCGGCGCTACAAGCGTCCGATCGAACCCACTCGGGTCGTGAGCGACGACGAGCTCGAATCGATCCATCTCGCCTCGCTCGAGGTGTTGCGTGACACCGGGATGGACTTCCTGCATCCCACGGCGTTGAAGATGTGGGCCGATGCAGGTGCAGCCGTCGACGGTGAGCGGGTCCGGTTCGATCCCGAGTTGGTCACCGAGTTGATCTCGACCGTGCCCAACGAGTTCACCATGCACGCGCCCGACCCGGTGCACGACGTCGTGATCGGTGGCGACAGCGTGGTCTTCACCGCGGTCGCGAGTGCGCCCAACTACGCGGACCGCCAAGGCGGCCGCCGCACCGGCAACCGCGAGGACTTCCAGACGCTCCTGAAACTCACCCAGAGCCTCAACATCATCCAGTCCCACGCCGGGTACCCGGTCGAACCGGTGGATCTCCACGCGTCGATCCGCCACCTCGAAGCGACCCGCGACATCCTCACCCTCACGAACAAGGCGGTCAACGTCTACTCGCTGGGCGCCCAGCGCAACATCGACGGTCTCGAGATGGTGCGTATCGTCCGAGGGCTCACCGAGGACGAGATCGACACCCACCCGATCGTGCACTCCGTGATCAACGTCAGCTCGCCGCTGCGACTCGACATCCCGATGCTCGAGGGGATCCTCCAGTACTCGTCGCGCAATCAGGTGATCATCTTGACCCCCTTCACCCTCGCAGGGGCGATGGCGCCGGTGACCGTCGCCGGTGCCGTCGTGCAGCAAAATGCCGAGGCCCTCGCCGGGATCGCGTTCACCCAGCTGGTCCGGGCCGGAGCGCCGGTGATGTACGGCGGGTTCACAAGCAATGTCGACATGCAGTCCGGATCGCCGGCCTTCGGCACCCCCGAGTTCATGCAGTCGGCGATGCTCGGCGGTCAGCTCGCCCGCCGCTACGGCATCCCGTACCGCAGCTCCAACGTCAACGCGGCCAACGCGATCGACGTGCAGTCCGGTTACGAGAGCGTGTTCTCGCTGTGGGGCGCGATCATGGGCGGCGCGAACCTCGTCTTTCACGGGGCCGGCTGGATGGAGGGCGGCCTGCACGCCAGCCCCGAGAAGATGGTGATCGACGCCGACCTGCTCTCGATGGTCGGGACGTTCCTCCAGCCGCTGATCGTCGACGACGCGACGCGGGCTGTCGACGCCATCGCCGAGGTCGGGCCCGGCGGTCACCACTTCGGCACCCAACACACCCAGGACCGCTACCGCGACGCCTTCTACAAGCCGATGATCTCCGATTGGCGAAACTTCGAGACCTGGGAGGAGGCCGGACGGCCGACGTCGTACGACCACGCCGAACGCCGCGTCGCCGAGCTGCTCGCGGCCTACGAGCCGCCCACCCTCGACGACGCCGTCCGGGCCGAGCTCGACGACTTCGTCGACCGCCGCATCGCCGAGGGCGGTGTGGAGACGGACTTCTAGGGCACGGCGATGGCGAGCATCCCCGGTGCAGCGGACACGACCGACTGGACCGACGAGTCCGCCTGGGCCGGCACCCGGGCGCCACTCGACTCGGCCACCGGGCTGAATCCGTCCGCCTACGTCGACCAGCGCTTCTTCGCACTCGAACAGGAGCTGGTGTTCGAGCGGGCGTGGGTGACCGTCGGGCTCGCCGACGAGATCGCCACCCCGGGCCGGCTGCTCGTGCGTCAGGTCGGCCAGAAATCGATCGTCATCACCCGGGGCGAGGATGGCCGGGTTCGCGGGTTCCTCAACTCCTGTCGCCATCGCGGCACCGAACTCGCCGACAGCGACTGCGACATCGCCGGGACGATTCGCTGCCCCTACCACCGCTGGGGCTACGCCAGCGACGGCAGCCTGAAGGCCACCCCGTTCTTCGACGAGATACCTCGCGATGACTTCGACCGCGACGACTTCAGCCTGATCCCGGTGCGGGTCGGCACGTGGGGGCCGCTGCTGTTCGCCTGCCTGTCCGACGAGACACCAGAGCTCGACGTGTGGCTCGGCGACCTCCCCGAGCGCATGGCGGGCTACGGCTTCGACGACTGGCGGGTCGAGGAGAGCCAGGTCCTCGACATCGAGGCCAACTGGAAGCTCATCAGCGAGAACTTCCAGGAGTACTACCACCTGACCTGGGTGCACCCGGAGCTCGCCAAGGTCAGCCGGGTGAAGGATCACTACCGGTACCAGGGCGCCGGCATGTACTGCGGTCAGACCACCACCCCGGTGAGTGGCGACGACCGCGACGAGTGGCTCGTGCTGCCCGCGGCGGAGGGCCTCGACGAGTCCGATGCCACCAGCGGCCGTCATGTCGCGATCTACCCGAACGTCATCTTCTCGGTGCTGCCCAACCACGTGTTCGTGATGCGGCTCGATCCGATCGCACCCGGTCTGACCCGCGAGACCTGCACCTTCTTGTTGCCGCCGTCGACGCCCGAACTCACGGGCGGCGAACTCGATGCCACGCGGGAGTTCTGGATCGACGTCAACAACGAAGACGTCGACATCTGCCAGCGGAGCCAGCGCGGCCTCACCCGAGGCCGGGTCCCGCCCGGTCCCCTCGCCCCTCGATTCGAGGAGCCGCTGCACCGGTTCCACAACATGCTCGCCGACTGCATGACCCGCGAGACGCTCGCCGGTCTGACCGTCCCCCCTGGCGACGACGGTTCCGAGGCCTCGCGCCTCGGCACCGGTCCCAACCCGACCCCTCCGACCATCGAGCAGACCCGCTCGTGAAGGCCCTCGCATGAAAACCAACACCCAGGTCGTCGTCATCGGCGGTGGCGTCGTCGGCGCTTCCGTCCTTTATCACCTCGCCAAGGCGGGGTGGACCGACGTCATGCTCCTCGAACGCACCGAGTACACGGCCGGGTCGACCTGGCACTCGGCGGGCGGCATGCACACGCTCAACGGCGACCCCAACGTCGCCCGGCTCCAGCAGTACACGATCGACCTGTACAAGGAGATCATCGAGGAGTCCGGGATGGACGCCTCGATGCACATCACCGGCGGCGTCATGCTGGCCGACACCCCCGAGCGCATGGACTGGCTGAAGATGAGCCACGCCCGCGGCCGGTATCTCGGGATGGAGACCGAGCTCATCTCGGTGAAGGAAGCCACGGAGCTGCTGCCGATCCTCGACGAGCAGTACTTCGTCGGCGCGATGTTCGATGCCCACGAAGGCCATCTCGACCCCAGCCAGATCACCCACGCGTACCTCGAGTGCGCCCGAAAGCGCGGCGCCGAGACTCATCGCAACTCGTGGGTGCGCGACATCGATCGGGCCGCCGACGGCGGATGGGATCTCACCGTGTTCGACACGAAGTCCGACGAGGACAAGGCAATCGTGCACTGCGAACACGTGGTCAACGCCGGCGGTCTCTGGGCCCGCGAGGTCGGCCGCATGGTCGGGCTCGAGCTGCCCCTCCTGGCGATGGAGCACATGTACCTGCTGACCGAGGAGATCCCCGAGGTCGTCGAGTACAACGAGCGCGAAGGCCGCCAGATCATGCACGCCATCGACTTCGGCGGCGAGATCTACATGCGCCAGGAAGGCAACGGCCTGCTCCTCGGCACCTACGAGCAGGGCGGCAAGCCGTGGGCCGAGCGTCAGACCTCGTGGGAGTTCGGTGCACGACTCCTCACGCCCGATCTCGAGCGGATCGCCGACTCGCTCGACACCGGCTTCAAGCACTTCCCGATCTTCGCCGAGGCCGGCATCAAGCAGGTCATCAACGGCCCGTTCACGTTTGCATCCGACGGCAACCCGCTGCTCGGGCCGGTGCGGGGGCTGCCCGGCTACTGGTCGGCGTGTGCGGTGATGGCCGGGCTGTCGCAGGGTGGCGGTGTCGGCCTGTCCCTCGCCAACTGGATCGTCGACGGCGACCCCGGCGCCGACGTCTGGGGCATGGACATCGCCCGCTACGGCGACTACGCCACGATGGCGTACACCAACGAGAAGGTCCGAGAGAACTATTCCCGGCGGTTCCGCATCACCTTCCCGAACGAGTTCCTCCCGGCCGGCCGCAACGTGCAGACGTCGCCGATCTTCGATCGACTCGTCGCCGACAACGCCGTGATGGGTGACGGGTTCGGGCTCGAAGCACCGCTGTGGTTCCAGGCGGCCGGTGCGGAGCCGGTCGAGGACGTCACGTTCGGTCGCTCGAACGCGTGGGAGCAGGTCCGCGAGGAGACCCTCGCCGTGCGGGCCAGCGTCGGCATGTGGGAGACCACCGGCTTCTCGAAGTTCCGCTTCACCGGTCCTGGGGCTCGGGCCTACCTCGACCGTCTGCTCGCAGGTCGCATCCCGAACCCGGGTCGTATGGCGCTCACGCCGATGACCAACCCGGCCGGCAACCTGATCGGCGATCTCACGGTCGCCACCCTCGGCGCCGCCTCGGGCGAAGCCGAAGGTCCCGACGCCACCATCACGGGCGGCGCCACCGGCAACATCCGCGACGGTGAGGAGTTCGTCCTCTTCGGGTCGGGCATCGCCGAGCGCTACTACGAGCGCTGGTTCGATCAGCATCTGCCCGACGACGGTTCGGTCCGCTACGACACGCTCGGGTTCGAGATGTGCGGTCTCTCCATCGCCGGCCCCAACGCCCGAGCCCTGCTGGAGAAGATCACCGACGCCGACGTGAGCCAGAACGGCATGCGCTTCATGGCCTTCAAGGAGATCAGCATTGGGCTCGCCCCGGTGTGGTGCGGCCGGGTCACCTTCACCGGCGACCTCGGCTACGAGTTCTGGATGCCGTCCCGCTACCAGCGCTACGTCTACGAGATCCTGCGGGAGGCGGGCGAGGAGTTCGGCCTGCGGATGTTCGGCCTCCATGCGCTCAACTCGTTGCGGCTTGAG
>JBCBYI010000299.1:0-2977 GCA_039815945.1 Actinomycetota bacterium | reverse complement strand
GGCCCGGGCCCGGGCCGCCTCGTCGACTCGACCGTCGGCGATCCAGCCGTACAGGGCACCGAGCGGGTCGCCGGGCGTGAGATCGACCGGTCGATCGGGCGGGCGGGGGTTGGACTCCACGCACCCGACCCTAGTCAGGCGGGCGATTGTCGCTGTCGGTGCCACGGGTGGTGGCGGTACGCTCGCGACACACATGGCTGCGCCTTCGATCACGATCCGAGTCCCCGGCAACCACCTGATGGGTGCCTTGCTGGGTGAGCACGACCGGCACCTGCGCCGCATCGAGGAGGCCCTGCCGGAGGCCGACATCACGGTCCGAGGCAACGAGGTCCACGTCTCGGGTCCCGACGCATCCGTCGCCGCGACCCTGTTCGAAGAGCTCGTCGTGTTGGCCGAGCGTGGTCAGCGGGTCGACGAACGCACGCTCGATCGCACGATCGACATGGTCCGAGCCGACGAGAAGCCCTCGTCGGTATTCACCCACGACATCCTCCGTGCCGACAAAGGCCGCATCATCCGGCCGAAGTCGGCCGGTCAGAAGGCGTACGTCGAGGCGATCGCCGAGAACGTCGTCACCTTCGGCATCGGTCCGGCCGGCACCGGCAAGTCGTGGCTCGCCGTTGCGATGGCCGTGCGGGCGTTGCAGGCGGGCGAGGTCGAGCGCATCATCCTCACCCGGCCCGCGGTCGAGGCGGGGGAGCGGCTCGGCTTCCTGCCCGGCGACCTCATGGCCAAGGTCGACCCCTACCTGCGCCCGCTCTACGACGCCCTCCACGACATGGTCGGCAACGACGGCATGGAGCGGCTGCTCGACCGAGGCATCGTCGAGGTCGCCCCGCTCGCCTTCATGCGCGGCCGCACGTTGAACGCCTCGTTCATCATCCTCGACGAAGCGCAGAACACCACGCCCGAACAGATGAAGATGTTCCTGACCCGCATCGGGTTCGGATCCAAGGCCGTCGTCACCGGCGACGTCACCCAGGTCGATGTTCAGGGCGGACGTTCCGGTCTCGGCAACCTCGAGCCGGTGCTCGGCCACATCGACGGCATCGCCTTCGCCCGACTCGGAGGCCGTGACGTCGTGCGGCACCGGATCGTCCAAGACATCGTCGACGCCTACGAGAAGGCGTCGCCCGAGGGGCGTGGCTCCTCGTGAGCCCCGCGAGTCCCACCGTCGTCGCTGTCGATGAACAGGACGACATCGAGCTCGATCTCGACCGTTGGCAGGCGCTGGCCGTCGCCGCGTTCGTCGAGCAAGGCATCGTGGCCGGTGAGTGCAACCTGTTGTTCGTCGACGAGGCCACGATCCAGCAGCTCAACATGGAGCACCGCGACAAGGACGCACCGACCGACGTGCTGTCCTTCCCGCTCGACGGAGCCGAGGCGTCCGAGCCCGACGATCTGATCGGGGACATCGTCGTGTGTGCGAGCGTCGCGGCCGCCAACGCCCCCGCCCACGAGGGGCACGATCACCACCGCGGCACGCTCGAGGACGAGCTCGCGCTGCTGGTGGTGCACGGCGTGTTGCACCTGCTCGGCCACGACCACGAGGTCGACGATGAAGCCGAGGCGATGGAAGCGCTCGAGCAGCAGCTGCTGCGGGCGCATCACCGATGAGCACCGGTCTGATCGTCGGCGGTCTCATCACCGCAGTGCTCGTCGTGGTCGCGGCGGCGAGCGCCACGGCCGAGACCGCGCTGACCCGGATCTCCCGAGCCCGAGCGGGTGGCTTCGACGACGCCGAGCACCCGAGCGCGTCGGCGCTGTTCGAGGTCCTGGAGGAGCGTGAGACATCGCTGGCGCCGCTGCTGTTGTTGCGCGTCGCCTCCCATGTCGGCGTGATCGCGATCGTGGTCACGCTCGTCGCCGACCGCCGCGGCGCCGGGGGCGTCGTGATCGCAGCGATCGCCGCGGCGGCAGCGCTGTACGTGTTCGCCGAGGCGATCCCGCGGATCTGGGCACTCCAACACATCGATCGAGCGGCGCTTCGTTCGGCCCGGATCCTGCGAAGCCTGTTGCGCATTGCGCCGCTGCGGGCGCTCACCCGGCTGCTCACCGCGATCGGCAACATCATCCTCCCGGGCCCCGCAGGCGCACCGGTGGTGTCCGAGGACGAACTCATCGCCATGACCGAGGCCGCCGCGGCCGGCGCCGGCATCGAAGAGGGCGAGAAGGAACTCATCACGTCGGTGTTTGCGCTCGGCGACACGATCGTGCGCGAGGTCATGGTGCCGCGCACCGACATGACCACGGCGAGCTCCGACCACTCGATCTCGGCCGTGCTCGACCTGGCCGACGAAAAGGGCTTCAGCCGCCTGCCGATCTACGGCGACGGCATCGACGACATCGTCGGCGTCTGCCTCGTGAAGGACCTGGTGCGCGTCGAACGGGCCGGAGGCGGCGATCGCTCCGTGTTCTCGTTGATGCGCAAGCCCCGGTTCGTGCCCGAGACCAAGCACGCCGATCAGTTGCTGCGCGAGATGCAGGCCGGCGACCATCACCTCGCGATCGTCGTCGACGAGTACGGAGGCACCGCCGGCCTCGTCACCCTCGAGGATCTCGTCGAGGAGTTGGTCGGCGAGATCGTCGACGAGACCGATCGCGAAGAACCCCTCGTCCGGTCGCTCGCAGGTGGCAGGCTGTTGGTCCATGGACGCATGCCGGTCGATCAGCTCGAGAGCCTGCTCGACCTCGAGTTCGTCGATGGCGACTGGGACACGGTGGGTGGCTTGATCTTCAACACGTTGGGCCATGTGCCCGAGGTCGGCGAGACGGTCGACTCCAACGGCGTGCAGCTCCGTGTCGAGCGCATGGAAGGTCGTCGCATCACCTCGGTGCGCGTCGATCGAGCCTCGACCGACGTGGAGGTCGGGTCGTGAGCGAGGTCTCGATGCCACCCGACGACTACCGGTCCGGTTTCGTGACGCTGGTCGGTCGGCCCAACGCGGGGAAGTCGACGCTGCTCAACCAGATCCTC
>JBCBYI010000298.1:0-2988 GCA_039815945.1 Actinomycetota bacterium | reverse complement strand
GGCCCGAGCCCGTTTCGACGGTGACACGGTCGCCGAATGTGCACTGGCGATCGGCGGCGTCGGCCCGGTTCCGCTGGCGATGGATGCCGCGGCCGCGACGCTCGTCGGCACCACGCTCGATGACGACGACATCCACCGGGCCGCCGAAGCCTGCACCGAGGGCGCGTCGCCGATCGCCAGTGCACATTCGGCGACCGTGTCACCGTCGAAACGGGCTCGGGCCACGGCCTCGACGAGCGGCCATTCGGCCTCGAATCGGCTGATCGATCGGAAGTACGCCGCCCGTTCTCCGACCCACGGGTCGGCGATCTCGATCGCAGCGATCACGTCGCCGTCGGCGAGTTGGTGGTCGCAGGTCGGGTCCGAGCCGTCGCCGAGCACCTCGTCGAGCGAGCGGCGAGCGCCGTCGGCGAGTTCGATGGTCGAGTCGTAGCAGCGCAGCGCCATCGCGATCGTCGACGGGTGCGGGTGCACGCAGTCGGAGGTGTCGAACACGTTGCCGTAGAGGTGCCGGCCGGTGCGGGCCGGGCAGCTGTCACCGCCGGTCTTGAAGCACGGGTCGGTGTCGGGGTGGCGGTAGTACCAGCAGCGCGTGTGCTGGGTGAGGTTGCCGGCGATCGTGCCGATCGCACGGACCTGGGGCGTCGCGAGCGAACCGGTCGCGATCGCCAGCGCCGGGAAGGAGTCGGCCAGCTCGGAGGCGACGACCGCCATACGGGTCCCGCCACCGATGCGCACGCCCGTGGCGGACGAGGCGATGCCTGCGAAGCCGGCGACACCGGTGAGGTCGACGATCGTCGGCGCGGCGTTGAGGGATCGCAGACGCTCCTGGAGGTCGGTGCCGCCCGAACGGACGACGGCGCCGTCGGGAACGTCGATGTCGGCGTAGGACTCGGGGAAATGGATCATCGCAGGCCCTCCAGGACGCGATCAGGCCGGATGGGCAGATGGGTGGGACGCCAGCCGGTTGCGTTGAAGATGGCGTTGCCGACCGATGCGGCCGGGCTGATGGTGGCGACTTCGCCAAGGCCGACACCACCGCCGGGGACGTGGTCCCACCCGTCGGTGTGGAAGTGGATGTGCATCTCGGGGGTGTCGCCGAGTTGGGGGATCCGGTAGTCCTCGAGGTTCGAGCTCAGCGTGAGGCCGGTGTGTGGATCGATCACCTGCTGCTCGTACAGGGCGAGGCCGATGCCTTGGATGATCGATCCTTCGCACTGGTTCCGTGCGGTCGGAAGTGAATGGATCCGACCCACCGAGATCCCGCCGTGCACCTGGAGCACCCGGACCTTGCCGGTGAGCGTGTCGACCTCGACCTCGGTGACGTGGAGCGCACCGGAGAACCCGCGGCCCACTTCGAGGCTCGTCGGTAGCGTCGCCCGAAGAGCGCGCTTGTCGTCCTTCGCCCGTTTCATCCTGGCGCACATGCCGTCGTGTTCCGCGGTCGGCGTCGAACCGATCTGTTCCCTCAGCGCTTCGGCGGCGGAGATCGTCGCCGGCCAGATCGACGGGGTCGTTCGCGAGCCGCCCGACACCGGGCCGTGAGGGCGTTCGCCATCGGCGAGACCCATGCGCACGACCACATCGGCGGGTTCGACGTCGAAGACCTCCGCCACCGCGTTGGCGAGCACCGTCTTCGAGCCGGTGCCCATGTCCTGGCTCGCCGTGCTCACGGTAAGCCGACCGTCGTAGACCGCGACCTCGATCTCGGTCGCCGGGTCGAGGTTGTAGATCCAGTTGGCCGCCGCGACACCGACGCCACGACGGAACCGGCCCTCCGGCGTACCGGTCGACGGCCGGTCCCGCCAGAGGTCCAGACCGAGCGCCCAGTCGTACAGTGCAAGCCGCTTGGGGTTGCGATCGAGGGTCTGACGGAGTTCGAGCGGATCACGTCCGGTCTGGTGCGCGGCCTGATCGACAGCGCTCTCCAGCGCCCACGCGGCGGTCGGGCCGCCCGGGCCGCGGAACGCCGTGCCCGGCGGGGTGTTGGTGAGGATGTCGCGATCGCGGGTCAGCTTCGGGGCCCGCCGGTAGGTCAGCGCCGCCAACACGCCGTAGGCACCATTGATGGCGGAACCGGCGTGGGCCTCGCCCTCCATGACCATCGCCTCGAGCGACCCGTCGTCGCCGATCAGCAAGGAGATGTCGCTGGCGCTGCCGGGTCGGTTGCCGGTCGCAGTGAGTTCCTCGCGGCGATCGAGCACCAGGCGGACCGGCCGGCGAGCGGCCCGGGACAGCTGGATGGCGCCGTGCATGTCCGCGGTGACACCGAGCTTGGCGCCGAAGCCACCGCCGACGAAGTCGGCGTGCATCTCGAGGGCGGTGGGATCGAGTTCGTAGTGCTCGGCGAGCTCCTCGTGCACGTGGTTGAGCGCCTGGGTGCTCGTCCACACCACCAGCTTCGACGGGTCGGACCAGTCGGCGACGGTGCAGTGGGGCTCGAACGCAGTGTGGATCTGGACGCCCGTGCCGACCTCGAGGTGGGCGAGGCCCGCGTCGCCCGCCCGACGGGCTGCACCGATGCGACGATTGGCGGTCATGCCGCGGAACCGGACCGGGATCGGGCCGCGGACATTGCCCGACCATCGGGTTGGGAACACCGCTCCCTCGGCCGCGTTGGGCGCCGCCTTGCGGGCGTCCTTGGTGGCGTGGACCACCGGCGCCTGCTCGGCTTTCGCCGCCTCGGGATCGGTGACGAACGGCTTCGGGGTGATCTCGATCGGGAAGTCGGCGGCGAGCTGGCGGGCGTCGGCCAGCGTCTCGGCCGCCACCGCGGCGATCGGCTGGCCGGCGTAGACGACGGCGCGGTGCTCGCCGAGCAGGTCGACGACGAACGGCGCGGCGTCCATCGGGGTCGGGCCGACATCGGCCGCAGCGATCGGTGAACGGACGATCACGGCATGCAGGCCGTTCTCGAGGAACACGTCGGCGGTGTAGACGGCCGCGCCGGTGACCTTGGCTTCGGCGTCCACGCGAGCACTCGGGCCC
>JBCBYI010000297.1:0-2996 GCA_039815945.1 Actinomycetota bacterium | reverse complement strand
CCGCACCGCCGACGCGTCGCCCAACCGAGAAGCACACCGGGCGACGAAGGCCTCGATCGCGCTCTGGTGCCCGGACGCGGCCGCCAGCCAGGCGCGCACTTGGCGCTCCGTGGCACCGTCGACATCGATCGTCGACAAGCAAGCGGACCAGTCCGTGAACACGCGGCAACTCCCGAAGACATGGGGAAGTACGGATCAAGGACCAGACCATGAGAACCGCCGGGCCTGGCGACCGGCGAGACCCTCACGGTAGCAGCGATGCGGCACAAAAGCGAACATGTGTTCGCAAAAATCTAGGCAGGCGGGACGGCCTCGTAGAACCTTGCGATGAAGGCGGCCATCTGCATGCGGGTGACGAGCCCGTTGGGGTCGTACGTCGTCGCGCTCGTGCCGGTGGTGATGCCGAGTCCGTAGACCCGGGCGATGGCGGCGTCGGCCCAGTTGCCGGGCAGGTCGACGAACGGCGACTCGGGTGTCGGCGCCTGCTCGAGGCGGATCGCGGTCCACAGCCGATCGAGGAAGGCGGCCATCTGCATGCGGGTGACCCGACCGTTCGGGTCGTACGTGGTGGCGCTGGTGCCGGTGGTGACGCCGAGGCCGTAGATGCAGGCGATGGCGGCGTCGGCCCAGTTGCCGGGGAGATCCTCGAACGGGGTGGCGACGGCCTCGCACTCGGTGCCGGTCATCGTCTCGTAGAGCCGGGACATGAAGGCGGCCATCTGCATGCGGGTGACGTGGCCGGTCGGGCCATACGTGGTGGCGCTGGTGCCGGTGGTGACGCCGAGGCCGTAGATGCAGGCGATGGCGGCGTCGGCCCAATTGCCGGGCAGGTCCTCGAACGGGGTCGTCGTCTCTGGGCAGATGAACACGCGGGTGCGGATGTCGTCGTCCGGCTCCGGCTCGGGCGGCAGGGTCGTGGTCGGTGGCACGGTCGTGGTGGGCGGCGGCTCGGGTGGCGCGTGCACCGTGATCGGGATGGTGGCCGTGTGGCTCCAGCCGTCGGTGTCGGTGGCGGTGAGACTGATCTCGTCGTCGACGGCGCCGGTGCAGATGATCGAGCCGTTCGGCGAGGCCGACGTACCGCCGCCACTGCAACCGGCGGGAACGCTCCAGGTGAACGAGGCGATCGGTGTCGTCGAGGCGATGCCGGCGCCGCTCAGGTTGATGACCTGGCCGGCGTCGGCGTCGATCGATTCGGCCGCGGTCATGGCCTGCAGGGTGTCTTCGGCGTAGCTGAGGTCCATGTCGCCGGTGGTGCCGGTGCGCACGCCGTAGGTGGCGACGGGGCGATCGTCGTCGGTGAGGGTGAACCCGGCCTGTTCGGCGCCGTAGCCGAAGCCGCCCGAGTAGAGCGCTCCAGCGTTGGCCCCGGGGTCGTCGCCCACGAGATCGGCGAGGTGCCACGTGCCGACACCGCCGCTGCCGGTGGCGACGCGGCGGACGACGGTGAGACCGCTCCAGTACTGGTCGCGCCAGGCGGCCCACGGGTGGCCGTCGCCGTCGATCTCGAAGCCGATCACCCCCCAGCCGCTCGGCATCGACGCGCGGGCGACGGTGAAGCGGGCGTCGGGGGCGATGTGGTGGGCGGTCCAGGCGCCGGCGCCGGTGCGCTGCCAGGCGATCGGGCCGCCGTCCTCGTAGGCGACGGTCAGGACCCAAACGGTGTCGTCGGGAGCGAGCGCGATGAGCGCTTCGGGGTCGCCGTTGCCGGTGAGGATCGTGTCGGCGCTGGTCCAGGTGGCGCCGGCGTCGGTCGACGACAGGTACTGGGCGCGGTCGCCGCCGGCGTCGGTGACGGCGATGTGCAGCGTTTCGTCGGCGTCGATGCGCATCGACTCGTTGGAGAGCGAGAAGCCGCTGCCGCGCAGCACCTCTTCGCGGGTCCAGATGCCGTCGGTGCTGCGCACGGCAAGGCGCACGGCCTTGTTCTGATAGTCGAGGTGGAGCACGGCGAGGCGGCCGTCGGCGAACTCGACGATCGAGGATTCGTGGCCGACGTTGATCGACGGCGGGCCGCCATCGATGCCACTGCCGGTGTCGACGACCTCGGGCGTCTCCCAGTCGCCGGGGTTGCCGCGCACCAGGTAGAGGTCGCCGCTGGCCTTGTAGGCGATGGCGTAGCCGGCGTCGTCGGCACCGTTGTTGGCGAGAGTGATGATCGACGGATGGGCGCTGGTGAAGTCGCCGCCGAAGAGGGTCTCGGTGCTCCACACGTCGTCGACTCGGGTGGCGACGCGGAGCTCCGACAGGGTGGCGTCGTAGACGACGACAGGGTCGCCCTCGGGGCTCATGGTGATGTCGCTGAAGGTCGCGATGGTGGCGTCGGGATCGTCGACGTCGGGACGTACGGGATCGGTGCGCACGCTCGTCTGCGTCGCCCGCAGGACGAACTCGGAGTAATTCACCATGTCGTCGATGCCGATCTGGATCGGGTACGTGACGCCTTCGGTGAGGGTGACGATGGTGGTGTCCTGGGTGGCTCGGTTGCGTATGCAGCCGAGCAGATCGAGATCGTCGATCGCCGACCCGTCGTAGACGGCGACGTCGACCCAGTCGCCGCCGATGTCGACGAACTCGAGGTCGATCGACCACGCCCGCGTGCCGGATCCGGCCGGTGGGGTGAAGCTCGCCCACGTCGTCTCCGTCTCGAGCGCACGGGTGCCGCAGACGTGAGGCTCGCCGTCGCCGGCTTCGCTGGTGAGCACACCGTCGGTGGTGTCGAAGCCGAGTAGGCCGTACCGCTCGCCCACCGCGCCGGTGACGACATTCATCGCGATCGCGTCGGCGAAATCGTCGCCTGCGTCACCGTCGATCATCTCGACCACACCGATACGGCCGAAGGCGGACGTGGTCGTCGTGTCGTTGGCGGCGACGCGAAGGAAGAGCGAGTTGCCGGCGCTCACGTTCCACGGGAAGAGGACCGGATCGTCGATGCTCCAGTCGGCGGCCCAGCAGTCGGTGACGAGCGACGCCGAGCCGGAGGTGTTGAACGAGAG
>JBCBYI010000296.1:0-3181 GCA_039815945.1 Actinomycetota bacterium | reverse complement strand
CCGCCTTCTTCTCGGCGATCACCGAGGTGACGTCGACCGCGTGGGTGATGTCGGCCGACGGCGTGCCGAGATCCTGCTCGAGGAACTCATTGCGCTCGGCTTCGATCTCGTCCTCGGACATCCCGGTGCCCTCGGCCATCTCGGCCCAGGCCGGATCATCACCGAAGGACTTCATCTGCTCACGGTTCATCGTCGATTCGAAGACATGGGCGGTGCCGGCGAGTTCGGCCGCGCGCTTGCCGACCCGGTGGACCTGGATGTGGTCGGGATGGTTGTAGCCGCCGATCGGGTCGTAGATCGTGACGATGTCGGCGCCTTCCTCCCGGAGGATCTGGGCGAGTCGCTCGGCGGCTTCCTCGACGTCGGCCTGCCAGAAGCAGTCGGGATCGTCGTTGGTCTCGGTGTTCTCCATTCCGGAGTCCTTGTAGCCGAGGAACTCCAACCGGCTGACCGAGAGCTCCTGCGCGGCCGCGGCGAGCTCGGCGGCGCGCACGTCGGCGAGGGTCTCACCCTCGGGAATCGCGTCGGGGTCGGCCTCACCCACGGCACCGTCGGTGGCGCACACCAATACGATGCGGTGACCGCGCTGGGCGCCGATCACCATGGTGCCGCCGGTGGCGATCGCTTCGTCGTCGGGGTGGGCGTGGAAGAAGACCGCGGTCGCCATCTACGCGACGCTACCGGCCTCGCGCAGGGCTGCGATCTCGTCGTTCGAGAAGCCGACATCGGCGAGCAGTTCGTCGGTGTGTTGGCCGGCGTGAGCGGGCGGGCGCTGGATCTCGGAGTCGGTGCGGGAGAAGCGGGGCGCCGGGCGGGGCTGCACCACACCGTTGGCCTCGACGAACGTGCCGCGAGCGACGTTGTGGGGATGCTGCGGGGCCTCCGACATCGAGAGCACGGGGGCGAAACAGATGTCGGTGTGCTCCATGATCTCGCACCACTCGTCGCGGGTCTTCTCCTTGAAACGAGCGGTGAGTTCCGCCTTGAACTCCGGCCATGCGGAGCGGCTCATCTGCTGATCCCATTTGGTGTCGGTGAGACCCATCTTCTCGCGGAGCTCGGCGTAGAACTGCGGCTCGATCGACCCGATCGAGACATAGCCGCCGTCGGCGCACTCGTAGACGTCGTAGAAGTGGGCGCCGGTGTCGAGCAGGTTGGTGCCGCGCTCGTCGTTCCAGATGCCCATCGCCCGAAAGCCGTGGAAGAACGTCATGAGCGACGCGGCACCGTCGACCATGGCGGCGTCGACGACCTGGCCCTGGCCCGACGTGCGGGCCTCGAGGATGCCGCACACCATGCCGAACGCGAGGTACATGCCCCCACCGCCGAAGTCGCCGACGAGGTTGAGCGGCGCCACGGGCGCTTCGCCCTGGCGACCCATCGACTCGAGGGCGCCGGCGAGCGCGATGTAGTTGATGTCGTGGCCGGCGGCCTGGGCGTAGGGTCCTTCCTGGCCCCAGCCGGTCATGCGGCCGTAGACCAGCCGCGGGTTGCGGGCCATGCAGTGCTCGGGGCCGACACCGAGACGCTCGGTGACGCCGGGCCGGAAGCCCTCGATGAGACCGTCGGCCGATTCGACGAGCTTCATGACCGCCTCGAGCCCCTCGGGCGACTTCATGTCGATCCCGATCGAGCGACGGCCGCGGTTCATGACGTCGGCCGGCGGCACCTCGGGATCACCCCCTCGCACCGCGCCCGCACGATCGACGCGGATCACGTCGGCGCCCATGTCGGCGAGCATCATGGCGCAGAACGGCCCCGGGCCGATGCCCGCCAACTCGATGATGCGTACTCCGGCAAGGGGTCCCATGGCGTCCTCCGTCAGGGTGTGAACGTCGGGACCCTAACCCGCCGATGTGACGGCGAGCGAAGCCGTCGATCAGCCCTCGAAGGTGCGCGCGGTGAGGACGGTCATCGCCTCCACCAGCGGCGGCCACACCTGGTACACGAAGTCGTGCGACATGCCCTCGATCTCGAGGAACTCCGCTCCGGGGATGAGTTCGGCGGTCCGCCGACCGTGCTCGATCGACAGCAGCGTGTCGTTCTCGCCATGCACCACGAGGGTCGCGATGTCGAGCGCCCGCAAGCCATCGACCCGGCTCGGGCTTCGCATCGCGGCACCGAACTGACGCATCCCGCCGCCGGGGACGAACGCCCGCTCGTGGAGTTCGGTGAAGAACTCCCGCAGCGGCTCGACGTCGTACCAGTCGGGGTTGGCCCAGAGCTTGCGGGCGACGATGTCGGCCTCGATCTGCTCGCCGACCGTGTCCTTCGACGGTGCGGTCAGCGCGGCGACCACCTCGTCGGAGGCGCCGGGCAGATCCGATTCGCCGGTCGTCGACGCGAGCGACACGAGCGCCCGAACCCGCTCCGGGTGATCGACGGCGAGCTGCTGGGCGACCATCCCGCCGAGCGACAGGCCGAGCACGACGGTGGTGTCGACGCCGACCGCGTCGAGCACGGCGACGACGTCGTCGGCCATGTCGGAGAGCGTGTACTCGTCGTCGTCGGCGGTGATCGACGACAGCCCGGAGTCGCGGTTGTCCATGCGGATCACGAAGAAGCCGCGGTCGACCAGGGCCATGCAGAACTCCTCGGGATAGATGAGGAGCTGGTTGCCCATGCCGGGCAGGCAGGTGACGACGGGGTCGTCCTGGATGCCGAAGGTCTCGTAGTAGAGCTCGATCGGACCGTTCATCGCTGTGGGCATGGACCCACACTAGGTTCCGCCCCATGAAGATCCGGGACCGGAAGTTCGCCAAGCTCTCGACCGACGAGCTGCACGACATCCTGAAGCTGCGCATCGACGTGTTCGTCGTCGAGCAGGAGTGTGCGTACCCCGAACTCGACGGCCGTGACACCGAGCCCGGCACCCGGCACGTGTGGATCGCCGACGACCTCGGCGTGGTCGCCTACGTCCGCGTCCTCGACGACGACGACGCCATCCGCGTCGGCCGGGTCGCCACCCGCGAGGACGCCCGCTCGGGCGGGTTCGCGGGTGCGCTGATGGAGCATGTGCTCGACTCGACCGACGGTCCGTGGGTGCTCGAGGCCCAGAGCTATCTGGCCGGCTGGTACCGCAAGCGAGGCTTCGCCGACGACGGCGATGAGTACGTCGAGGACGGCATTCCCCACATCCCCATGCGCCGAGACGCCTGACCGGCGGTTCCTAGAAGCGGAT
>JBCBYI010000295.1:0-3208 GCA_039815945.1 Actinomycetota bacterium | reverse complement strand
CATCCTGCTCGGCTACGCCGACTGCGGGACCGCCGGTGAGATAAAAGGCCGTGGGGTCGTCGTCGTGCATGGCGTCGAAGGCCTGCTGCCCGGCGAAGAACTGGTAGCAGTGCGCACCGGGCAGCATCTCGATGCCTGCTGCGGCGGCGATGTCCTGGAGCTCACCGGCGGTCCCGCAGTCGGCGTAGCCGAGCAGGATGTGGTCATAGCGTCCCCGAGCCCGGGCGAGACGGGCCCGCACGGCGTCGGGGATCTCGCTCGGCCGGTTGTGGAGAATGCCTGGCAGGCACTCGAGGGTGACGTTGTCGAGCTGGTGGAGCCGCGCGATGTCGCGGATCTCGGTCGCCAGGGCGCCGCACGCCAGAATCAGGACCTTCGGCGCGCCCGTGCGTTGCATCGCTCGCCGATCAGGCGGCGCGCTTCTCGGCGACGAGCGCCGAGGCGGTCTCGGCCGCGACCGCCGCGTCGCGGCAGTAGGCGTTGGCGCCGATGGCGTCGCCGAACTCCTCGTTGAGCGGGGCGCCACCCACGAGGATGATGTAGTCGTCGCGTAGGCCCTGTTCGACCATCGTGTCGATCACCACCTTCATGTACGGCATGGTGGTGGTGAGCAGGGCCGACATCCCGAGGATGTCGGGCTTGTGCTCCTCGAGGGCGGCGAGGTACTCGTCGACGTCGGTGTTGATGCCGAGGTCGACGACTTCGAAGCCAGCGCCTTCGAGCATCATGCCCACGAGGTTCTTGCCGATGTCGTGGATGTCGCCCTTGACGGTGCCGATGACGACCTTGCCGATCGGCTCGGCGCCGGTCTCGGCCAGCAGGGGACGCAGGATCGCCATGCCGGCCTTCATCGAGTTGGCGGCGAGCAGCACCTCGGGCACGAAGAGGATGCCGTCGCGGAAGTCGATGCCGACGACCCGCATGCCCTCGACGAGGGCGTCGTTCAGCACCCGGTTCGGGTCCCAGCCCCGGCTCAGCAGGATGCGGGTGCCCTCTTCGATCTCTTCGGCGAGACCGTCGTAGAGGTCGTCGTGCATCTGGGCGGTGAGATCTTCGTCGCTCAGCGCGTTGAGGTCGATCTCTTCCTCATCGGACATGTGGGTTCCCCCGAACTCAAGGGCCGCACTGCGCCGACCCGTGGAACAAAGCAGATGCGGAGCAGCCGGGCTGTTCCGCATCGTGGAATCGTACCGTATCACGGAACAGACTCGGAACGGAAGGGGTGTTCGACCCTTTTGGCCGACGGCTGATCGCTGTTCAGTGATTCAGCCGCTGGTCAGCTCTGAAAGCCCACCGGGCCCGAAGGGGGCGCCGGTAACCTCGTGGCCCATGGCCGACGACATGCCGCAGCACCGCTACGACGCCGAAACGGCGGACGAGCTCGAGACCCGGTGGCAGGCCCAGTGGCTGGCCGACGGCACCCATCACGCGCCCAACCCGGCCGGCCAGCTCGCCGACGACCCGCTCGGTGTCGCCGACCGTCCGAAGCTGTTCATCATGGATATGTTCCCGTACCCCTCGGGGTCGGGTCTACACGTCGGTCACCCGCTCGGCTACATCGCCACCGACGTCTACGCCCGCTTCAAGCGCATGTCGGGCTTCAACGTGTTGCACACGATGGGCTTCGACGCGTTCGGTCTGCCGGCCGAGGAGCACGCCCGCCAGACCGGCGAGCACCCGCGCATCAACACCGAGAACAACATCGCCAACATGACCCGCCAGCTCGATCGGCTGGGTCTGGGGCACGACAAGCGCCGCTCGATCGCCACCACCGACGAGGCGTATTACCGCTGGACCCAGTGGATCTTCAACCAGATCTTCAACGCCTGGTTCGACCCCGAGGCCGATGGCGGCGCAGGCAAGGCCCGCCCGATCAGCGAGCTGGAGGACCAGTTCGCGTCGGGTGAGCGCGCCACGCCCGACGGTCGTCCGTGGGCCGAACTGTCGTTGAGCGAGCAGCGCAGCGTGCTGCACGACCATCGCCTGGCCTACGTCTCCGAGGCGCCGGTCAACTGGTGCCCCGGCTTGGGCACGGTCCTGGCCAACGAAGAGGTCACGGCCGATGGTCGCAGCGACCGCGGCAACTTCCCGGTGTTCAAGCGTCCGCTGAAGCAGTGGATGATGCGCATCACCGCCTACGCCGACCGTCTGTTGGAGGACCTCGACCTCCTCGACTGGTCGGACTCGATCAAGACGATGCAGCGCAACTGGATCGGCCGCTCCGAGGGCGCCGAGGTCAGCTTCCCTGTCGTCGCTGCGAACGGCGCCGCAGATTCCGCCACCACGATCGACGTCTTCACGACGCGCCCCGACACCTTGTTCGGCGCCACCTACATGGTGCTGGCGCCCGAGCATCCGCTGGTCGACGAACTGGTCGCGGGCACCTACGCCGATGACGTCAACCCGGTCTGGACCGGCGGCGCTGCCACCCCGGCCGAAGCCGTCGCGGCCTACCGCGCTCGCGTCGAGCAGATGAGCGACATCGATCGTCAAGAGAACACGGAAAAGACCGGCGTCTACCTGGGGGTCCATGCGACCAACCCGGTCAACGGCGAACAGGTCCCGGTCTTCATCGCCGACTACGTCCTGATGGGCTACGGCACCGGTGCGATCATGGCCGTGCCCGCCCAGGACGAACGCGACTGGGATTTCGCCATGGAGTTCGGGCTGCCGATCATCCGCACAGTCCAGCCGCCGGCCGACTTCGACGACGCCGTGCCCGGCGACGGCGCCTACATCGGCGACGGGCCGGCCGTGAACTCGTCGTTCCTCGACGGACTTGGTGTCGACGACGCCAAGGCCGCCATCACCGAGTGGCTCGAGGCCGATGGCTCCGGTGTCGGCATGGTCACCACCAAGCTGCGCGACTGGCTGTTCGCCCGCCAGCGCTACTGGGGTGAGCCGATCCCGATCGTCTTCGACGACGACGGCAACCCGATCTCGATCCCCGACGAGCAGCTGCCGGTCAACCTGCCCGAGCTGATCGACTGGGCGCCCCGCCAGCTCGACGAGGATTCCGAGCCGGAGCCGCCGTTGGGGCGCGCCACCGAGTGGGCCACCATCGACCTCGATCTGGGCGACGGCATGAAGACCTACAAGCGTGACCTCAACGTCATGCCGCAGTGGGCTGGTTCGTGCTGGTACTACCTGCGCTACATCGACCCGGTCAGCGACGACGTCATCGCCGAGCCGACCTCCGAGCGCTACT
>JBCBYI010000294.1:0-3229 GCA_039815945.1 Actinomycetota bacterium | reverse complement strand
CGGTTCCTCGATCGCAGCGACGACGGTTGTGCCCCCGAACGTCCCGCCCTCGAACCCGCCGAACGGTGCCGGGCCGGTCTCGAAGGGCGGGAGGTACGTGCTCGACAACCCGAGCGGCTCCGAGATCCGCTCGCGCAGCACCTCGGCATAGGTGGAGCCCGTCACCTCTTCGATGAGCATCCCGAGCACGGTGTAGTTGTTGTTCGAGTAGGCGATGGACGACCCGGGCGCGAACGCCAACGGCTCGTCCTCGACGGACGCCAGCACCTCTTCGGGCTGCCAGACTCGCTCGGGTTCTTCATCGAGCGACCCGAGGAAGTCGCCGAACTCCGTCGAATCCGGCAAGCCGCTCGAGTGGCGGAGCAGATCACGAACACTGATCGCCGGATCGAGCGACACACGGGTGAGCAGATCCGCGGCCGAGTCCGTCAGCTCGAAGAGGCCGTCGTCGACGAGATCGAGCACCAGCACCGCCGTGAAGAACTTGGTGATGCTGCCCACTCGCACCGGCGTGTCGAGCGTCGGTGACGAGCCGTCGGGTGCCGTGCCCGCAGCCGACCAGACGCTGCTGCCGTCGGCATCGTGCACCACAGCGAGTACCGCACCCTCGATGTCGGGATCCCACGACAGGGCCACCTGCTCGTCGAGGAAGGCGGCGTCGACGACGACCGACGGTGTCGCGTCGGCGTCAGTACCGGCATCGTCATCGGTCGACCCACACGCCGCTGCGATCAGCGTCGCACTCAACAGCGCCACCAGCACACGCCCCACCCCGAACCATCCACACCGCATTCGCTCAGCCCAGCACATTCAGATACTCGGTGACCAGCGGCAGGCCGTCGGCCAGGGCGTCGGGGCTGTTGCCGAAGCCGATGCGGGCGAAGCCCTCCATACCGAGCGCGCTGCCGGGCGTGAGCATCACGCTGCCAGGCCCCTCGACCAGACCGACGCAGAACTCGCGGGACGCCAGGTCGGCGTCGTAGCGCAGCAGGGTGACGGTGCCGCCCTGTGGACGGGTCCACGAGATGCGGGGCTCGGCGTCGACCCAGGCGGCGAGCGTGTCGAGGTTCGCACGCACGAGCGCCCGGTTGCGGCCGAGGATCGCCTCGGCGTGCTCGAGCGCGAGCGCCGCAAGGTGATCGTCGATCATGCCGACGCTGATCGTGTTGTAGTCCCGATGGATGGTGACGTCGTGCAGGAAGTCAGCCGGCCCGGCGATCCAGCCGAGCCGCAGACCGGCGAGCGAGAACGCCTTCGACATCGAGCCGACGGCGATCGCCCGATCGGAGAGATCGACCACCGACGCGGTCGTGCCACTCCCCTGCTGGTCGATGCCCCGGTACACCTCGTCGCACAGCAGCCAGGCACCGACCCGCTCACAGGCGTCGGCGATGGCCTGAAGGGTCGGCCGGTCGAGCAGCGCGCCGGTCGGGTTGTTCGGGTTGGTGAGAGCTACGACCTTCGTGCCCGGCGTGATCGCGGCGACGAGTTCGTCGACGTCGAGTTGCCAGAAGGCCTCCTCGCGCAGCGGCACACGGGTGACCGTGGCCCCGATCGACTCGGGGATCGACGTGTGCTGCTGATAGCTCGGCACCACCGACACGACGTGATCGCCCGGCTCGACGAGCGTCAGATAGACGAGCTGGTTCGCCCCGATGGCGCCGTGGGTGACGAGGGCGTTGGCGGCGGTCTGGTTCTCGTAGAGCGCCGCGATCGCCGAACGCAGCCGATCGGATCCTTCGATTGCGCCGTACGTCAGCTTCATCGCGAGCAGATCGTGCAGATGATCGGGACCATGACCGGCGAGGGCGAGCAGCTCCTCGACGGTGATCGAGTCACAGCACGTCTCGGCCAGGTTGTGCCGACAGCGGGTCTCGTACTCGTTCATCCACTGCTCGACACCGAACGGGGCGATCTGCATGGCGGTGAGGCTAGATCCCGGAGCTGAGCCGTGGGCCGACGGCTACGGTCGGCTGCATGCGTGCCATCGTCTGCGATCGCTACGGACCTCCCGAGGTCGCTCGCGTCACCGACGTGCCGAAGCCGACGATCGGGCCGGACGAGATCCTGGTCCACGTCCGGGCATCGTCGGTCAACCGCACCGACAGCGGCGCCCGGCTCGGCACACCGCCGATCGCCCGGCTCGTCTTCGGCCTGCGGCGTCCCAAACACACGATCCTCGGCAGCGAGTTCGCCGGCGACGTCGTCGACGTCGGGATCGACGTGGCCGAGTTCGTCGTCGGCGATCGCGTCTTCGGGTTCGACGACAGCCGCTTCGGCGGGCACGGCGAGTACGCCGCCTACCGGGCCATGGGCGCCGTGGCCAAGATCCCCGACGGCGTGTCGTACGAAACGGCGGGCATCGCGACAGAGGGCGCCCACTACGCGCTCGGCTACCTCGAGGCGGCCAGCGTGCGCGAGGGCCACGACGTCCTCGTGTTCGGCGCCACCGGCGCGATCGGCTCGGCGGCGGTGCAGCTCGCCGTCCAACGAGGCGCCCGGGTCACGGCGGTGGGCGACGCCGACAAGCTCGACATGGTCGACGCGCTCGGCGCCCACCGGGCGATCGACCGCACGAGCGAGGATTTCACCCGCGACGAAGGGCGCTACCACCTCGTGTTCGACTCGGTCGGCAAGGCCGGTTGGCAGACCTGCCGTCATCTCGTCGCCGAACACGGCTGGTTCATGGCGACCGAATTCGGTGACCGGTTCGAGAACGTCACCGCCCCACTGATGACGATGCGGTCGGCGCAGCGAGCTGCGTTCCCGATCCCGAGCCGCACCCGCCAGCACGTGAAGCTGGTCGCCTCGCTGCTCGCGTCCGGCGACTTCACGCCCGTGCACGACCGCACCTACGACATGGACGACATCGTCGAGGCGTATCGCTACGTCGAGAGCGGCACGAAGACCGGCAACGTCGCGCTACGGATGGGCTGAGCGGCTAGCGGTCCCGCCACACCTGGCGGACGATCGGGCTGAGCGCACCGGCGATCACCAGCGAGCTGATGCCGACCGTGAGATCGCCGGCGACGACGTTGTAGGCGCCGACGCCCACGAGCACGAGCAGGATCCCGGCGAAGAGCCAGACGGGCGGGGTGAGGGTCGAGCGGGTCTCGAGATCGTTCATGGCGGGCTCCTCTCGGGAGATCGTCGGTGTTGATTGGAGGAACGCCCCGGTGCTCGGATTTGTTCCGGATTGAGACGAACGTGTGTTCGCTTTTGTCGTCGG
>JBCBYI010000293.1:0-3254 GCA_039815945.1 Actinomycetota bacterium | reverse complement strand
ATCGGTCCAAAGGGCGCCAAGTACACCATCGGCACCTCCGGCAGCCGGGTGACGGTGGGCGCACCGGGAACCGGCCTGCACTACACGCACAAGTTCGGCAGCGGCGCCGCGGCCAAGAAGAAGGCGGCCACCGACGACGCTCCCCAGGAGGCTCCGGCCCCCGAGGCCGCGCCGGCGCCCGCCGCCGCGGCCCCGGCTCCGGCGCCTGCCCCGGCGACGCCCGCCCCGGCTGTCGGTGCTCGTGATCAGGTCGTGCCGCTCAACAACATCCGCAAGCGCACCGCCGAGCACATGGTGATGTCGAAGGCGACCTCGCCTCACGTCCTCACCGCGATGGAGGTCGACTACGAGCGGGTCGAGCAGGTGCGCAAGGCGCACAAGGGTGCGTGGAAGGCCGAGGAGGGCTTCTCGCTCACCTACCTGCCGTTCATCGCCCGGGCCGTGGCCGACGCGCTGCGCGACTTCCCGCATCTCAACGCCAGCTTCGGTGGCGATCACCTCGTCGTGCACGACGAGGTCAACATGGCCGTCGCGGTCGACATCGACTTCGAGGGCCTGCTGGCCCCGGTGGTCAAGAACGTCGACGGCAAGCGGCTGCGTCAGATCGCCCGCGACATCAAGGACGTCGCCGACCGCACCCGCACCAAGCAGCTCGCCCCCGACGATCTGAGCGGTGGCACCTTCACGCTCACCAACGCGGGCCAGTACGGCACGATGATGCAGTTCCCGATCATCAATCAGCCCCAGGTCGCGATCCTCAGCACCGACGGGGTGAAGCGCAAGCCGGTCGTGGTCACCGACGAGTTCGGCAACGAGTCGATCGCCATCCACTCCGTGGGCGTGCTCGCGCTGGCCTGGGATCACCGGGCGTTCGACGGTGCCTACGCGGCTGCGTTCCTCAACCGGATCCAGGAGATCCTCGAGACCCGCGACTGGGACGCCGAGATCAGCTGATCCCGACGGCCGAGGTCAGCCGAGGTCGTCGAGCGTCCGCTCGATCATCTCGGCGATCTCGTCGCCGGCGGCGAGCACGTCGAAGTGGCCGCCGGGGATCCGGTGCACCGAGACCGGCCCCGACAGGCCGGTCGGCAGTGCCGCGTCCGCGAACTCGTCGGAACGAACGACGAGCGTCGGTCCGGTCCAAGCCGGTGGCTCCCACCGGGTCGCCGCGATCCGCTGACGAAGGAACACCTGCTCGGACGCCGGCATCGGCGGGCCGGGCGGCTTGCGCCAGTGGTGGAAGCGGCGACGTACGTGCGACACCCAGCGGCGCGGCTCCTCGCGGAGTCGGGGCCGCGGCGCCGGTGGGTCGAGCAGCACCAGCAGGGGAACCCGGTGGCCGGCCTCGGCCAGCCGGGCAGCGACGGCGCGGGCGTGGGCGGTTCCCGTCGAAAAGCCGGCGACGAGCGCGGGCTCGCCGGGGGCGAGGGTCGCCCGGGCCCGTTCGACCAGATCGGCGACCACGGCGGCCGGTTCGACCGGGATCGTGTCGGGTCGGTCCTCCCGGGGCGTCGGTACCCAGGTGGTGCGGTCGGGCAGCGCCCGTGAGAGGCCGACGGCTTCGTGGGCACCGAGGCCGAGGAGTACCCACAGCAGCGACGGGGTGGCGTCGCCCGTGCGCAGCGGCGCGAGCGGTGGCGTCTCGCGGTCGTCGGTGACGAGGGCCGCGATTCGGCGAACCGTCGGAGCTGCGTAGAGATCGGGAAGGGCGACCTCGGTGTCGAAGTCGCGACGCAGGCGGGTCTGCACCTCGATCCAGTCGAGCGAGGTCATGCCGGCGTCGATCAGGTCGTCGTCGGGCCGGACGAGCACACCGGTGAGCCCACCGGCCACGACCTGCAAGGCGGCCTCGGTGACCGACGAGTAGTCCTCGTTGGTCGCCGCCGGCCGAGTGTCGGTGGGTGGTCGCCAGGCTGCGAGCGCCCGCTCGTCGAGCTTGCCGGTGCGCGCCATCGGCGGATCGTCGACCACATGGATCAACGACGGCACCATGAAGATCGGAAGCCGTTCGGCGAGCCCGGCCCGCAATCCGACCGGATCGAGCGCGGCCCCGTCGGTCGCGACGACGTGGGCGACGAGGCGTGTGGTGCCGGTGCGAGGATCGTCGAAGCCGGTCACTGAGGCGAGCGCGACCTCGGGAACGGCCTCGAACGACGACGCCACGTCGTCGAGGTCGACGAACTGGCCGCCGACCTTCATCCGGCGACCGATGCGGCCGTAGACGCGAAGTCGGCCGTCGGGGAGCTGCTGGGCGAGGTCGCCGCTGCGGAACCAGATCTCGCCGTCGATCTCGACCCGGTCGTCGTCTCGCCCGACGTAGCCCTCGAACAGGCTGAGCGGCCGGACGACGAGCTCCGCCGGCCCATCGGGCGGCGACTCGACGATCGTGCCGTCGTCGTCGATCCAGCGCAGCCGCACGCCGGCCTCGAGTGGCATGGCGACGGGAAGGCCGGGTTCGGGCAGCGGGTCGTCGGGCCGCAGATTGATCCGGGCGACGTGGCCCATCTCGGTGCTGGCGTACTGCGCCGAGACGACGGCAGCCGGGGCGAGCGTGCGGGCCTGGGCGACGTGATCGCCCGACACCCGTTCGCCTCGGACGTTGAACAGCGTGATGTCGGCGGCCAATGGCCGACCGCCGGTGATCCGCACGGCAGCGGTCGTGAAGGTCGAGGTCACCGACAACGAGGTGACACGCGCTGACTCGAGGAACGACACGATGTCGAGCATCGAGGCGCGCTTGGGGCTGAGCATGGCGATCGTGTTGCCGGTGCTGGCGACCTTCACACAGTCGGTCACGAAGGCGTACGACCCGATGGCGGCGATCGTGAGCCGGCAGGCGCGGTGGGTGTCGGCGATCGAGTTCCCGTTGGCGGTCTTCCACCGATCCGGGGGCAGCAACGCCGCCTTCGGAGCGCCGGTCGTCCCCGACGTGGTCGACAGGATCCGGGCGAGTCGCTCGCCCGACGGCCGAGACCACGGACCGGCCGGGTCGGCCTCGGCGGCGGCGTCGAAGGTGGTGGTCGCGATGTCGAGCGGGAGTGCCGCCAGCGCATCGACGTGTTCGTGGTCGGCGATGACGATCGACCCCAGGGAGCGGACGCGGGCGACGAGGCGGTCGGGATCATCGTCGACGTCGACGAAGGTGACGCAGCGGTCGGCCATCGCCGAGGCGAGCGCCAACGTCGCGCCGACCGCATCGAAGCCGACGAGTGCGACGACGGTGTCGTCGGGACCGGCGACGGAGGTCAGCACTG
>JBCBYI010000292.1:0-3337 GCA_039815945.1 Actinomycetota bacterium | reverse complement strand
CGTCGGCCCGCACGAGCAGCTTGTTGCCGGCTCCGGGACCGTCGATGACGGTGGCGAGGGCGACGGCGCGCTCGGCGGCGATGTCGGCCTTGAGCGGGGTGTACCACTCGCCCGGCTCGAATCGTTCGAGGAAGAGATGGATCGTGCCGCCACACGTGAGGCCGACGGCGAACGCCTCATCGTCGCTGTAGCCGAAGGTGACGACACGGTGGGCGTCGGCATCGATGACGTCGAGCGCTTCGATCACGACCGCGCCTTCGACGCAACCGCCACTGACCGAACCGCGGACGTCCTGTTCGAGGTTCACAGCCATCGCCGCACCGGGCAGGCGAGGGCCGGAACCGTCGAGGTCGACCACTCTGGCGATCGCGGCCTCGTGGCCGACGCGGTGCCAGGTGTCGAGAGCGTTGAAGAGATCCTTCACCGCTCCCCAATCTAGATCGGACTGGCGTGCGGAGCGATCAGGAGGTGTGGCGCAGGGCGTCGAGGGTGGCGCGGCTGGCGGCCAACTCGGCGATGGAGGCGCCGTCTCGGCGGAGATCCTCGTGCCGGTTCCAGGCGACGAGCAGCTCCGAGAAGCGGCTGGTGGAGAGGGAGCGCTGGGGGGTGCTGTGCATGTCATGATCGTACGGAATCGACCACCAGGGTTTCGACGGATCTTTCGAGCTTCACGCCATCAGACCAGTGGTTTCAAAGGTGAAATAGCACTTCTGCTTTCGATTTCTTCTAGGATGCTGAGATGCTCGACCAGATCGACCGGCGCATCCTCAGCGAACTCACCTCCGACGGTCGGATGTCGTTTCGTGAGCTCGGCGAACGGGTCGGGCTGTCGGCGCCGGCGGTGACCGAACGGGTGCGCCGCCTCGAACGCGACGGCGTCATCACCGGCTACGCCGCTACCGTCGATCCCGAAGCGGTCGGGTCACCGATCCTGGTCATCATGCGGGTGATCCACGCCTCGGGCCGCCCGCCGGTGGAGATCGGTGAGATGGCCGCGACCCGCCCGGAGGTCATCGAGTGCAACCGGGTGACGGGCGCGGAGAGCCACGTGATCCGGGCGTGGTGCCGTGATCTCGCCCATCTGAACGAGCTCATCGAGGTCTTCACCGAGTTCGGTGAGACGATCACCAATGTCGTGACCGACACGCCGGTGAAGCGACGGGCGATCCGCTTCGAGTGACGACGATCAGCCGTCGAGTCGTCGCAGCTGCGAACGGGCGAACGCGCCGAAGAGCGCGAGGCCACCGGCGACGACCAGCAGGCCGGGCCACGTCTCACTCCACGACAGCTCACCGAGGAAGCCCTGCCGGGTCATCGCGAGCATCGGGGTGGCCGGATTCCATCGGGCGAGGGTCGCGAGCCAGCCGTCCATCAACTCGATCGGCACCTGCCCCGTCGAGGGGAAGAGCACCAGGAACGAGATGACCTGCACGACCGCCATCGCCCGGATGTTGCCGATCAACAACACGACGCCCAGGCCGAGCAGGCCCATCACGACCGCCATCGCGATGCCGCCCACGTAGACCATCGCCACGCCGGCGATCCCGGCCGGCATCGACGCCCCCATCGGGATGCAGATCAACAAGATGATGGTGGTCGGGATCAGGGCCCGCACCGCCGCCTGTCCGAGCGGCGCCATCAGCACCAGACCCCGCCGCATCGGCGACACGAGCAAGCGATCGATGAAGCGGGTGTCGAGATCGGTCGCCATCGTCGCCGCCGCGCCGATTCCCGCGAACGCACACGATTGCAGCACGGCGAAGGCGGCGACCCAGTTGACGATGTTGTCGGTGGGATAGCCCTCGACGCGAGAGATGCCGTCGAAGCTCCCGGTGAACGCCGTGATGAAGAACGCCGGCATGATCACCGTCGGGGCGATGATCGCCGGCACCCGCATCATGCGCGTGATCGCCCGACGGATCATGGCGGCCAACAGTGGGGCCGACGGAACGACACCCGTGTCGTCGACGACGGCCTCGGGACGGGCTTCGGTGGCGGTCATGTGCTGCGCAGCCGGGTCAGGTACGCGCGGTACGACAACCCGAGCGAGACGAAGGACACCACCGCGATCCAAAACATCGCCTGGCCGAAGTCGCTCAGGTCGAAGCCGTCGAGCGCGATCCGGCGAGTCGGATCGACGATCAGGGTGAACGGGTTGACCTCGGCGACCTGCTGGTACCAGCCGGTCATGAGGCCGGTCGGGAAGAAGGCCGATGACACGAAGATGAGGACGAAGGTCAGCGGGAACATGGCCTGGGTCGCCTCGCTCGATCCGGTGCGGATCGCGACGGCGAGGCTGAACCCGCCGATGGCGACGGCGAGGAAGGCGGCGATCACGATCAGCGCGAGGGTCGCCAGGAGCCCGCCCTGCACCGGCGCGCCGAACACCGTGAAGATGACGACCAGCACCGTCGCCAACAGGGCCGAGAAGACGATCGCCCCCGCAAGGCGGCCGAGGAAGACGGCGAGCCGACTCGTCGGCGAACTCATCAGCCGGTCGAAGAAGCCGTTCTGGATGTCGGTGGCCATGCCCGTTCCGGCGTCGCCGGCGTTGAACGACACGCCCTGCAGGATCGATGCCGGCAAGATGAACTGCAGAAACGAGTCGACCTCCGGGAAGCCGGGAAGCGCGGTGGCCCGGCTGAATTGGGCGCCGTAGATCGCGGCGAGCACGAGCGGGAAGATCATCCCGGGAACCCACGCGCCAGGGTCGCGAGCGGTGTTGCGGACGGACCGGATGGCGAGGGCGATCGATTGATCGAGCGTGATCCGCCAGCGAGCGCGATCCGCAGTGATCAGGGCGGTCACGAACCGGCGCCTTCGAGGCGTCGGCCGGTGGCGTCGGCGAACACGTCGTCGAGGCTGGGCGAGTCGACCTCGACGTGCCCCACGTCGATCCCGCCGTCGTCGAGCGCCCGGATGACCGCGGCGAGGCTGCCGGTGCCGCCGCGCAGCCCGATGGCGACCCGGCCGGCCCGAGCCGGTCGTTCCCCGCCGAAGTCGGCGAGGATCGTGCGGGCCGCCTCCAGTCGGGTCGGGTCGGCGACTTCGAGCCGGAGGGTCGGGTCGCCCACCGCCTCCTTCAAGGCTGCGGGGTCGCCCTCGCGAACGATCGTGCCGCCGTCGATGATCGCGATCCGGCCGGCGAGCTGATCGGCCTCCTCGAGGTACTGGGTGGTGAGGAAGACGGTGGTGCCCTCGTCGTTGAGCGATCGCACCTCCTCCCAGACCGCCTGGCGACTGGTCGGATCGAGACCGGTGGTCGGCACCTACTCGGGCGGCATGCGTCGACGCCTCGATCTCGCGCTGGCGCTGATCCACAAGCCGTCGGTGCTGT
>JBCBYI010000291.1:0-3372 GCA_039815945.1 Actinomycetota bacterium | reverse complement strand
TGGTCGATCGGACAGGTCCGACGTCAGATCACCGAGGTCGCCGACCTGGCGATGAAGTCACTGCCGACCCTGCTGGTCTTCTCCGCCTTCATCTTCATCAATGCCGAGATGTGGCAGGTCGCCAACGACTTCACGCTGCCGCTGTTCGGTCTGGTGGTCCTGTTGATCGTCGGCATCGGCGGGATCTTCATCTTCGTGTCGGTCCGGCGCCTCACCGTCGACCTCGCCCGGTTCTCGGCCTGGGGCGACGTCCGCCCCCGGTGCGCCGACACGCCCGTCGAAGCGATCGTGCCGTCCGACGACGAACCGGCCCCCGACACGCCGGTGCTCGCTCGGCGAGCAGAGTGGAACGTCAACCTCTTGCTCTTCGTCGCCCAGGGCATCCAGGTGCTGCTCGTGTCGCTCGTGATCACCGCGTTCTACGTCGTCTTCGGTCTGCTCACCGTGCGCGAGGCCACCTTGCTGCAGTGGACCACCGTCGGCGAACTCACCTACGAACGCGACTGGGCGATCGACTTCGCCGTGTTCGGCGCCGACCTGGTCTTCACCCGTCAGTTGCTGCTCGTCGCCCTCTTCATCGGCATGTTCTCCGGGCTGAACTTCGCCGTGCAGGTGATCACCGACGACACCTACCGCGAAGAGTTCATCGCCGACATGACCGACGAGGTGCGCGACGCTCTCGCGGTCCGGGCGGTGTACCACCGCCGACTGGTGCGAGCGGCCTGACCGCCGCGGTCAGGTCCCGTTCACGCGCTCGCGACACCGTCGACGCCGACACGGCACGGCCGATTCGTACGGTCCGACGATGGCCACTTCGCTCGATGCCCAGACCGCGACCGCCGACGTCTCCGTCGTCGACGGGTACATCCCGATCGTCGACATCGGCTCGGCCCTCACCGGCGATGCCGCCGCACGGGCGGTCGTCGCCGAGGTGATCGGCCGGGCCGGCGAGACATCGGGCTTCTTCGTGGTGACCGGTCATGGGGTCGACGAGGATCTCGTACGACGGATGGAAGCGGTGAGCCTCGCGTTCTTCGACCTGCCGACGGCGGTCAAGGAGCGGTATGCGACCGACCCGGGTGATCCGACTATCCGCGGGTGGTACGGCACGCCGTCGTTCGTCTCGGGCTCGGAGGATCTCGAGACGCCGCCCGACCTGTGCGAACTGTTCACCGTCAACCGGCTCGGTGAGCCGGGCGTCGCGACCGAAGTCGCGCTGGGCGAGGACTTCGCCGTCTGGTCGCGCCCGAACCAGTGGCCAGACGAGATCGCCGAATTCCGGAGCACCTGGATGGAGTACTACGGCGAACTGGAGACGCTCGCTGCGGAGATCATGCGCTTCTTCGGCCTCGCCCTCGATCTCGGCGAGTCGTTCTTCGAGGACAAGATCGACGACCACGTCACCAACCTGGTCGTGAATCACTACCCGCCGGTCGCCGGCGAGCCGATCGAGGGTCAGTGGCGAAAGGGACCGCACAGCGACTGGGGCACCCTGACCGTCCTGTACCAGGACGGCACTGGTGGCCTCGAGGTGTACGAGCGTGAACACGATCGGTGGACGAGCGTGCCGGTCGTTCCCGGCTCGTTCGTGGTCAACGTCGGTGATCTCATGCAGCTCTGGACCAACGACCGATGGCGCTCGGCGAAGCATCGGGTTCCGGTGCCGCCGGCCGAGATCCGGTCGACCCCGCGCATCTCCATTCCGTTCTTCCACCAGCCGAACTGGTCGGTGGAGGTGGCGTGTCTTGCGTCATGTCTGGAGCCCGGTGAGTCGCCCCACCATCGGCCGGTGACCTCGGGCGGCTACCTGCTCGAGAAGATCCGGACCGCCTACGACTGACCGTTCAGTCGAGCCCGTCGAGGAAAACGTCGAAGCCCGCCGCGAAGCCGCGTACCGGGTCGAACTCGCCGCCGATGAAGGTCGCCGGCTGCACGAGGTGGGGTCCGGGATCGGTGACGGCACCGAGTTGTTCGCCGTCGAGCGCCTGGGCCCGATACCGGTGGATCAGGCCGTGCCACCCGTTGCGGTCGATCCCGTCGGCGTACACCTGGAGCTCGTCGGGGAGCACCAGGCCGGGAACGGACCGGGGTCGACGAGGCCGTCGAGCATGGCCGAACCGTGGGGCTTCTCGACCGTCATGCCGGGGTCGCCCGCCCGGTGGGCGTCGCCCGAAGCCGAGTAGTAGATCATCCGGATGCTGCGCAGCGCGTCGGCCCCGAGTTCGGCTTCGGCGAGGTCGGGCTCCTGGAAGTACACCATGTAGAAGAATCTGCCATGGTCGGTGAAGAGCGCCCGCCAGAGGTCGAGCGGGTCGCCCGGGGTGACGGGTCGAGAGGGAACACTCAGGCCCGCGACCGCACGGACCATGTCAACGTGGAGACGGGCGGTGTTCCAGGCGATCGGAGCCCCCCCCCAGTCGTGGCCGAACACGATCGCCGGCCCGTCGCCGAGGGCGTCGATCACCGCGGCGGCATCGCCGGCGAGCTCACGGATCGTGTACGCCTCGATGTCGATGTCGCCGTTGGTGACGGTGGTGAAGGTGGCGGAGATCATGGGGGCATCCGGCCGTCCCGGCGCCGATGGTCCACCGGTCGAGATCCCCCTTGTGGTACGAACACCTGTTCGCCTACGGTGCGAACATGGGCTTCAACAACCCCGGCATCTCGTGGGGCGAACTCGAACGACGCCTGTCCGACCGTCCCCAGGATGGCCGTGTCGTCGATCCCCTCGCCGGTGATGGCGGCGACAGCCCGGCCTGGTCCCGCAAGCGAGCGCCCTATATCGCGCCGGGTGACGATCGCCGGCGGGGTTCGGTGCCGTACGCCGAGCTGCACTGTCACTCGAACTTCTCGTTCCTCGACGGTGCGTCTCATCCCGAGGAGCTGGCCGAGGAAGCCGCCCGACTCGGCCTCGAGGCCCTCGCCCTCACCGACCACAACGGCTTCTACGGCGTCGTGCGCTTCTCCGAGGCGGCCAAGGCGGTCGGCCTGCCCACGATCTTCGGGTCCGAGTTGACGCTGGCCGAGTCGGGCCGCACCCTCGAACGCCCCGGGCCCGCCGATCCCGAGGGGAGGCATCTCGTGATCCTCGCCCGCGACCCCCGCGGCTACGCCCTGCTCGGTCGAGCGATCAGCGAGGGTCAGCTGGCAGGGGAGAAGGGGGCGCCCCGGATCCCCTACGAACGCCTCGTCGAGCTCGGCGGGCAGGGCACCGGCGACCACTGGGCGGTGCTCACCGCGTGTCGCAAGGGTCCGGTGCCGGCGGCGCTGATGGCCGACGGTCCGGCGGCCGGTCGCCGAGCGCTCGATCGGCTCGTGCACGACTTCGGGCGCTCGAACGTCTTCGTCGAGTTGTGGGATCACGGCATGCCG
>JBCBYI010000290.1:0-3407 GCA_039815945.1 Actinomycetota bacterium | reverse complement strand
CGTCGAACGCGCTCATCGCCCACGACATGGCCCACGTCGTCTGGGCGGTCAACATGGGGTGCCTCGGTTTCCACGTCTGGCCCAAGCAGGCCGCCGCGCCAGCGTTCACCGACGAGCTTCGGATCGATCTGGATCCGATGCCGGGCACCGACTTCGACGACGTGCGCACAGCCGCGTACGAGGTGAAGGCTGCGCTCGACGAGCTCGGCGTCGTGTCGTGGCCGAAGACGTCGGGCAGCAAGGGGATCCACATCCACATCCGCCTGCGGCCCGAGTGGGACGGGATGCAGGTGCGCTACGCCGCCGTCGCTCTCGCCCGGGAGTTGCAGCGGCGCCGGCCCGACCTCCTCACCTGCGAGTGGTGGAAGGAGGAGCGGGGTGAACGGGTCTTCGTCGACTTCAACCAGAACGCGCCGCACAAGACCGTGTTCGGTGCCTGGTCGGCTCGTCCCCGAGTCGGGGCGCAGGTGTCGACCCCGATCACGTGGGACGAGGTCGCCGACGTCGCCCCGGAGGGTCTCACGATCGCGACCGTGCCCACCCTCGTCGCCGAACGTGGCGACCCGTGGGCGGGCATCGACGAAGATCCGCAATCGCTGGCGCCCCTGCTCGCCTGGCACGAGCGCGACTGGGCGAACGGTCTGCCCGATGCGCCGTGGCCGCCGGTGTACCCAAAGATGCCGAACGAGCCCCCGAGGGTGAGCCCGAGCCGGGCCAAGCAGAGCTAGTCGGCGCGTTCCTGGGTCCAGAGCGCGGCGCCCAACGCGCCGGCGTCGTCGCCGAGCTGGGCCATGACGATCTCGACATCGGGCCGGTACTGCGCGCCGAGGGTGAGGTTGTCGAGCCAGTAGCTGGCGCCGGCTCGCAGCGGTTCGCCGATGTCGGTGAGCCCTCCGCCGAGGATGATGCGCTCAGGGTCGAAGATCATGACCAGGTTGGCCAGGCCGACGGCGACCTGGCGACAGAAGCCGTCGAAGATCCGTTCGGCCTCCTTGTCGCCGCGGTTCAACGCCTCGGCGACGGTGAAGCCGGTGATGGCGGCGACCGACCCGGCGAGGCTGAGCGCCGAAGGGAACAGGCCGATCTGGGCCTGTGACCGGCCGATCTGGCCGAGTGCGGTGCCGGACGCGTAGTACTCCCATGGCCCCTGCTGGCCGGTGTGGTGGGTGGGACCGTTGGCGTCGACGACCATGTGGCCGGATTCGCCGGCGAAGCCGTTGTGGCCGTGGATCAGCCGGCCGCCGCACACGAAGCCGCTGCCGATGCCCGTGCCGAGCGTGATGAGCATGTAGTCCTGGCTGCCGCGGCCGGCGCCGAGCTTGCCCTCGGCCCAGGTGGCGGCGGTGGCGTCGTTCATCACGACGACGTCGAGGCCGGTGCGGTCGGCGAGCTCGGTGCCGAGTGGATACTCGACCAGATCGGGGAGGTTGGGGGAGTAGTGGATCACTCCCGAGCGGTGGGCGAGTCCGGCGACCCCGAGGCCGACCGCTTCGATCTCGCACTCGTTGTGGCGTTTCATCCGGTCGATCATCCGGAGCAAGGTCTCGAGCAGGACGGGACCGGCACCGGCGCTCGACTCGCGGTCGCGGTCGACGATCTCGCCGGTCGCCGGCTCGATGAGCAGCGCTCGTGCGTTCGTTCCGCCCACATCGAAGCCCAAGATCATGAGGTCAGAGGCTAGAGGACGCGGCTACAGGCACCGGCCGGTGGCGACCGGAGAATCCGATGCGGCCGCGAGCACGGGGCGGATCTCGGTCGTCGAGACAGCGAAGCCGACCCCGCGCTCGCGGCTGCGGGCGTAGACGATGCCGAGCACGTCGCCGGCCTCGTCGAGGATCGGTGCGCCGGAGTCGCCGGCGGTGATCGCACCGGCGAACTCGAACGCCCGCCGCTCGACCACGTCCTCGACATAGATGTCCTCGATCGTGACTCGGAGGAGCTGCGTGACCGAGGTGTCGAACGATTCCAGCCCGACGTCGGGGCTCCACACGACCGCCGTCGCGTCGGCGCCGGCGCTCGGGGTGGCCAGGGGGCGACCGTTTCGGATTGCGTCGGCCGCGATGACGGCGACGTCGCGGTCGGGGTCGAACGCGACGACCTCGGCGGGGATCGAGAGACCGGCGGCCCGGCGAAGGCTCACCTCGCCGGCGCCGGCGACGGTGTGGGCCGAGGTCACGACAACGACCTGGCCGCCGTGCTCGATCGCCACGCCGGTGCCGAAGGCCGGTTCGAGCCCGCACCCCTGCGCTTCGACGCCGACGACGACCTGATCGAGCGTGGCCAGCGGGTCATCGGCGCCGCACGCAGTGGCGACGAGCACGATGGCCGCGGCGAGCCCGGTGAGGGGTCTCACACGGCTCGACGGGCGCCGCCGGCGGCCGCGCTCTCGACCGCGGCGTCGCACAGTTGTTGGATGCGGAGTCCGTCGGCGAAGTCGGGATCGCAGGGCCGCCGGGTGCGGACCGCCTCGACGAAGTCGCCGATCATCGCGCCGCTGCCGCGGAAGACGTCGCGGTAGGTGTCGTGGACGTTCTCGCGCCGGGCGCCGTTCCAGATGTCGTCGGGAATGGGGAGGTCGACCGCGGGTCCGGAGTCGCCGACCCGAACCCCGCGTACCTGCTGCACCGTGTCCCAGTCGCAGACGGCGTGGATCGTGCCGTCGCGGCCGTGGGCGTCGATCTCGTGGACCTGGCCGAAGGTGGTCGGCTCGTGGCAGACCGCGCTCGCCTGGACGGTGGCGTAGGCACCGGACGTGAACTCGAGGGTGATCAGCGCCGAATCCTCCCCTCGTTCGTAGGGCTGTCCGTCGGGTCGGTCGTCGCGTTCGACGAACGAGCGGGAGAGGCAGCCGACCGTGGCGACCTCACCGAAGAACCAGCGGGCCAGGTAGAGGAAGTGGCTGCCGATGTCGCCGATCACGCAGCTGCCGGCCTCGCTGCGGTCGAAGCGCCAGGCGTACTCGCCGCCCCGGGCGAAGCCGGTGAAGTAGCGCAGGCCCAGGTGGAACGCCTCGCCGACGTAGCCCTCGTCGATGAGGCGCTTCACGTACCGGTTGACCGGCATGTACCGGTAGGTGAACGGCACGAGTGTGATGGCGGCGGCCGCCGCGGCGGCCCGGGCCATCTCCTCGGCCTGGGCGACGTCGAGGCCGAGGGGCTTCTCGCAGAGCACGTCGAGGCCGCGCTCGATCGCCTGCATCGCGAGCGGATGGTGGGAGTCGTTGGCCGACGCGATGATCACCGCGTCGAGCGGCTGGTCGAAGAACTCGTCGGGGTCGGTGAACGCGCCCGGGATCTCCCACTCGTGGGCGAAGGCTGCGGCCCGGTCCGGGTTGCGGCCGAGCACGGCCGGGACCTCGACACCGTGCAGACTGCGAAGCGCCGGCAGATACATCGAGTCGGACCACC
>JBCBYI010000028.1:0-25277 GCA_039815945.1 Actinomycetota bacterium | reverse complement strand
TTGCATCGCCACCTTCGCGGCCGGTGCGATGGCGTGGAGCGCGGCGTGCTGGTCGTCGCTGAGCGAACCGGGGTCGACGACCATCCCGGCGTGCTGGATCGTGCCGTCGGGGAACAGCAGCAGGGCACCGACCGCACCGACGTCGGGGTCGCGGAGATGCGCCGCCATCGAGGCCAGCCAGCCGTCGCCGATCGCTTCGATGTCGTCGTTGAGCACGAGCACGTGGTCGTGCTCGGCGGCGAGGAGCCCCAGGTTCACGGCGGCCGAGAAGTTCCACGATCCCGGCGGACGGTGCACGAGCCGGACGTCGTCGGCGAGCAGCGACTCGGGATCGCCGACGTACTCGTCGCCGACCACGAGCAGGATCTCGAGGTCGGTGATCCCGCCTCGCCGGGCCGCGTCGATCGCCGCGACCACGAGGGGTCGGCCGTCGGGGCTGAGGAAGCCGGCCGTCGGAATGACGACCGAGACGGCGCCGACCGTCGGCCGTGTGCGTCGCCGGGCCAAGAGGTCGGCGGCGCGCTCCATCGTGGCCAGGCCGAGCGGCGGGGGGCCCGAGTGTTCGGTCAGGACCGCCGGGAGCTGTCCGATCGACGCGGGGTCGACGGCGAACAGCGCCTCGACCCGCGCGTCGAGGCTGCCGTCCGCGGCGTGACCACGGGTCACGACGAGGTCGAGTTCGGACGGGTCGTGGGCGATGCGCGTCGGTGCCCAGGCCCCTCGCAGACGGAGCTCGTCGTCGACCAGGCCGTCGGCGGTGAGGATCTCGACGTCGAGGTGGTGGTCGAGCGTCTCGCCGATCAGGTCGAGCGCGCCGGGTCGCAGCGCAGTGTCGACATCGATCATCACGGTCGCCGTCACGGCGGGATCGTCGGCGTCGAACGTCCACCGCACGATGGTCGCCGCTGCGTCGAGGGAGGCCCCGAGCGGGGTGGTGTCCGCCGGGATCGAGTCGGCGCGGTCGGTGGCGATGAGGAGCACGGCCATGAGGTGCGCCCGACGGTAGCGTCCCGGCATGGCACGGTGGGGCTCGACACGCACGACGCGCACGCTCGTGTTCGTGGCCGTGGTCGCCTTCACCTTCTGGCGGCCGCTGTTCGCGGGCGGCACGCTCGCCCCCGACGACCAGGTGTGGTCGGCGGCGCCGTTCGGGGCCGACGCGCCCGCCGGGCTGACCATCGAGGTGGCTGAGCCCGACGCCATCGGAGTGCACTCCGCCTGGGTCCGGTGGGGTGTGGAGGCCCGCGACGGGTCGCTGACCCAGCTCGGGGACGGCCGGTCCGGTGCGCCGACCCTCGCCGACGGCGTGCCGTTCACCCACGTCGTCTACGCCCTCGTGCCTGCGTGGTACGCGCCGGGCCTGGTCGCCGCACTGGCGATGCTGCTCGCCATGGGCGGCACCGCTCGCTTCCTCGATCGGCTCGCCGTCTCACCGTCGGCCGCGACCGTCGGGGGCCTGGCCTACGGCCTCTCCGGCCTGGTGTTCGTGTGGATCGGCTGGCCCCACGCGACCGCCTTCGCAATCGTGCCGTGGGTCCTCGCTGCGAGCGTTGACGTCGCCGCGGCGGTCGACCGACGCACCATCGTGCGCTTGGCGGGCTGGGTCGCTGCGCTGGCGTGGTGTGGGGTGTGGGCGATCACCGCATACGCGCTGGTCGGTGTCGTCGCGACCCTGGCGTCGGTCACGCGGCGCTCCCGTGCGCCGCTCGCCGTCGCCGTCGGGGTCGTCACCGGTCTCGCCGTCGCCGCACCGCACCTCCTCGCGTCGTGGTCGCGCTGGCAGTGGGCCGAGCCGGCGTTGCCGGCAGCGGCCGACGACTCCTCTGCCGCCGTGTCGAGTGTGTTGACCCTCGGCCTCGGATCCCTGTGGGGTGCCGACGCGGTCGGATATCCGTGGATCGCCGCGTCGTCGGCCCAGCTCTCCGTCGCCGCGGTGGGCCTGGTGATCGTGGCGCTCGCCATGGCCGTGCTCGTCGTGCCCGGCGATCGACGGCTCCCGCTCGTGCTCGGCGTCGTCGGCTTTGGTGTCGCGTACGTCGGCGGCCCGTTCGTGTGGTTGTCGCGCCTCGTCGCCGGTGAGGGGGCCGAGCTGACCCACGCTCGGGTGCTGCTGGTGCTCGGCGTCGTGGTCGCGGCTGCCCAGACGCTCTCGCGCGTCGAGCGAGGCGACCGAACGCCCCGGCCCGACCGGGTCGCGGTCGGCCTTGGCCTTGTCCTCGCCGGAGTGGCGGGCTGGTCACTGCTGGATTGGATCGATGTGGCCGGCGACGCCGGGGCGGTGCGGACGGCGCTCGCCGAATCGACGATCTCGTTGCTCGCCCTCGCGACGGTCGTCACGGTCGTCGAGTCGTGGCGTCGACAGGCACTCGCGGGCGAGGCGGTCGTGATCGCGGCCGGCGCCCTCGTGGTGCTGGAGGCGCTGTCGTTCGGGATGGCGATCCCGTCGGTCACCGATCGCGACGAACGGTTGGCGGCGACACCGACCCACACCGAGCTGTTCGAACTGGTCGGCGACCAGGGCCTGATCGTGGGGGAGGGCCGGGCGATGCCGCCGGTCGTCGCCGCCCGCTTCGGGCCCGACGACGTCCGGGTGCCGCGACCGAGGTCGGCCGAGGAGATCGCCCTGCTGACCGCCGCCGACGCGGACGCGGTCCGGGGTGGCGCGTCGACCGACCAGCCGATCGTGGGCCCGCTCGATGTGAACGATCCGGTGTGGCGGCGCTTCGGGGTCGACGCCTTCGTGACCGCGCCCGGTCGTCGACCGCCGGGCATCGTCACCCGGCCGCTCACCGAAGCCGCCGGCCGTGTCGACCCGGCCGGCGCGGTCTTCACGACCCCGGTCGAACTCGACGCCGGTCTCCGAGCGATCGAGATCGATCTGCAGGCACCGTTCGCCACCCCGGTCGAGATCGATGTCACCGCCGGTGGGCGGTTCCTCTTCGGCGATGCCGTCGTGGTCACGGGCTCGCCGGTGCTCGTGCCGATCGAGGGTGACGGGCTCGACGGCCCCGCGTCGGTCACCATCCGGGTCGGGGCCGATGCTGCCACGGCGACGATCGGCGTCGACGACACAGGTCTCGCTCTCGTCGGGGTGATCGGATCCGACGAGAGCGAGACCTGTGTCGTCGACGGCCTCACGATCGTGCATCGCCCGGTCGCCGCCGTCACCGACGCGGCCGGTGCCGATGTCGTCGTCGAGCACGTCGACGATCGTTCGTTGCGGTTCTCGATCGACAGCGAGCGACCGGTCGACATCGCCACCGACATCGTCGATCGGCCCGGCTGGTCGGTGACGGTCGACGGTGGTGCGAGACATCGCACCCCCGCGACGTTGATCGGGGTCGGCGTGCCGGCCGGCACCAGCGAGGTCGAGTTGCGATACCGCCCGCCGGGGCTGCTCGCCGGTGCCCTCGTCATCGTCGCCACCGCCCTCGGGTGGGTCCTCGTCGGCGCCGTCGCGCCCGCTCGACGCTCGCCGGACGACGAGGTGGCGGCTGGTAGCGTCCCGTCCCGTGACTGAGCCCACCGCCCCGGCCGAGGACGCCGCTGCCTACATCGCCCGGGTCCGGGCCGAGATCGAGGCCGACGCCGAACGGCGACGTCGCCAAGAGCCGGAGATCCAGCGTCGCGAGCGCGAGATCGAGCGAGCGTGGATCGACGTCGCGCCGCCGGGCGCCGCCGGCGAACAGGGCGAACTGCTCCTCGACCGGGCCGACCGTCTCTCGATGATCGATGTCGACGCGCCGCTCGGGGCCAAGCCGGGCGTGCGCCACGTGAAGGGCACGATCCGTAAGGCCACCTACTGGTACCTGCGCTACGTCACCGATCAGATCAACGCCCTCAGCAATGTGCTCGTGCGGCTCGTGCGGCGCATGGACGAACGTCTCGACGGGGTCGAGGCCGCCGTCGGCACCGGCGCCCTCGACGCCCTGATCGATCCGGTCGCCGAACCCGGCCAGGCGGTCGCCGAGGCCGTCGCCGCCGTGGTCCCCACCGACGGCACGGTGTTCGTCGGTGCGGCACGAGCCGGTGCCCTCGTCGCCCCGATCCACGCCCGCGGTCAAGGCGTTCATGGCGTCGACCGCGACCCGATCGCGATCCTGCCCGGGGTGCGCGGCGGGCTCGACCTGCGCAGCGGCGATCCGGTCGAGCACCTCGCGTCGAGCGAGCCCGGCTCGCTCACGGCGATCGTGTTGGCCGGGTTCGTCGAGGATCTTGGCCCCACGGCGGTGTGGACCTTGCTCGGCGACGTCACCGCAGCCCTCGACGGCACCGGCACGGTCGTCGTCGTCACCACCGACCCCGCCGATCGCGATCCGGTCGAGCGAGATCTGCGCGCCGGCCGGGGACTAGCACCGGCCACGTGGGCCCACCTCCTCGAACGGGCCGGCTTCGCGGCCGAGACCGTCGCCGTCGACGGCGACGACCGGATCGACACGATCGTGGTCGGTCGGCTCGGCTGACCACATGCGGGTCCATCACTTCACCGCGACCCTGAGTCCACGCGACGCGGTCGGGTACCACACGCTCGCGGTCGACGACCTCCTGCGAGACATGGGCCACGACACAACCCTCTACGCGCAGAGCATCCACCCCGATCTCGCGAGCCGGGCCCGTGACTACCGCGACCACGCCGGCGATCCCGCCGCCGACGTCCTGCTCTACCAGGCGAGCACGGGCTCCCCGGTCGCCGACCATCTGCTCGGCCGGCCCGAGCCGCTCGTGCTCGACTACCACAACCTCACGCCGGCCGAGGCGTTCGATCCGTGGGAGCCCCACATCGGAGCCGAACTCGACGCTGGCCGACGTCAGCTCGCTCGCCTGGCTCGCCGCGCCGTCGCCGCCGTCGCCGACAGTCAGTTCAACGCGGATGAACTGATCGCATTGGGTCTCGACGACGTCCGCGTCGCGCCGGTGCTCTTCGATCCACCCGATCCACCCGACCGGGCCGCCGGTGGTCCGCCGACGCTGCTGTTCGTCGGCCGTCTCGCTCCCAACAAGCGTCAACAGGATCTCATCGCTGCGCTCGCCGAGCTCCGGCGACACCGACCGGAGGCCCGGCTCACGCTGATCGGTGCCCCGTCGTCGGCCCGCTACGAGGACGCCCTCCGAGCGTTCGCCGAATCGGTCGCACCCGGAGCGGTCGAGTTCGCCGGCTCGGTGCCTTACGCCGACCTCGTGGCGTCGTACGGCACCGCCGACGTCTTCGTCTGCCTCAGCGAACACGAGGGCTTCTGCGTCCCGGTGATCGAGGCGATGGGGGCCGGTCTCCCGGTGGTCGCCCGGGCCGCAGCCGTGCTCCCGGAGACGGTGGGAGATGCCGGCCTCCTGCTCAGCGACCCGGGACCGAGCGAGGTGGCGGCCGCGATCGACCAGGTGCTCGACGATCCCCATCTCCGAGCTGCGATGGCCGAGCGTGGACGGATCCGGGCAGCGACGTTCGCTCCCGAGCGAGCGGCGCAGATCATGCGCCGAGCGCTCGGCTCGATCCTGGAGGCGCTCGCATGACCGCGGTCGACCTCCTCGTCCCGGAGCTGCGCGAACACGACGCCACCGGTGCCCACACGCTGTTGTTGCGCGATCTGCTCGCCGACCACGGCGCCGGGCCCATCCGGTTCGTGACCCAGATCCCGACGACGACCGCGGAGGAGGTCACCCTCGTCGATGATTGGAAGGCTCCCGCCGACCTCGTGATCCTCCAGCACGGCATCGGTTCGTTCGTCGCCGAAGCCGTGATCCAGCAGCGCGTGCCGTGCGTGCTCAACTACCACAACATCACGCCGGCCGAGTTCCTCGAGCCGTGGGACCCGGGCTTGATCCCCGGCCTGCGATGGGGGAGAAGCCAGCTCGATCAGCTCGCCCCGTTCACGATTCGGGCGGTCGCCGACTCGGCCTACAACGCCGCGGAACTCCGAGCCGTGGGGATCGACGACGTTCGGGTCTCGCCGGTGATGTGGCGCCTCGGCGGCGACGGCCCCGCACCGGCCGACGACCGGGAACCGATCGTGCTCTTCGTCGGACGGGTCGTGTCGAACAAGCGCCACGAGGATCTCGTCGCCTCGATGGCGATGGTGCACGACGCCCACCCCGATGCCCGCCTCGTGCTCGTTGGGTCGCCGTCGATCGACGCCTACGGCCGAGCGCTCACCGCTCTCATCGACCGGCTCGGGCTCGGCGATGTCGTCGAGTTCACCGGGCCCGTGTCCGATGCCGAACTCGCCGCCTGGTACCGCCGGGCGTCGGTCTTCCTCTGCCTGAGTGAGCACGAGGGGTTCTGCGTGCCCGTGGTCGAGGCCATGGCCGCCGGACTCCCGGTCGTCGGATTTCGGGCGGCCGCCGTGCCTGAGACGATCGCCGGGGCCGGCATCGTGCTCGGCGACAAGCGACCGGTGACCGTCGCCGAAGCGGTCGGTCGGCTCCTCGCCGACCCGACCCTGTGGGGCGCCCTCGCCGAGGCCGGTGCGCGCCGGGCCGGCGACTTCGCGCTCGACCGCACCCAGGTCGCGATGTGGGATGCGCTCCAAGGGTTGGTCCGATGAGTCCCGTCATCACCTTCGTGTCCCCTCGCTACGGCGCCGAGGTCGTTGGCGGGGCCGAGCAGGGCGCCCGGTCCTACGCGACCCGGATGGCCGCCGACGGATGGAAGGTCCGGGTGTTGAGCACGTGCGCGCTGTCGAGCGTCACGTGGGAGGACGCCTACGACCCGGGGACGACGGTCGAGGAGGGGGTCGAAGTCACCCGGTTCCCGGTTCGACGGCCCCGCGACCCCGACCTCGACGCCCTGAGCGGCCGGCTGTTCGCGGCGCCGTCGGTGTCGCTCACGGAGGCCTACGACTGGATCGACCGCCAGGGCCCCGACAGTCCCGAGCTGCTCGATGCGATCGAGGCGGTCGACGACGGGGTCCTGTCGCTGATCCCGTACCTGTACCAGCCGACCGTCCGGGGCCCGCACCGGGCGAAGGTACCGGCAATGCTCCAGGCCGCGACCCATCCTGAGCCGCCCCTGCGGCTCCCGGTCTTCGACGAGCTCTTCGGTGCCGCCGACGCGCTGCTGCACGGCAGCCGAGCCGAGCAACAGCTCGTGCTCGAACGCTTCCCGACCACCGCATCGACGCCCCAGGCTGTGCTCGGCTACCCCGTCGAGATCGACAGCCCCGTCGACCCCATCGGGGCCCGGGCCGCGCTCGGGCTCGGCGACGAACCCTTCTGCGTGTACCTCGGCCGCGTCGACGCCGGCAAGGGCGTGCTCGACCTCGTCGAGCGGTTCCGTGCGTTCCGGGAGCGACGGGGCGGCGGCCGCCTCGTCATCGCCGGGCCGGTCATCGACGCACCGCCGGCCGTCGAGGGGGTCGAGGTGCTGGGCCGGGTGCCGGCCGAGCACAAATACGGCTTGCTCGCCGCCGCCGACGTGTTGATCAACCCGTCACCGCACGAGAGCTTCAGCTTCGTCGTGCCCGAGGCCTTCCTCGTCGGAACGCCGTCGCTGGTCAACGGCTGGTGCCTGCCGATGCGCGAGCACTGCGAGAACAGCCACGGCGGCCTCTGGTACACCGGCCTCGCGGACTTCGACGCCGCCCTCGGTCGGCTGCTCGACGACGCGCCCCTTCGCGACCGGCTGGCCGCCGCCGGCAAGGCCTACACCGAGTCGATGTTCTCCTGGGACGCCGTGCGCGCCCGCTGGGAGAGCATCCTCGGCCGGGTCAGCTGAGCTCTCGGACGTCCGACGGCAGCACCGCCCGGCTCGGCCGGTTGACCCGCACGACGAGATCGGCGAGCAGCCCCACGACCAGGGTTTGTAGCACGGCGAAGCCCAGCAACAGTGTGTTGGCGGCGGGGCGGAAGTCCTTGTCGACGAGGTCGTAGCCGAGCTTGGCGAGGAAGATCAGGCCGAGCAGCGACGCGAGCGGCAACATCACGCGGAGCGGGTCGTAGGAGAGCATCATGCGGATCACCTGCAGGGCGTAGCGCCGGGTGTCCTTCCACCAGTGGAACTTCGATTCGCCGGCGCGGGGTTCGTAGCTGATCGGCACGAACTCGACCCGGTAGCCGTTCATGAGGAACGACATGGTGATCGTGGTGACGCAGCTGAAGCCCGGGGGCAGCTGATGGGTGTACTGCAGCGCGACATCGCGGCGAAAGGCCCGGAAGCCGGTGTTGAGATCGGGGATCTTCGTTTGGGTCAGGTACTGGGCGAGGCGGCGGATCAGCCACTTCGCCGGCACCCGGAAGAGCTTGAGGGTGCCCTGCTCGGAGGTGCGGGAGCCCACGACGTGATCGGCATCGCCGAGGGCATCGACCAACCGGGGGATCTCGTGGTTGGGGTAGGTCATGTCGGCGTCGGACCACACGACGATGCCGCCCCGCGCCGCCTCGGTGCCGATCCGGCGCGCCGTGCCGGCGCCCTTGTTGCGCTCGGCGCGGATCACCCGCGTGCGAGGGTCGGCGGTGGCGATCTCGGTGGAGCCATCCGAGGAGCCGTCGTCGACGATGATCAACTCCCACGAGTACGACGAGGCGTCCATGGCCTCGGCGATGCGATCGATCTCCGCCTGGAGGTGACCGGCCTCGTTGTGGACCGGCAAGACGATCGACACGTCGAGATCGGCGGGTGGTGCAGACACGGCGGAAGCCTACGCTACGGTCTCAGGAGCGGGGCGGTACCTGCCGATGGGTCTTCCGATGAAACGTGTGCTCGCCTCCATTGCCGGCCTGACCGTGCTCGGCTCCTCTCTCGCCGTGAACCCGTCGGCCGCCTCCGACGCGTTCAGCGGCGACCAGCTGTGGAACCAGCAGTGGGAGATCCTCGACGGTTGGAACCGCAGCTCCTCGCCCGTGATCGCCGACATCGACGGCGTCGCCGGCAACGAAGTCGTCTTCGGTACCCAGGACGGGTTCCTGCGCGCCTACAACGGCGACGGCACCCGCAAGTGGACCGCCGCCGCCATCCCCGGCGTGGCCCCCGGCTGCAACGCCCAGGGCACCGCCTCGGCGATCGACTCCAGCCCGACGGTCGCCGATCTCGACAAGGACGGCATCCCCGAGGTCATCGTCGGTGTTGGTTCGACGTGGGCGCCGAACCAGAACGGTTCGGTCATCGCCTTCGACGGTCGCAACGGCGACATCCTCTGGCAGACCGACGACGCCCGCGACACCAGCAACATCTGGACCGGCTCGCGCACCCTCGACGGCTGGTGCGAGGCCACCTACGTCACGCCCGCGATCGGTGACGTCGACGGCGACGGCTACGACGACGTCGTCTACGGCAGCTGGGACTTCATGATCTGGGCCGTCGATCGCTTCGGCGAACCGCTGCCCGGCTTCCCGTTCAACAACGACGACACCATCTGGTCCTCGCCCGCGCTCTTCGACATCGACGGCGACGGTCGCCAGGAGATCTTCATCGGCGGCGACAGCTCGCCCGGCGGCTTCTTCGACCACACCGGCGGTGTCGTCCGCGCCCTCGACTGGGCGTCGAACACCGTGATCGAACTCTGGAACCGCACGCCCAACGAGAGCGTTCAGGGCTCCCCGGCGATCGGCGACATCAACAACGACGGTCGGCCCGAACTGATCGTCACCACCGGCGAGTACTGGCATGTCACCTGCAACGCCGGCAGCCCCGACTGCTCGCCCGGGTACGCCACCGACCACTCGAAGGTGCTGGCATATCACCTCGACGACGGCTCCACCGTGCCCGGCTGGCCCGTCGACACCGGCGACACCATCACCGCCAGCCCCGCGCTCGGCGATCTCGACGGCGACGGCGACCTCGAGGTCGTGGTCGGCTCGTGGGACGACAAGGTCTACGCCTGGCGCCCCGACGGCAGCGTGTTGTGGTCGACCCCGACCACGATGGGCCACCCCGCCATCGGCGCCTCCGATCTGCTCGGCCATCCGATCATCGCCGACCTCGACGGCGACGGTGATCAAGACGTCGCGGTCGGCTCGCGCACCGGCATGGCGATGCTCGACGGCCGCACCGGCGCCAACCTCGAAGAGGGGCTCGCCTGGCAGTTCCGTATCGGTGTGGCGTGGAGCTTCGAGAACGCCCCCGCCGTCGGGGTGATCGACGGGCAAAAGAGCATCGTCTTCACCGGCTTCAACACCGCCGACGAGACGACCCGGGTCGCCGCTTTCGGGCTGCCGTCGTCGAGCGCGACCGATGCGTGGCCGATGTTTCGCCAGAACCCGGAACGCACCGGTCGCACCGTTGGGAGTCTTTGTTCGCTCAACGGGGCGTCGGGCACGTTCTGCGACGTCCCCGACGGCACCTGGTTCACCGACGCCGTCGAGTGGATGGTGGCCGAGTCGATCACGACCGGCGTGTCACCCACGCTGTTCGGCCCCGACTTCGATCTCACCCGGGCCCAGATGATCACCTTCCTGTGGCGCCAGGAGGGCGAACCGACCGGGTATCCCGATCACGGCTTCGGTGATGTCGCGTCGTCGGCCTACTACGACGACGCGGTCGCCTGGGCCAAGGCCGAGGGCATCACGACCGGCACGAGCTCGACCACGTTCAGCCCCCCGGCGATCGTGACCCGCGCCCAGCTCGTCACCTTGCTGTGGCGACGAGCCGCCTCGCCCGGGGGCTACCCGGATCCGGAGTTCACCGACGTGCCCGCCGGCCGGTACTTCACCGCGGCGGTCGCATGGGCGAAGGCCGAAGGGGTCACCAACGGCACCTCCGATACGACCTTCTCGCCGGAGCTGCCGGTGACTCGTGCTCAGGCGGCCGCGCTGGTCTGGCGCGAAGCCGGGCGCCCCTGACCCCGGTCGACGAACCACAACACGGCGAGCGCGAGCAGCGCCAGCGCCGTCACGATCGCGAGCACACCGAGCCGGCGCGGCGTGTAGGTCAAGACGACCTCGTGCCGGCCGGGCTCGACCGCGACGCCGGTGACGAGATCGTCGACCTCGGCGATCGATGCCGACTCGCCGTCGACGGTGGCCGACCAACCGGGGAAGGCGTACTGGGAGACGACCAGCGTGCCGGGCTCGTCGGCGTCGACGAGCACCTCGACCCGGCCACCGGCGATCGTGCCGAGTACGACCGGGACGCTGCCGGGCTCGCCGGGGCCGTGCACGGTCACGGCGACGTCGTCGGGTGACACGCCGGGGACGAACCAGGCCGCCGCGGCGTCGGGGCGTTCGTAGAGGGTGACGGCGCCGGTGGCGACCAGCCGGAGCCCGTCGTCGACGGCCGGAGTGACGAGCCAGACCTCGGGTTCGTCGTCGATCGTCGAAACGGTGATCGGTTCGCTCGTCGTGACGTCGATCGTGTGTGGTCCCGGTGCGAGCCCCTCGCCGGCGAGCGGCACGTCGACGCGCTGCCCGTTGCCGGTGGCGCGCACGGTTCGGGTCCCGACGACGTCGCCGACGATCACCCGGAGTTCGACGACCGAGGGCGGCTCCCAGAGGATGAACGAGACGGCTCGCAGGCCCCCGTCGGGCACGTCGATCACGATCTCGGTGGTCCCCTCGAGCACGGCCTGCCCGGCCGTCGCACCGGTCTCCTCCGGGTGGGGTGCCTCGATGACCTCGCCGCGGACCGGCACGGTCGGGGCGTCGGCCCACACGCCGACGGCGAGCGCGTCGAGCGCCGGATGGGAGGCATCGGCGTCGGGCCCGAACCACGGGTTGGTGACCGTGCCGGGGCTCACGAAGGCGCCGGGCTGGATCTCCTCGAACACGTCGCGCCAACCCGCCGGGTAGAAGACGTGACCGCGCACGTCGTCGTGCCCGGTGACCTGGTTGGTGTTGGCCCAGAACGTGCGGCCGTCCCCGGCGAGGCGTTCGCCCGGCTCGAGCAGGTCGCGAACGAGGTCGTGCGAGGCGGTCTCGTAGTCGCCTTCCTCGTCGTCGACGACCGTGATCACCGAGTGGCCGAAGCCGAGGAGTTCGACCGCGACGATGAGCGACACGGCGCCGACGAGCACGGGACCGGTGCGCTCCCGGCGGACCGCGACGCCGATCGCCACGAGCATGGCGACGCCTGCGAGCACGGGCAGCCAGGCCTGCTCGAGCGTGGTCTGCAGGAGGCCCCGCGCCCGCGCCTCGCGACCCCAGTCGAGCAACCACGGTGAGAAGGCGAGCCCGATTGCGACGGCGGCGATCGCGCCATCGCGGATCGCCCGCCGAAGGTCGACGTGTTCGCGGCCGCGGTCGATGAGCGCTTGCGTGCCGAGACCGGCGAGAGCGGCGACCGCGAGATGGGTGACGACGCGGCTGCGGCCGATCGAGTTGGCCCCGATGAGCGGGAGCGACTGGAACGCTTCGGTCAGCGGACCGCCGACGTAGGAGATCCACGCGCCGAACACGGCGATCGCCCACAGGATGCGCACGGTCGCCGCCCGCTCTCGGCCGGGGCCCCGCCGATGGGCGAGGGCGACGAGGGCCAGGAGCAGCACCGACACGCCGACATAGCCCTGGGCCTCGACCCAGTTCGTGCCGTCGGCCCAGAAGGTCGGGGCCTGATGGGCCGACCCGAAGGCCCACGGCAGCACGAGGGTCAGCAGGAAGCGGGTGCCGGTGCTGGAGTCGGCCGGGATGGTGTCGCGAGCGCTCGTGTCGTTGAAGTCGACATAGGTCGTGAACTCCGACAGATAGATCGAGATCGCGGCCATGCCCAGCGCGATGCCGACCCCCGCCCACAGCGTCGGCCGGAGCGCGGACCGGGCGAGTCGCTCGATGGGGCGGGCTCCGTGGCGCACGATCAACCGGGCGAGGGCGTAGAACGCGACGACGATCACGACGTACGTGGCGGCGAGCGGGAAGTTCGAGAGGTACAGCGCCGCGATCGCCCCGGCGACCGGAACGGCTCGGCGCGGTCTCGGATCGGCGACGAGCGCCTCGACGGCCCACAAAAGCGCCGGCGCGAACGCGGCGACGTTCGACTGCGGCCATGCCGCCCACCCGACGAGATAGCCGGTGAACCCGTACGCGATGGCCCCGACGAGCGCCGCTGAACGGTCGGTGCCGAGCCCCCGTCGGAGGTAGCCGGCCAGGAATCCCCCGGCGACGAGGACCCGCAATGCGGCGACGACCCCGGGCGCGTACGCGGCAGGGAGGAGCAGATAGGGGAGCAGGAGCGGCGAGAAGCCGGCCTTCAGGGACGGGAGACCACCGGTGAGGCTGCGATCCCACCACGACAGCCGGCCCGATCGGGCGTCGTCGCCAAGGGCGGCGAACTGGCTGTGGACGTCGATCGTGTCCGACAGCCACGGGTTCTCAGCCCGCTCTGGTGTTCGTTCTCCCGACCACGGCGCCGCGTTGTCGAGGAGGTCGTTCGGCAGCAGCGACCCTTGCCCGCTCAGGGGCCGCCAGAAGAAAAGCAGGGTGAGCCCGACGAAGACCGCGACGGCGGCCCGGCGTGACCAGTCGGTCATGAACTCGACGCGAGGCGGTAGAGGTCGACCATCGCCTCGGCGTGGGCCGCCCAGGTGAGGTCGCGCAACCGCTCGATCAAGGCCACGGGCATCGTGGGATCCTCGCACGCTGCAGCGAGCAAGGGACCGAGGTCGGGGTCGGCGGGGTCGGCGAGATCGACGAGGTCGCCGATGAGTTCGGGCAGGGCCCCCACGGCCGTGGCCACGACGGCGGTGCCCGCAGCTGCCGCCTCGAGCGGGGTGAACCCGAACCCCTCGTACCCGGCTGCGAGCACCAGCACGGTGGCGTCGTTGACGAGCGCGTCGCGAGTGGTGTCGTCGACGTCGGTGAGGCGGCGGATCCGGTGCTGCGCGCCGGCGGTGGCGATCGCCCGCTCGACGGCGGGTTCGTCGTTGCCTGTGGGTCCGGCGATGACCAGCCCGACGTCGGCGGGCACGGCGGCCATCGCCGCCACGACATCAGGCACCCGCTTGCGGCGTTCGGTGGTGCCGAGCACTAGCGCATAGCGCTCGAATCCGGCGGTCACGACCCCGTCCCCGGGTCGGGTCGGGGCGGGTGGGCGCAGACCGTGGTGGATCACCAGATCCGGTCGGTGCGACCCAGCGCCGCGAGCTCGTCGGCGACCGCCTGCGACGAGGTGTGGACCCAGGCGTCGGATTCGAGCACGGCGCGGATCGCCGGCGCCTTGGCGGCGACGGCCGGCTCGACCAGCTCGGTGTGGGCGAGCGGGGTGAGATCCTGGATGGTCACCACGCTGGTCCCGGCGGGCGGGGCAAGGAAGTTCGTGCCGTGGACGACATCGACCGCCCCGGCGAGCGTGCGTCGCCCCGGCCAACCGCCACGGGCCCACAGCCGAGCGGCGAGCGATGCCGGCACGGGCGAACGGCGGACCGGTCCAGCGAAGGTCGGCTTGTCGCCGCGTGCCGACAGCAGCCAGCCCGACACGTCGACGTCGTCACGGGCGAACAGGGCGTCGGTGAGATGGCGCGTGTGCTGATGGATCCCCGTCGGAGGGCCGACGAGCGGTGTGATGTCGATGCCGACGCGCAACACGGTTCGACGGTAGACGCCTCAGCGGGCGCCGTACCGGATGGCGAACATGCCCTCGAACAGTTCCTGGAGGCCGACGACGTTCTGGGGATTGCGGCGTTCCTCGAGCGCCGCGTTCACCGTGCCGCACGGGAAGTCGAGTCCGCGGTAGCCGGGGCTGCCGACGAACCACACAGCGCCCGAGCCGGCCGCCTCGTGGGCGTCGACCGCGAAGGCGACCGCGTCGGTCGAGGCGGCCCGGTCGAGATAGTTCCGCCAGTCGACGGTGTAGCCGTCGCCGCTCGGGAAGGCCCGCCGCTCGACGTCGGTCTCGAGATAGTGGGTCGTGGCCGGTCCGAGCTGATCCGGGCAGAAGATGATGACGTCGTCGGGGCCGACGAGGTCATCGATCGCGCCGGCGACCTCCTCGCCCTGGGAACGGGTGCGGCGGGCCTCGTCGACACTGATCGCCATGCCGAGCAGCACCACGACGGCGAGCACGACGACGCGGGCTCGAGTGTCGAGCACGGCGATGCCGCGGCCGGCGAGCAACAACACGAACGGGACGGCGATCGCGGCGTACCGGGCCTCGAACGCACCGCCGGTCACCACGGCGGCGACAGTCCCCAAGAAGAGTCCGACACCCGCGGCCGCCGCAGGTACCTGGATCGACTCGTGGACCGACGACCGCAGCTGCAGGATCCGCTCGCGTGCGGGTCCAACGGCGAGCAGCCCGAGCACGGCGAGGAAGGCCAGCATCACGCCGAGGGTCTCCCCTTCGAAGCGGTTGTTGCCGCCGATGCCCTGGAGCGTCTCGATGAAGATCTCCGTCGGGCGGGCCCGGCTCGCCCACGGGGTGCCGGTCTCGGCGAGCTGATCGAGGAAGACCTCGAGCCACACGACGAAGGTGGCGGCGCCGGCCGCCATGGCCCCGAGGACGCGGGTCGCCTTGATCCGGCCGTACGGCTGTCGGCTGGCGGCGACAACGATCACGCCGGCGGCGGCGACCGCGTAGAACGTCCAGTAGTGGGTGTGCATGGCCGCGGCGGTGGCCGCGGCCACGCCGAGGAGGCGTCGTCGCGTGGGCTGATCCCAGGCGGCTTCCAGCGCCCACCAGCCGAGGGCGATCACGAGCACGACGAGGGCGTACATCCGCGTCTCGGTGGCGTACCGGATCAGATACGGCGACGAGACGGCGAGGAGGAGCGTCGCCCCGGCGACATCGCGACCGTGGCGTCGCGCCGCCATCCAGACCACCGGCAGTGTCGCGAGCGACAGCACGCCGGAGAGCGCTCGCGCGGCGGTGTCGCTGTCGCCGAAGACGTCGATCCACCATCCCAGCAGCAGATAGAAGAGGGCGGGGTGGCCGTCGCGGCGAAGGGCGTCGGAGAGCGAGAGCTCGCCGGTCGCGATGTGGACCGAGAGCGCCTCGTCGAGCCACAGCGGGGAGGCGGTGGCGAAGCGGAGGACGACTCCGACGACGATCACGAGGAGGACGGCGACCCGTCCGACGGACCTGGACATCGGGAGGGGACCCTAACCTCTCCGCCCTCGATGGCCCTCCACCTTCGATGCAGGAGCCTCGACGCACGATCGTGGAGCAGTACGCTGCACGGCAATGACGACACGCATGGTGATCATCGGAGGTGGCCCGGCCGGTCACAGTTGTGCTTCCACCGCAGCCCGGCTGGGCGCGGAGGTGGTGCTGATCGAACGCGACACGATCGGCGGCGCTGCGCACCTGTGGGACTGCATCCCGTCGAAGGCGATGATCGCCACCGGCAACGCCCGCCAGTTCCTGCGTCGCTCGGCCCGTATGGGTCTTGCCGAGGTCGGCTCTGACGTCGATCTCGATCAGCTGCGTGATCGTCTCAAGCACATCGAGTCGCGGCTCGAGACCACCGTCCGCGGTCTGCTCGACAGCCAGCGGGTCGAGTTGGTCGACGGCTTCGGCCGACTGATCGACGCCAACACCGCGGTGGCGACCCTTCCCGACGGCACCGAGCGGACCTTCCACGCCGACATCGTGGTGTTGTCGACCGGCAGCCGGCCCCGTATCCCCGACTGGGCGACGGTCGACGGCGAGCGGGTGCTCGCAACCCGCGATGCCTATCCGCCGTCGATCATGCCGGAGCACGCGATCGTGATCGGCTCGGGCGTGACGGGCGTGGAGTTCGTGCACATGTTCGAGTCGATGGGGGCCGACGTCACGCTCGTCGTCAGCCGCCAGCAGGTGCTGCCGCAAAAGGACGCTGAGGTGGCCGCGGCGCTCGAGGAGGACTTCCTCCGGCGGGGCGTGAAGCTCTTCAAGGGTGCCCGAGCCGAGTCGATCGTCCGCGAGGGCGACGACGTGATCGTGTCGTGCGACGACGGCCGCATCGCCCGTGGGTCACATGCCCTGCTCGCGATCGGTTCGATCCCGAACTCCGACGGGCTGGGGCTCGACGAGGCCGGGGTCGAGAGCGATCACGGGTACGTGCCGGTCAACGACCACATGCAGTCGAACGTGCCGCACATCTACGCCGCCGGCGACCTCTCGGGCCGACTGCCGCTGTCGTCGGTCGCCACGATGCAGGGCCGCAAGATCGCGGAGCACGCGATGGGGCTGACCGCTCGCGGCACCGATCGCCGCATCGACTACGACAAGGCGGCCTCGGCGATCTTCACCGAGCCCGAGATCGCCGACGTGGGCCTGGCCGAGATCGATGCCTTCGCCGAGGGTCGCAAGGTCCGGGTCACGAAGGTGCCGTTCGCGACGCATGCGAAGGCGCTGATCAACGACGATCCCCGTGGTTTCGTGAAGATCATCTCCGACCCGGCGACGGGCGTGATCTTGGGCGGGTCGATCGTGGGTCGCCACGCAGCGGAGCTGATCTCGGTGTTGGCGGTCGCGGTGACGAACGGCCTGACCGTGAGCGACATCCACGAGTCGATGCTCGTTCACCCAACCCTCGCCGAGGCGCTGACCGAGGCGGCGGAGTAGTCGCCGGCGGGCGCTGAGGCGAGCGAGTCACCGCCGAGGCGCTGACCGAGGCGGCGGAGTCGTCGCTACTCGATGACGGCGACGACATCGCCGCCGCCGACGGAGTCGCCTTCGCTGACGCGGATCTCGGTGATGGTGCCAGCCTTCTCGGCGGTGACGTTGTTCTCCATCTTCATCGCTTCGAGCACGACGATCGCGTCGCCGGCTTCGACCTCGTCGCCGACCGCGACGTTGATCTTCACGATGGTGCCCTGCATGGGCACGGTGACCTCACCGCTGCCGGAGCCGCCGCCGCTGGCCCCGCCGCCGCTGCGACGTCGGGCGGCACCGCCGCCACCGGCCGCGGCCGGGGCGCCGGCGGATTCCGGCACCCACATGGCGACGCTGAAGCGCTTGCCGTTGACCTCGACGTCGAGCTCTCGCTTGATCTTGGGTTCGTCGTCGTCGGGTCGTTCGGCCGGTGTGGCCGACACGCCGGAGAGATCGAGGACCTCTTCGACCCACTTGGTGGAGTGCTCGTTGTTGCGGAAGTCGTCGTGTTCGAGGATGGCGATGTCGGCCGGGATGGTCGTGGCCACCCCCTCGACCTTGAGTTCGCCGAGGGCGCGCAACGCACGGTTGATGGCGACCTCGCGGGTGCGGCCCCACACGATGAGCTTGCCGACGAGGTTGTCGTAGAACTGGCTGATCTCGTCGCCGGCCTCGTAGCCGGTGTCCCATCGGGTGCCGAAGCCGTCGGGTGGGGTGAGCGAGGTGATCGGGCCGGGGGAGGGGAGGAACGCGCCGCCGGCGGGATCCTCCGCGTTGATCCGGATCTCGATCGAGTGGCCCCGGATCTCGATCTCGTCCTGGGTGAACGGCAACGGTTCGCCGGCGGCGACCCGCAGCTGCTGCTCGACAAGGTCGACGCTGGTGATGAGCTCGGTGGCGGGGTGCTCGACCTGGAGGCGGGTGTTCATCTCGAGGTAGTAGAAGCCACCGTCTTCGTAGAGGAACTCGACGGTGCCGGCGTTGGTGTAGTCGCAGCCCTTGGCGACGGCGACGGCGGCCTCACCCATCTGCTGGATGATGTCGTCGGGGATGCCGGCGGCGGGCGCCTCCTCGACGAGCTTTTGGTGGCGGCGCTGGGCCGAGCAGTCGCGGGTGCCGAGGTACACGGCGTTGCCGTGGGTGTCGCAGAGGACCTGGACCTCGACGTGGCGGGGCTTGGTGAGGTAGCGCTCCATGTAGCACTCGTCGCGGCCGAAGTAGGCGAGCGCCTCCCGCTGGGCGGAGGCCAGCTGGTCGGCGGCTTCGTCGGCGCTGCGGACGACCTTCATGCCGCGACCGCCGCCGCCGTAGGCGGCCTTGATGGCGACGGGCCAGCCGTACTCGTCGCCGAAGGCGACGACCTCGGCCGGGTCGGTGAGGATGGCGGTACTGCCGGGGACGCCGTGCACGTCGACCTTCTCGGCGGCTTCGCGGGCGCTGATCTTGTCGCCCATCACCTCGATCGCGGCGGGCGGCGGCCCGACGAAGGTGACCCCGCGTTCGGTGATGGCCCGGGCGAAGTCGGCGTTCTCGGAGAAGAAGCCGTAACCGGGGTGAACGGCGTCGGCGCCGGACTTCTCGATCGCGTCGAGGATGGCGTCGGTGTTGATGTAGGACTCGGCCGCGGTCTGGCCACCGAGGGCGTAGGCCTCGTCGGCGAGCCGCACGTGGAGGGCGTCGCGGTCGAGTTCGCTGTAGACGGCGACGGAGGTGATGCCGAGCTCGCGGCAGGCACGGATGACGCGGACGGCGATTTCGCCCCGGTTGGCGATCAGCACTTTGGAGAACACGTGCTATTGACTAGCCGAATGGCGCCCCCCGATGCGACACCACACCCCGGAATCTTCGCGCGGAGTCGTGCGGCTGCGGCGGCCAGCGGTTGGGGGTTCCGACACGTGTCCTCGACCGGCTCGACCAACACCGACCTCGCCGAGTCCGCCCGGGCGGGGACGACCGGGGTCGAGGCGCTGGTCGCCGATCACCAGTCGGCGGGGCGGGGTCGCCTCGATCGTCGGTGGGAGGACGACGGGGTCGGGCAGTTGATGTTCAGCCTGCGTCTCCCCGCGGGTGATCAGCCCCATGTCGTTCCGAGCGCGATCGCGGTCGCTGCGCACGCCGCGGTCGTCGGCGCGGGCGTCGACGCGGGCATCAAGTGGCCCAACGATCTCGTCGTCGAAACGGGACGTGCGCCCGGGAAGCTCGCCGGGATGCTGAGCGAATTCGTGACCTCGACGCCGGCCTGCGTCGTGGTCGGCCTCGGGCTCAACGTCGGCTCGGCGCCGGTCGTGGAGGCGACGTCGCTCGCCGCCAACGGCAGCGACGCGAGCCGCGACGACATCTTGGCGGCGCTCCTGGACGCTCTGCCGGGGCTCCTCGCCGACCCAGCCGCAACCTTCGCCGAGATGCGGACTCGCTCGGCGACGATCGGGCGCCGGGTTCGCATCGAACAGCCCGGTGGTGACCTGGTCGGCGTGGCGACCGATCTGACCGCCGACGGTGGTCTCGCGCTGTCGGTCGACGGCGAGACGCTCGAGGTGGCGGTCGGCGACGTCATCCACCTGCGGGCCGAGGACTGATCTCGGCAGGGTCGTGGCGGGCGCTACGATCCGGCGCCGTGATGGACGACGAGACGGTGGCGTTGCGGAGGAGTTGGCCCCAGCGGCTGATGATCCTCGCCTGCCTCGGCGTCATCGGCGCCTCGGTCGCTGCGTCGTTCTTCGTTGTCGAGCTGTACGACGGGGTCGCCGACCTCGGTCGGATCCAGTTCTCGGGCGATCTGCTCGACACCGAGACCGATCCGTCGGAACCGGTCAACTTCTTGATCATCGGCGTCGATTCGGCGCTCGGCCTCGATCCCGACGACCCCGCCGCGTTCGGCCGAGAGGTCGACGCGAGCGGCAACAGCCTCGCCGACACGATCGCGATCTTGCGCATCGATCCGGTGGGTGGGCAGGCGTGGGCGCTCACCCTGCCACGGGATCTGCTCGTGGAGATCCCCAACGCTCGGATCCCGGTGCAGAAGATCAACGCGTCGTCGCTGATCGGCGGCGCGCCGCTGCTCGTCGAGACGGTGTCGACGAACTTCGACGTCCAGATCAACCACTACGTCGAGCTCGACTTCCTCGCGTTCCGCGACGTCGTCGACGAACTCGACGGCGTGCCGATGTGGTTCCCGGCCGCCGCGGTCGATCAGCGGACCGGCTTCGTGGTCGGGGATCGCGGCTGTCACGTCCTCGACGGCGACCAGGCTCTCCGGTTCGTGCGCTCGCGCAACTACGAAGAGCTCCGCGACGGCGAGTTCGTCACGGTCGGGAACTCCGACTTCGGTCGCATCGAACGCCAGCAGGCGTTCATCACCGCGTCGATCGACCGGGCCATCGCCCGTGGCGCGCGGAATCCGACCACGCTGTCGGGGCTGATCAGCTCGGCGGCGGAGAGCGTCGTGCTCGACCAGGGGCTGACGACGGCCGAGCTGGTGCAGCTCGCCGAAGCGTTCACCGACTTCGACAGTTCGACGCTGCAGAACTTCTCGCCGCGCGTCGTCGACGTGATCGACCCCGAGACCGGCCAATGGGAAGGCCTCGGCCTCGCCGAGGATCTCGACGCCGAGATGTTCCAGATCTTCCGCGGGCTCGCCGACGCGATCTCGCTCTCCGACGTGCGGTTCTCCGTCGCAGGCGTCGACGAGGCCACCCTGGTCGGGGACACCGAGCTTCTTCGTTCGCTCGGCTTCTCCGTCGGCGGTGAGCAGCTCGTGGCGGCGACCGGTTCCGACAGCGTGATCGTCCACCCGGCCGGCGGTCGGGCCGAAGCCGAGCTGCTGGCCCGCTACGTCGTCCCCGTTCCGGCGTTGGTCGAGGACCCGTCCGCCGGCGAGATGACCCTCGTCCTCGGGACCGACCACGACTCGATCGCCATCTTCTTCCCCCAGGACGAGGCCGAGACGGCGGCGGCCATCGAGGCGTTCGGGGAGGTGCCCGTTCCCGTGCTCGACGTCGCCACGACCACAACCACGACCACCATCGAGGCGCCGGTGGGCGATTCGAGCACCACCGTCGACCCGGCCGCGCCGGCGACATCCACCAGCACGACCACCGTCGCGCCCCCGACCACCACCACGACGGTCGCCCCGACCACAACCACGACGGTCGCCCCGACCACAACCACGACGACCACGACGGTGCCCGCCGAGGCCATCGGTCGCGCACCCGAGGGCGAGACCTGCGGCTAGGCCAGACGTCGGGTCGACGACCTCGTAGACTCAGGCCCTGACGACATCTGCCGATGGCGGCAGAGCAGCGCTCGGCTCGGCCGGGCGACATCCCCCCTCAGGAGTCTTCATGACCAGCACCATCGCCGTGATCGGCACGGGCTACGTCGGCCTCACGACCGGCGCCTGCTTCGCCCACCTGGGCCACAACGTGATCTGCGCCGACATCGTCCCCGAGAAGGTCGACTCGCTGCAGCGCGGCGAGATCCCGATCCACGAAGCCGGTCTCGAGGAGATCGTCCGAGGGGCCATGGACAACGGCAATCTGACGTTCGTCCTCGGTTCGGAGCACGCGGTGGGCGACGCCGAGTTCGTCTACCTCTGCGTCCCGACCCCGCAGTCCGCCGACGGCTCCGCCGATCTCAGTTATCTGACCGCCGCCGCCGAACAGATCAGCCCCCACCTCAGCCCCGGCACGGTGGTGGTCAACAAGTCGACGGTGCCCGTCGGTTCGACGCTGCTGGTCGAGCGGGCGCTCCGCCGCTCCGACATCCCCGTCGTCTCGAACCCCGAGTTCTTGCGTGAGGGCACCGCGGTCGACGACTTCCTCAACCCCGACCGGGTCGTGATCGGCTCGGACGATCAGGCCGCCGCCGGCCGGGTCGCGTCGCTCTACCTCGGCGTACGCGCCCCGATCATGGTCACCGATCCCGCCTCGGCCGAGACCTGCAAGTACGCGGCCAACGCCTTCCTCGCCACCAAGCTCTCGTTCACCAACGCCATCGCCGCCGTGTGCGAGGCCGTCGGCGCCGACGTCAACGACGTCTTGCTCGGCATGGGCTACGACCATCGCATCGGCCACGAGTTCCTGCGCCCCGGCCCGGGCTGGGGTGGCTCGTGCTTCCCGAAGGACTCCAAGGCGATCATCTCCATCGCCGAGGACGCCGGCTACGACTTCGCGTTGATGCGGGGCGTGGTCGAGGTCAACGTCGAACAGTTCGACCGCATCGTGCGCAAGGTCGAGGCGGTCGCCCCGCTCGAGGGCGCCACGATCGGCATGCTCGGCATCGCCTTCAAGGCCGGCACCGACGACACCCGCGAGTCGCCCGCCATCGAGGTGATGACCCGCCTCGTCGCCAAGGGCGCGACGGTCAAGGCCTACGACCCTGCCGTCGCGTCGCTCGACCTCGACGGCGTCGAGGTCGTCGACGACGCCTACGCGGCGTGTGAGGGCGCCTCGGCCGTCGTCGTCGCCACCGAATGGGACGAGTTCAAGTGGCTCGATCTCGACAAGGTCAGCGACCTGGTCAGCGAGCGCAACATCGTCGACGCCCGCAACCTGCTCGATCGCGGCGCCCTGAAGCGTCGTGGCTTCTCCTACCAGGGCGTGGGGCGCGCCTGATGGCCCGCGTCGTCATCACGGGCGGGGCCGGCTTCCTCGGTTCGCATCTGGCCGATCTCCTGCTCGGTCGCGGCGACGAGGTCGTCGCCATCGACAACCTGGTCACCGGCAACAAGGCCAACATCGAGCACCTCTTCGGCGCGCCGGGCTTCACGTTCGTCGAGCACGACGTGTCGAACTATGTCTGGGTCCCGGGTGAGGTCGACGCCGTGCTGCACTTCGCGAGCCCGGCCTCGCCGATCGACTACCTCGAGATGCCGATCCAGACCCTCAAGGTCGGCTCGCTCGGCACCCACAACACGCTCGGCCTGGCGAAGGACAAGGGCGCCACCTACTTCATCGCGTCGACCTCGGAGGTCTACGGCGACCCGCACGTGCATCCCCAGACCGAGGACTACTGGGGCAACGTCAACCCGGTCGGTCCTCGTGGCGTGTACGACGAGGCGAAGCGCTTCTCCGAGGCGATGACGATGGCGTACCACCGCTACCACGGACTCGATACCCGGATCGTGCGCATCTTCAACACGTACGGTCCCCGCATGCGGCCCGACGACGGCCGCGTCGTCTCGAACTTCATCGTGCAGGCGCTCAAGGGTGAGCCGCTCACCATCTACGGCGACGGCTCCCAGACCCGGAGCTTTTGTTTCGTCGAGGACGAGGTACGGGGGCTGGTCGCCCTCCTCGACTCGAACGAGAACGATCCGGTGAACGTCGGCAACCCCAACGAGTTCACGATCAACGAACTCGCCGAGGTCGTGATCGAGGTCACCGGGTCGTCGTCGGTCGTCGAACGCCATCCATTGCCCACCGACGATCCGACCCAGCGCAAGCCCGACATCACCCGGGCCCGCGAGATCCTCGGTTGGGAGCCCCAGGTTCAGCTGCGCGAGGGCGTCGAGCGCACCGTGGAGTACTTCCGCTCGATCGTCTGATCGCATCGGGGCCGCGCCCCGACCCGTCGATCAGGTGCGCCGGGCCTCGGCCTCGTCGCGGTTGGCGAGGTACCACTCGATCGTGGTGCGGAGCCCGTCGCGGAAGTCGGTGCCCGCTTCGAATCCGAAGAGCTCTCGCGCCCGGCTGGCGTCGACGCTGCGCCGCGGTTGGCCGTCGGGCTTGGTCGAGTCCCAGACGATACGGCCCTCGAAGCCCGTGAGCTCGGCGATGACCTCGACGAGCTCCTTGATCAGCAGCTCGCGATCAGCGCCGAGGTTGACCGGTTCGTCGCCGTCGTAGAGCTCCGCTGCCCGGACGATGCCGTCGGCGGCGTCGTCGACGTAGAGGAACTCGCGGCTCGCGCTCCCGGTGCCCCACACCTCGATCTCGTCGGCCCCCGACTCCTTGGCCAGGACGCACTTGCGGATGAGGGCCGGGATCACGTGGCTCACGTCGGGGTGGAACTTGTCGCCGGGGCCGTAGAGGTTGGTCGGCATGACGTAGGCGCCGCCCTGGTCATACTGGGCCCGGTTGGCCTGCAGGTGCACGAGGTGGGCGAGCTTGGCGATGCCGTAGGGCGCGTTGGTCTCTTCGGGGTACCCCGTCCACAGGGAGTCCTCCTGGAAGGGGACCGGGGTGTGTTTCGGGTACGAACAGATCGTGCCGACGACCACCGTCTTCTCGACGTCAGCGTTGCGGGCCGCTTCGATCACGTTGGTGCCGAGCAGCAGGTTCTCGAGGTAGAGATCGGCCGGCGCGGCCATGTTGGCGCCGATGCCGCCGACCCGGGCCGCGAGGTGCACGACGATGTCGGGCGCGGCCTCGGCGATCGCGGCGGCGGTCGCGATCGGATCGCGGAAGTCGACCTCGTCGCTCGACGGCGCGATGACGTCCTCGACGCCGCGCGCAGCCAGCGCTCGTCGAACTGCGCCACCGAGGAAGCCGGTTCCGCCGGTGACGAAGATCCGCTTGGATTCGAACGGGGTCTCCATCGGGAGGAGATCGTAGCCCGCCATGCCAGACTCCGAACGTGCGCCCCCGAGTCGCTGCCGTCGTCGAATCCTGCTGGCACCGGGTGCCCGGTGGCACCGCCGCTGCGGCGATGCGCACGATCCACGCCGTGCGGGCGCTCGGCCGCCACGACGTGGTCGGACTCGCGGCCCGGCACCGCGAACCGCCGGCGCTCGACGAGATCGGCGACCTCCCGGTCGAGCACCTCCCGCTGCCGCGCCCGGCCCTGTACGAGGCCTGGCATCGATTCCGGCGCCCGACCTTCCAGCGCCGGATCGGGCCGGTCGACG
>JBCBYI010000289.1:0-3424 GCA_039815945.1 Actinomycetota bacterium | reverse complement strand
GTCGGGCCGAGCGCTCGAACGGGGGATGGGGGTCGCTCGTCTGGCCACGCTGCTGCTCTTCGTCGCCGCCGCGGGCGCGGTGCTCACCGCATCGACGACCTTCCTGCTCGCCATCGGGCTCGGGCTCATCCTGCAGGACAGCACCCGGGAGTCGTTGTGGCCGGTGCTCGAGGGGTGGGCCAACCGCGACGCCCCGTCGCAGGTCCGGGCCACCGTCCACTCCTTGATGGGCCAGGCCACCGCGACCGGCGAGCTGCTCGGTGGGCTCACGCTGGCCGCTATCGCGGAGGCGACGTCGATCCGCACGGTGCTGTTCATCGCCGCCGGCCTCTGGGGCATCTCGACCCTGCTCGCGACCCGCGGCATCGACCGTGAACCCGGTTCGGTTTCCGTGGCCGAATGACCCATTGAGCGATCGGGGACCTGGATCTAGCGTCGGGGCCGGTGAACTCGTTCCTCGACGACCGTCGCGGGCGCCGTGCGCGCCGTTCGACGGCGATCACCGTCATCGTGGTCGCTGCGGTCGTCGGCGCGCTCGTGGTGCCGGTCGCCGCGACGATTCCCGAGCTCTCGATCGCATCGATCCGGGCGACGTCTACCACCTCGGTCGAGATCGACGTCACCCCTGAGACGCAGATCATCGACCCGGTCGTCGAGTACCGCGAGATCGAGGCCGACGCCGATTGGCTCGCCCAGGGCGATCTCGGCATGCAGATCGTCGGCGGGTCGCCCGTCGCGATCGACGATCATCGCTACACCGTCAAGCTCTTCGTGCATGACGGGCCCTTCGTGGTCGCTGAGTGCGGTGGGGTCGTCATCGACGACTCGTGGATCCTCACCGCGGCCCACTGTGTCGAGATCCGCCGGGGGCTCAACACCTACTCACCGGCCGACTCCATCGCCGTGGTGTACGGCGTCGCCGACTGGGAGGACTACGCCCTCGATCGGAACTCGTCGCTGGTGATGGCGGAGTCGGTCGTGCAGCATCCCGAGTGGGACCGGTCGATGCTCGCGAACGACATCGCCTTGATCCGCGTGGCCGAACCCTTCGACCCCGCGACCGCTCGGGCGATCCCGCTGTTCGACCTCGCCGGCCCGTACGAGGACGAGGTCGGCTACGTCACCGGGTGGGGTGCCATCGCGTCGGGCGGCCGCACCGTCGACGATCTCCGCGGTGTGGAGGTCGCGTTCGACGAGAGCTGCGGCATCTGGCCCGAACAGTTCGTCGACTGGGATCCCGAACTCCGGCTCTGTGCTGCGGCGCCGTCGGCCGGTTTCTGTCAGGGCGACTCGGGTGGCCCGATCGTGGTCAACCGCAGCGGTGTGCTGATGGTCGCCGGCATCGTGTCGTTCAACTCGAATCTCGGATGTGCGATCCACCCCGACCTGCCCGACGTGTACAGCCGGGTGTCGGCCCACGTCGACTGGGTCGAGTCGGTCACCGGCCCCCTCTGGAGCATGGCGGCGACCGATGGTGGCGGCGCCGAGCTCACCGACGCCCGCCCGGGCCGTACGTACGCCGTTCGGATCGGCGACGGCGCCACCGGCGCGGCGACCCTCGAGACGGTCACCATGCCGGGCCGCCTGCTGCGGGGGCCGGCCGAGACCGGGGTCGACTGCGACCGGCCCGACGCCCACCCGTTCTCCGACGTCGATCCGACCTCCTTCGGGGCCGGACCGATCGCGTGCGTCTTCCATCTCGGTCTCACCACCGGCACGTCGGCGTGGACCTTCGATCCGGCTGCACCGGTCACCCGCGAGCAGATGAGTGCGTTCGTCTCCCGGTTCCGCGACACGGTGACCGGCGAGTCGTGTGTGGGTTCGCACTCGTTCGTCGACATCGACCCGGCGTCGTATGCGAACGGCTCGGTCGCGTGTCTCGCCACGCTCGGCATCACCAGCGGCACGTCGCCGACGACGTTCAGCCCCGACGACGTGGTCACCCGCGAGCAGATGGCCGCGTTCCTCGCTCGGCTCTTCCGCGACCTCACCGGCGAGCCGTGTGCGATCGACACCACCTTCGCCGACGTCGCCGCCGGCTCCTACGCCCGTCTCGACATCGGCTGTCTCGCGGCGCTGGGCGTCACGACCGGCACGTCGTCGACGACGTACTCGCCGGCCGCACCGGTGACCCGAGAGCAGATGGCGACCTTCCTCGCGCGGCTCTACACCGCGCTGGCGAGCTGACGCCTCACCCGGCCCGTCCGGGTGGTCTGGCTAGTCTCCGGGGATCCGTCGTTCCTGGTTGCCCGCCGTCCTCGTCGTGAGCCCGCTCGCGGGGTTCTCGCTCCAACTCGACGAGAAACGCACACTCTTCCAGAACGCGGCGCGCTTCGACGGCAACCCGTTCCCGATCGCCGAGTTCGCCGTGCGCGAGGTGCCGGACTTCATCAACGGCGCCGGCAACTTCCGGCCCGTCGGCCGGTTCGCCGACTACTGGCAGAAGACGATCGTGTTCGAGACCGCCGAGGCGTCGCAGGTCTCACCGGTCACGATCCACGGCGTCTTCCGCCTGGCGATGGCCGGCGTGCTCGCGGTCGTGTTGACGGGCCTGGTCGCCGCCCTGCTGCGGTCCGCCGGGCTGCGTGATCATCCCCTGCAGCGCTGGACACCGCTGGTCGTCGCCACCGGTCTCGGTGCCGCGTCCTTTCTCAGCCCGCTGTCGGCCTACCCGTTCATCTTCATCGGCTCGACCGCGCTGTGCTTCGCCGTCCCCTGGTTCGTCGTGCGAGACCGCGACGTGGAGATCCGACGGGCGTCGGTACCCGAACTCGTCGCCGTCGCGGTGGTGGGCATGATCTGTGCAGCCACCTACGACCTCGTCTACATCGCGATCCCGATGGCGGCGGTCTTCTTCGCCGCCCGCTGCTACGTCGCCGGTGCTGATTGGCCGACCGCCCGTCGCTTCGCCGCCGTGCCGCGACTCCTGGCCCTCGCCAGCGGCTTCTTCGTCGTCTTCGTGCCCTCGAGGATCGTGATCGAGTCACGCTGCGCCGACGGCGGCTGCTACGTCGCCTCCGACATCTCGATCAGCGGCGATGCGCTGCGGGAGTTCCCGACCCGCGTGCTGTCGGGCTTCCCGTTGGCGGCCTGGGACGAGGGCGGCGACGCCGTCGCGCTCGTGCCGTACGGGCCGCGGACGATGGTGGCCAACATCGCGCTCCTCCTCGTGCTGGTCGTGCTCGTCGCTCTCACCGCGCGAGTGGTGGCCCGCTCGACCGGCGGAGGCGGCGACGATCTCGTGCCGCCACTGCGACTCGCCGTCGCCCTCGGTGCGGTCGGGGTCACCGCCATCGGTTTCGGCGCCGCGCTGGCGAGCCTGTCGGCCGAGATCCAATCCGGGGCCTTCGGTGTGGGTGCTCCGTGGCGGGAGACGCTGCTCGTGGCGTGCGGCTGGACGTTGGTCGCCATGGCGGTGCTCGTC